>JACQKT010000008.1 GCA_016204355.1 Candidatus Liptonbacteria bacterium
CATACGTGAAGAGGTAGCTGACCGGCGGAGAATCGGCGTCTGTTGCCGTACTGGCGGTCATGGAGATGGATGAGCTTGATACTGCGGCAGGGGCTGAAGCGAATGTCATCGGGTTGGGGGTGGGAGGAGAGGTGTCGGCTGTAGTGCCGCTTCCCGCTGTACTTAAGGCCGTTGCCGTACCGTCTCCGTTCTGGGCTTTGACTTTGAAGTTATAAGTGGTGGATGTGTTCAGCCCGCTGATGACAAAATTTGTCAGTTGGGAATTCGACATCCAGACCTCTAAAGTGCTAGTTCCCGTTCCGGCAGAATCGATCCAGAATCCGTTCCATCTCGAGTCTGACGGCACAGATGAGGAAACGTAAACGGCAAAAAATGTCGAGGGGTTCGCTGTCGGGTTGCCGTTGGGATTGTTGGACAGGGTTAATGTCGATGTAGCGGGCCCCGATATTGTCGGCGCTCCGGGAACATTGGCGAGGGTATAGACGCTTGAGGTCGCAGACGGGGATGTAGAATTTGGTGTCGGGGTTGCGGAGTCTCTTGCTGTGACTTTGTATGCGTAGCATTTGTTGACGTCGAGACTGGAGTTTGTATATGAAGTTGAGCTTTGCCAGGTTGACGAAGCGCCGCTTGTTCCGTTGTCCTGCGAGCAGGAGGAGTAAGTGAAAAGATATTCGACAGGGGGCGAATCTGCGTCCGTTGCCGTAGTTGCAGTCATCGATACGGAAGAACTGGAAACGGCTGAAGGTGCGGAAGCGAATGTTTCAGGGTTGGGGGTGGGGGCAACAAAGTCCGTTTGCTCAACTGACGCTGTGGTGAAGGTGGCATCGCTTGACGTCGACACACCCCCTGAATTGGATGACCTGACTTGGTAGTGGTACGTTGTGCCCCATGTTAAAGAGGAAAGAGGCACCGAGTGGCTTCTGGCTTGCGACGAATCGGAAGATGACGAGCCGTAACCGGAGGTCAGGCCGTAGTTGACGACAGAATCCGCCGGCTGGTCGGTATCCCAATTTATTTTGGCGCCGGTCGTCGTGATATTGGACACGGAAACATTCGCTATGACCGGAGCTAGCGACAAATAACTTACCACACCGGAAGAAGCGATTCCTATTGTTACGGAATCGAATGGTCCGTTTTTTAAAAGATAAATTCTTATCGAGGTCGATGCCGAGGCAAGACCCGTCAACTGGCTGAAAGTTATGTTTGTGGAAGAACCGACTGAAATTGTTGAGCTGTCGTAGGCGAGACTTTGAGGCAAAGTATAATATCCGATAGTCGTCGAAGTGCTGTAAGTCGGTGAATAAAATAATGCGTAAAACGGCGTGGTGGAAGTTGAATTTTCAAAGTGAACTCCCCAACTGGTGCTGGAGGCCTGCGAAACAGAACGGCTTCTTGCTTCATGGAGCAAAGACGTTATTTTCTGCCCGGCACCTGCTAGTTCGGTTTCTCCTCTTCTGTTGAAAAGGGAAACGATGCCGACAGATGATATAATGGTTACTATTACAACAACAAGAGTGACCTCTACAATGGTAAACCCTCTTTTGTTCAATGCAGAATTATTTTTAGAAAAAAATTGCATTTGCACTTCTTAAAAATTAAGTTTGTGTGTTCACAATTTTCTTGCTCCAATTTCTTTATTTTTATTAAAACTGGGTAGTAAGCTGGTATATCGGAATAATTATAGATAAAGCTATCGCTGCTACCAAAAATCCCATAATCAAAAGAAGTAGCGGCTCAAGAAGGGAAACCAGCGCCCTTATACTTTCTTCCACTCTTGTCGCATAAAATTCCGCCAGCGTTTTCAGAATTTCATCGAGGTGTCCCGCTTTTTCCGAAATTGCAATCAGGCTGCTTACCACGTTAGGGAAAACCTGCTCGCGCCTGAAAGCTTCGCCGACGCTTAACCCTTTGGCAAGTCCTTCCTCGCCGATTCTTTTCAGACTCACTTTGAACTTTTCAGACCCTACAACTTCCGCGGTAATATTTATCGATCTGACTATCGGCAGGCCTGCTTTCATAAGAGAACTGAAGGTCGAAGAAAACGTCTGAATCGCCAAATCGTTGTATATGTTCTTTATCATCGGCGTGTTTTCGAGGATGCGGCTTCTCATGCGTATGCCTGTAGAATTCTTGAAGAAAAAGTAGCTGCAAAAGCCGATTAGTATTAAAGCAATCGTTCCCAAAATAATTATGTTGTGTCCTACGAAAAGACCTATTCCGAAAACTATTCTTGAAAACAAAGGCGGTTTGATTCCTGCCTGAGAAAAAGCATCTGCTATTTTGGGCAGTGCGAAAGTAACGAGAAATATAACTATTACTGCAGCCATAATCGACAAAATTATCGGGTATATGAATGCGGACTTTATCTTGCTTCGAAGCTCTGCTTCGCGCTGGAGCGAAAAACTTAAATCTTCAAATGTTTGCTGTAAATTGCCCGACTCTTCTGCGGCTTTGATCAGATTAACAAAAACCACCGAGAACGTTTTCGGATATTTTGCGAAAGCTTCATAAAAGGGCCTCCCCCGGCTTAAACTTTCCCTTACTTCAACAAGAAAATTTTTCATGGAAGGCTTGTTGAAATCAGAAATCAATATGTTGACGGCGGAAATGAGGTCCGTGCCCACTTTGAGCATCAGCGACATATATTTTGCAAGAAAAAGTTTGTCTGTTACGGTAATTTTGTCGAAAAGGCCGAAAATTCCGCCTTTTGCGACTTTTATCGGTTCCACTGATATGGGCTTCAGTTCTTTCTGAGAAAGGAAATAAAGAACCTGATTCAAACTATCGGCTTCGATGTCCGCCTCGGTTATTTTCCCGTTTTTGTCCGCGGCCGAATACTTGTAGAG
>JACQKT010000004.1 GCA_016204355.1 Candidatus Liptonbacteria bacterium
AATTGTAAATTGTAAATTTAAACGAGTATGTATTTTCCTTTCTCTTCATCTCTTATTATTCTGCCTCTGTCCATGGTTATCACGCGCTTTTCAAGGTCGTTCACTATATCTTTTTCGTGAGTGGCGAGAATCAACGTCGTTCCGAGTCCGTTTATTTTTTTCAACAACGCGATAATTTCCGCACTGTGGAACGGGTCGAGATTTCCTGTCGGCTCGTCGGCAATTATAACTTCGGGGCGGTTCACCATGGCACGCGCTATGGCGACTCTTTGCATTTCCCCCCCGGAAAGTTCATGAGGGAAATTTCCCAGCTTTCCGCTGAGTCCGACCATGTCGAGCACCTGCGGAACCATTTCTTTTATCTCGCTCTGCGGCCGCCCGGCTGCCTCCATCGCGAAGGCCACATTTTCGAAAGCATTCTTGTTCGGCAAAAGACGGAAGTCCTGGAAAACGACGCCTATGTGCCGCCTGAAATACGGCAATTCGTCGTTTTCAAGTTTATTCACCTCGTATTGGCCGAAAAATACCCTACCTTTTGTCGGTTTTTCCTCGCCTATCAAGAGCTTGATTGCAGTTGATTTCCCTGCTCCGGAACGCCCGACAATCGAGACAAACTCCCCCGGATTTATGCGGAAATTTACGTCTTCCAGAGCCACAGAATGGCTGTTGTAAATCTTAAAAATGTTTTGGAAAGCGATCATCTCTAAAAGTGATTGGCAATTTGACGGTTCGCGGCGATAGGCGATAAATAAACAAATAACTACTAGCCGCCAGCTACTAGTTATCAGTCCTGCCCAGTAATTCTACCTCAGCTTCTACGAATTTATCAACCCCGTTTAGAAATCTCGCCCACGCTTGCGCGCCCGTTAGGATCTTTGGGGCGGGCTATTTCTAACGGGTCGATATCGCCTTACTACAATTTTTCCGCTTCTGCTTCAATGAATTTATCTAAATCTCCTTGCAGAACATTTTCGACTTGGGTTGTTTCCGTTTCCGTCCTGTGGTCTTTGACGAGTTTGTAAGGATTAAGAACGTAAGAGCGTATTTGGTTTCCCCATTCCGGCTTCACATTTACGCGGAGATTAGCGAGTTCTTCCACTTTATGCTTTTCCATAAGCTGCAAAAGCTTCGATTTGAGGAGGCTTAATGCCCGCTGGCGGTTCTGGTCCTGCGAACGCTCCGCTCGCGAACTTGCGGCAAGTCCCGTAGGAATATGGATTACTCTTGCTGCCGTTTCCACCTTGTTCACATTCTGCCCTCCAGGTCCGCCGGCGCGCGAAAATTCAAATTTCAGGTCTTTGTCCGGAATTTCCACTTTTGATTCCTCAACCGCGGGGAGTTCGGGAACGACTTCGACCAATGCGAACGAGGTGTGCCGCAACTGCTTCGCGGAAAACGGTGAAACTCTTACAAGGCGGTGCACCCCCGATTCTTTTTTTAAATACCCGTAGGCATAATCCCCCTTTATTTCGAGCGTGCGGCGGTTCGGCGTGTCGTCGATAACCGCTGTTTTCCATCTGCGCCGTTCCGCGTATTTCCGGTACATTTCAAAAAGCATAAGCGCCCAATCGCCGGCATCTTCGCCGCCGGCGCCGGGGTAAACAGAAATTATCGCGGTTTCTTTGTCGTATTTGCTCTTGAACAATTCTTCGAGTTCCAGTTGGCGAAATTTTCTTTTTACTTCATAAAATCCGTCTTCGGTAAAGTTTTCTTTCAATATCCCAATTCCATTTTCAATATCCCGATATCCCTTGATGAGATTATCTAGTTCTCCAAACGTTTTTATTTTCTCGTCTGCTTTCTTTTTGTCCGACCAAAACTCCGGCCGCGACATCTCGGCCTCTATCTCGTTTTTCAGTTTTTCTTTTCCGGCGACGTCAAAGCCGGCCGCCTAAACGGCGGCATTCGGTTTTCAAATCTTCGAGTTCTTGCTTGAGGTCCATGGGGAGATTATAGAGTAGTTTGAACGATTTTCAAATCAAGCAAAGTGAACTTTTTTATAGCGCATGCTGGCTAATATCCGCACGATAACTCTGAAGACGATAAATGCGATAACGATAATTAAAGATTCTATGCTGAACAGAATAGCTCCTCCAATTAAGACTGCCGCAATAGCTGCTTCTATCAGATTGAACTGCATCCATGTATCGACAAAAAGTTTATCGGTGCCTACCGGAGAATACTCGTATTTGGAACTCAAAAGCCAGAAATAATCCAAAACTCGCCAGATAATGAAAGCTGCCAGAAAATAGACCACTGTGAGTTGAGTGGCATAAATATACAGGAAAAGCACAAACATAATCGCCACATCAAGCATAACATCAATTTCCCTTTTTGGCGGGAATTTTTTTAGCGACGGAGAATAGTCGATCCAATAATCAACGATGTCAAAATACACGAAAATAAAGGCCATGTATTGCCATGGATATTGAAGTAACGGCCACCATTGAAAACCGAGACCGAGCACCATGCCTATCAAAATATCGATAAACTTGAGACTAAAATTTTTCATTTTGTTTGCTTTTTTCGTTATTCCCTCGTCGTCCCTCCTTCGTCGGGACTCGCTCGGGATGATTGAAATTCTAAAATGCGAGTACGCATTGTAAGAATTTCTAACCTGTGCGCGCACTAGGATTCGAACCTAGAACCCCCGAGGTATAAGCTCGGTGCTCCACCGTTGAGCTATGCGCGCGTGTCAGCCACTAGGGTAAGGTACAGGGCTAAAACCCTATTGGCTATGGAAACCCTAATTCCTATACTACTACGGGCTTTATTTTAAATGGTTTGAGCAAATTGTAAAATTCGTCGCCCTCGAGCGTTTCCTTTTCCATAAGCGTTTCGGCTATTTTTTTGAGCGCTTTTTTGTTCGTCTGGAGAATTTTTTGCGCGGTCGCATGGGCGCGTTCGGCGAATGCCCGGACTTCATCGTCTATTTTTTCCGCCATTTTTTCCGAATAATTCTTTTCCGTAGAGATTTCCCTGCCGAGGAAAATCATTTCCTCCGTCTTGCCGAAAGTGAGCGGGCCGAGTTTTTCGCTCATTCCGTATTTGGTAACAAGCTTTCTCGCGAGTTCGGACGCCTGGCGGATGTCGTCGGACGCTCCGGTGGAAACGTCGCCGAAAGTCATTCTCTCGGAAGCGTACCCTCCCATCATCACGGCGATATCGTTCAAAAATTGCGTCTTTGTGCGAAGATGTTCTTCTTCAAGCGGCAATTTCATCGTGTAGCCGCCGGCCATTCCCCTGCTTATGATGGAAATTTTATGCACCGGGTCGGCGCCCTTAAGCGAGGCTGCGACCAAAGCGTGCCCGCCCTCGTGATAGGCGGTTATTTTCTTTTCGTTTTCCGAGATGGCGCGGTTTCTCCGTTCCGGCCCGAGAATGACTTTTTCGACTGCGCTGTAAAGTTCGTCCTGTCCTATGACTTTTTTATTGGCGCGTCCGGTTAAAATCGCTCCTTCGTTCATGAGGTTCGCGAGGTCCGCGCCGGAAAACCCCGGAGTTCTGACGGCGAGCTTTCTCAAATCGACGTCTTTGGCAAGCGCTTTGCCCTTGCTGTGTATTTTCAAAATTTCCTCGCGGTCGTTGATGTCCGGCAAATCGAGAACCACCCTGCGATCGAATCTTCCCGGGCGGAGAAGCGCCGGGTCGAGAATATCGGGCCTGTTAGTCGCGGCAAGAACGATTACGCGCGTGTCGCGGTCGAAACCGTCGAGCTCGACGAGAATCTGGTTAAGCGTTTGTTCGCGTTCGTCGTTTCCCCCGCCAAGCCCGGCTCCGCGCTGGCGTCCGACCGCATCTATTTCGTCAACGAAAAGAATGGCCGGAGCTGCCTTTTTTGCGGTCGCAAAAGCGTCACGCGTACGCGAAGCGCCGACACCCACGAACATCTCAACAAATTCGGAGGCGGAAATATTGAAAAAAGGAACATTGCTCTCGCCGGCAACGGCTCTTGCCATCAATGTCTTGCCCGTGCCCGGAGGCCCCATCAGAAGAACTCCGCGCGGAATCCTCGCTCCCAAATCCAAAAACTTCTTCGGGTCTTTCAAAAACTGGACTATTTCGAGAAGTTCCTCTTTGGCTTCTTTCAGCCCGGAGACATCATTGAAAGTAACTTTCTCTTTGCCGAATCCCGAAAGGCGTATGTTGGAACGCCCGAAACTGAATGCCTGATTTACTCCCGTGCGCGCCTGCCGGAACATGAACCAGAAAATCGCGCCGATTATCAAAATGGGCAAAAGAGTCGGGATGAGAATCGCCGCCCAGTATTGGAAACCGGACGGACTTTCGACGGTAATCTTGATTTTCTGCAGAGCATCAGGATTTACGTTGAGATTTTTTAGAGATTCCGTAATGCCGGCCTCCGTCTCTTTTTTGGAAAGCGCCGTTTTCCCGTCCGCAAGCTTTACTGTTAAGTCATCGCCGTTAATCCCGATTTCCGCAACCTGCCCCGCGTTAATCCTTTCGGCGACTTGGCTCAAACTCAGCCGCTCCGGTTTGGCGGTCGTTTCGGTGAATACCGAAAAAACCATGGAGATAAGAATGAGGGTCATTACTGCCCACAAAATATTTTTTGAGAAGTTTGTCATCTACCTTAGATTAAAAAATAAATTTATTTTCATTAAGTAATCATTAAAACAGGATAATTTTAAACTTTTTCGGAAAAGCTGTCAAAAAAACGGCTCCCAGATGAATCTTCCCAGGAGCCGCGAGTCTGTTTTGCCACGAAGCGACGGGCTTTTGTGGTCCGGCACTGTTAGCTGCTTAAGATGTGCCTCAGGTTGTTGTAGGACCTCTCTGCCAGTTCACGGCCGCGCGATTTGGCCACCTCCTTGAAAACGGAGTCGTAGAAGATCAGTCCTATGCAGAAAGAAGCAACTTGGACGACAAGCCCTCCTTCTGGAACGGAAAATCCCAATGCCCCGGTTACGGACATCAAACCTACGGCGCAGCAGACAAAAAAGCATATTTCGCCCGTTATGAAGCACAACGCCGGTGAATCCTTGTGCAAAGCTCCGCCGCCGCTTTGCAGAAGAATCCCGTATGTTGTTTCCATTGGGGCGTCGGGGTCCGGTTCGAAAAATACCATGAGAACCGCTAGTACGACGGACGCATAAACCAGTATGGGACTGATCAGAAAAGCAAGAAGCAACAGTAAGTTAAGCATTTTTCCCCTTTCAAGTTTCAATCCTCCGTCGCAGCCCCTCTGCGGCAGACAGGAATTACCCTGCGGTAATAACGAAAAAATAATGCCTTGCAAGATGAAAGTCAAATAAAAAAAGGCCCCGGCACGGATAAACCGCGCGGGTGCCTTGGGAACTTCGCTGACGTCAGCTCGCAATCCAATCGTAGAGGAAATTGTAGAGGAAGAGGGGCGTAATTTTCAAAATCCGCTCCCTTTTCTCCCACTCTTTGCGCGAGCGCGTATGCTTCTGCGAAGAGTCTTGGCAAAACCACTCGTCCGAAGTGGATTCGAAAACCTCTTCGAGGACATCCACCTCGACTTTCGCCTCTGCTTCCCGGATGGCATACTTGAGGTCTCGCTCGCAACGCCACAGATGCGGCTTTGCGGCCACGATCCAAAGATGTGTGATCCCCCTCTCAGTCGCCCAATAAGCGGCCGTCCTTGCGAGCCGCAGGGTCGGTGGCGGCTTGTCAGGGCTTTCCCAAGCGCGATGTACGTCGAACTCCCTGCTCAGCTCAATGTCGAGCTGAGTGCAGATAGGAGCCTTAAACTCCCGCGCATTCTTCGCCGCGATCTCGGCAATGCGTCGATTCGAAGAAATCGACGCAGGCCTGCCGAATGCGAACGCCACGATTCCTGATTTTACGGTGTTCACCTGCCCCTCCTTTCGTCATATTAACTTGTAAAAGCAGCTCCACTGATGACCTGGAGAATACAATTGAGAGGCTATATAGTCAAGCAGATGAGCTCCCTTGTCAGTTCTTCTTTTTGAAAACGCCTGCCAAAATACGCAGAATGAAAACGAAAATTATAAATAAAACGGAAATGAGAGAAATGGAAACCAGTCCGTATTTATAGCTCGCCGGGTCAAACCACCCCTTGAACCCCATGATTGCGACATGCATAAGCACAAAAAAGTAAACCAGATACCCTAGCCGCTGTATCCGCTTCCATTGCTCCGGCCTCATTCTTTCTTCTATCGCCGGGATTGAAGAAATCGCGGTTATGGAAAAAACAGCGAAGGCAAGTATTCCGAAAAGAAGCGATGTTTCCCCGACAAAATTCAGCTTTCCGCTCGCATCAAAAAGTTTTGGATAGTATGAGGGATTCAGAATGGCAAGAGAAATAAAGGAATGCAGGGCGGCCACGCCGAATCCTATAAGGCCGAGCGGTTTTCTCAAATATAATTTAGGAAGGAAAGTTTTCGGGAAAAATCCGGCCAACGGGCCGAGCAAAAACGCCGAGCCGATTATGATAAGAGACGAAAGCGCGAAAACCTTGTTCGATATGAAAAGCGGGATTTGTTCATACGGGACATTGCGAACAACGTTATAGCGTAGGAACGCATACAAAAAAGATAGCGCCACAATAAATAGCGAAATAAAAATTCCTTTTTTCCAATTGCCTGCCTGCGCAGGCGGGCTGGGTTGGCTTTGAGTTTCAATACCCATTTAATAAATTTTACCAAATCACGAAGGGCAAACCTGTGGAAAGTTTGATATTGGTGCGCCGGGCAGGATTCGAACCTGCGTAGCCGCAAAGGGCGCTTGATTTACAGTCAAGTGCGATTGACCACTCCGCCACCGACGCAAAACCGGTCGGAATCAATTATTGTCCGAATCAGGAGTTTTTTCAATCCCGTCAGAAACAGCCGCGCCTTCCGTCTTTTCTCCGTTTGTGCTGGTCAAGTCTTTGAAATCTATCCTCGGCTTTCCGTTCCCGTTGTTCGGAGATATTTTCTTGAGTTTTTCGGTAATGGAATTGTCCACCTTGAGCAGAATGACTTTTATTTTCCGCAAAAATTTAAGAACGAAATCGTTCAGGGCGGCGTCTATTTTCTCCGGAACTTCCGATGAGGCAAGCTTGTCCATAAAACCCGGCTTGTCGTAAATTTCTTCCTCGACTCTCGGCAACGAACGCGCCATCAAATAAAGCATGGTCCCGAGCGAAGCCATCAGAATAGTCGTTAAGATAAATTGAAGCATGTCAGGTAAGTTAAAAGTTTAAAGTTATAAAGTTAATTATACCCCGATTTCTTTATAAGCCAATTCGATTGCGTTGAAAAACTTTCTGGTAAATTCAGCGGCCTCTTCTGTTGAAAACGACTTACAGGTGTAACAATCTACCGTGAAGAGGGGGGGGTTAGTCGGGTAAGAATAAAATGCGGCTCCGGATGATTTCCAATGGATCCAACCTCCGTAGCCCATATCGTGAGCAGTATACGCAACGGGTTCGGAGAGAACTTCCATTTTACAAACATCCGCAAGATCAGAGAGATATTTCTTTATCTGCTCTGGTTCAACAATTTTCTCTGTTGTCCCCTCTATTATGACCCTTTGCCTTACCAACCCCGGTGCTAAGTTTTTCCACATTACGCTAAATTAAAGCTCTAAACGCGAAAACGTCCTGACTTTTATATTTTCATTTACTTGGGCGATTGTTTCCTTCACAAGATCGTCAACGGTTTTGGACTCGTCTTTAATATAAGGCTGTTTCAAAAGTTCTTCAACATTCGCCGGATTGGCGGCTGCCACCTGCATGGCAAGTTCGTGGGCCAATTTCCTGAAAGGTTCGGAACGAACCACGAAATCTGTCTCGGCGCGAACATCAAGAACAACCCCTATCCGTTCGTTATGCACGTAAGATTCTATAAGCCCGGCGCCGGCTTCTTTGCCGGCTCTTTTTTCGACTTTGGCAAGACCTCTTTCGTGAATTATTTTTATCGCCTTGTCAAAATCTCCTCCGCTTTCGGAAAGCGCCTGTTTGCATTCCATTACTCCCGCACCCGTCATGTCGCGGAGTTTTTTTACGGATGTTGAATCGGCTGTCATTTTTCAAGCTTTAATCTCCTAATCCTAATTTTGAACACTGGTTTCCTCTTTCTTCGAATCTTCCTTTGGCTGAACCATTGATGCTTTGCCTTCCTTAATAGCTTCTTTCATTTTCCCCAAAAACCATCCGATGCTCTTTCTCGCTTTTGTGTTTCCGACGACCGGATATTCGACAATGTCGGGGTCCATATCGGTATTGATATAAGCTACCACGGGGATTTCGAGACGGTTCGCTTCCAAAACGGCTGTCATATGCTGATTCGGGTCTATCACTATAAGAACGTTCGGGACTCCGGCGTAATTTTCCAATCCCCCGAAAAGTTCGTCCAGACGCCTCAATTCCTTCTCAAAACCCAGCTGCTCTTTTTTCGTGTATTTTCCCAAAACTCCGCTTTTGAGTTCGGACTTCAGTTTTTTATAATATTCGATTCTTTTCGAAAGAACTTTAAAGTTCGTTATCAGTCCCCCGAGCCATCTCACGTTTACATATGGAAGATTAAGTTCCTTGGAAAATTCGGCTATCGCATCGGACGATTGCGGTTGCGTGCCCACTATCATTACCGTCCCGCCGTTTCTTATTTTCCCTTTCACGAAAGCCGCTGCTTTTTCTATATTCTCGGTGGTTTTCTGCAAATTGATTATTTCTACCTCGTTGCGGGTAGCGAGAATATAAGGTCTCATCCGCGGATGAGTTTTATTTTTTCTCCTGCCCAAAAACACCCCGGCTTCGGTTAACTCTTTAAAGGCCCCTTCCGGGAAAAGATCGGTTAAATTGTCCTGCTTTGTGTCTTCCATTTTATCAGATGGCTAAATCGCCCGATTGCAATTACGAGTAAAGATTATTAATGGAGCCGATGCTTAATTAATCGGTTTGCTCGGCAACTACAAGAGTTTTCTACTCTTGTATTGCCTCGCTGCCGATTATAAGCGATAAAGATTTTTTTGGCAAATAATCGCGTCAGAACTCTATCCCATATTTTGCGAGTTCCCCGTCGTTGAAAGGATGCTTTATTTCCTTCATCTCGGTCACCAGATTGGCGATATCGACGAATTCCTGCGGGGCGTTTCTTCCACTCATTATGAGAAGTTTTTCCTTTGGATAATCTTTCACCGCTTCGATGACCTGCGTCGGCTTCAAAAGGCCGAGGGAGACGGCAACGTTTATTTCATCGAGAACTATCAATTGCCATTTTCCGGAAACGGCTTCTTTTTTGAAAAATTCGAGCGCATTTTCGGCGGCTTTCTGATGCTCTTCGCGCGGCAGTTTGTCGCCAAGGATTCCAACGAAACCGAGCCCCATCTTCCGGATTTGAAATTTTGAATCTGTCCTTCGCCCCGGCTCAGGATCTCGCGATTCTCGAAAAAATTTCTCGAATTGCTCGACAAACTCGTCTTCGCCTGAGCGCCAAGGGCCCTTGATGAACTGTATCATCAAGGCGCTTTTCCCGCGCCCGAGAACGCGTATCATCTGCCCCAACGAAGCGGTAGTTTTCCCTTTTCCGTTTCCGGTAAATACTATAAGCATAAAAAAATATTTACGAATTAATTACGAAATTGGGTAAAAATTTATCAGCAAACTTGAGCATAAAACGTTTATTCGTATTTTCATATAGATTCGTACTTTCGTAAAACTGAGTCATATTTCCAAAAATTCTTTGGTAGTCCTCAAGGGGAAAAAGCGGATTCCCGAGCCCGAAAAATGATCTTCCCACATTTTATATTGCCCATTGATGAATTCCTCAACGAATACCCCGTCATGAATCGGTATGACTGTTTCCGCCCCTACGTTTTTGGCGAATTCGGCGAACTCCGTAACTTTCCCCCACGGTCCGGCGACCGGCAACGCAAGCGCTTTTATTTTAAGCGAATAAAGATTTTTATTGAGAGAGTCTCCGGGGTGCAAAAAAACGTCGTTGACGACATAAGCCGTATTTTCAGGAACGGCTCTCAAAGTTTTTTCGTGGTCCGCCTTTACGGGTTTTACAAAAAAGTTTCCGATTTTGAATCCGTTTTCGTCGCCGATTTCGCAATTTATTCCGTCTTTTGCAAGCATGTCTTTTACGCCGACGTTGGAAATTATTTTTGTATTATTGCGCGACATGATCTCCTTAATTACGCGCGGGTCAGCATGGTCTTTGTGTGAATGGGTAACCACAATTGCGTCAATACCGGAGAAATCTTCGGGCTTCGCGCGTCCCTCGAGGAAACTGTAACCGCCCGGGTCGAAAAGAATCCTCGTATCACCGTCCTTCAGAAGCAAACATGAATGGAAGTATTTATGAATCTTCATTATTACAATATTACTCCGCCGCCGAGCATTTCGCCCGATTTCGAATAAAAGACCGCCGACTGCCCGGCTGCCACGAATTTTTGAGATTGGTTAAAAACCAATCTCACCCTGAGCTTGTCGAAGGGTGCGTTTTCTGATGTCAACATGGCTTTGGCCAGCGGCTGGCGGTAACGGACTCGCGCCAAAACGGAACCGGGAGTTTCAAGGCCGGGATGCGGCCTTATCAAGTTGATATCCGTCAGCCGGATCTCTTTTTTGTAGAGAGAAGCATCGCTTTCTCCTTCCGCTACGACTATCGTATTGTTCGAAATATTCTTTTCCGCAACGTAAAACGGCATACTTTCGCGTGACGCTCTTTTCCAGCCGCCCGAATCGAGTCCGCGCCTTTGCCCGATGGTATAAAAATGAGCTCCGTCGTGTTCGCCTATCGTCTCGCCCTTTGCGTTCAAAACAGCTCCATTTTTGGAAGGTATGTATTCCGAAAGGAATTCGGACAAAGTAACTTTTCCCAAAAAACAAATTCCCTGTGAATCTTTTTTCTCGGCAGTGAGCAAACCCGCTTTTTTTGCAATCGCCCTCACTTCCGGCTTCAAATATCCGCCTATAGGGAAAAGACACCGTCTCAATTGTTTCTGCGTCAAAGTCCAAAGGAAATAACTCTGATCCTTATTTTTGTCTCTGGCGGTAAGGAGAGAAAAAACGCTGTTGTCCGAAACCTCCGCAACCGTATCGGCATGGTGTCCGCTATTCGAGAGGACCGATGCGGCGAGGACAAGCGAGCGAGTCGCCGGACGAGCGAAGCGGGTTGAGGCAACAGCGTTTTTCCGAAGCAGCCGAACATAATGCCCGGTAGCCATGTAGTCTGCCCCCATTGCAAGCGCTCTTTCGAGAAACAATCCGAATTTTATTTCTTTATTGCACATGACATCCGGATTCGGAGTAAGTCCGCGCCGATAACCCTCAACCATATAATCAACGACTTTCTTCTTGTACTCCTCCTCGAAATCCCAAACGTAAAAAGGAATCCCTATTTTCCCCGCCACGCGCCGGGCGTCTTCGGCATCCCTTTCCGCGCAGCCGTCGATATTATACGAACGCATGAAAACGCCGACTACGTCGTAGCCTTCTTTTCTCAGCAACAAAGCGGCGACGGAAGAATCCACCCCACCGGACATCCCGACAAATACTTTTTCCCTGGTTTTTTTCATATGTTTATTTTTTACACTTTCTGTCAAAATATATCAAACAAAAACAGCTACGATCTCGAATAATCACGCAGCCGCTATCTCCCAATAATAAATTCGACCTTTGTAAAGAAGTGAATGGTATTTTGAGCAACATCCGCAGCCGATTGGCATGGTTTCCGACGTTTCGTCGGAATAATCGGCGAGGACTAAAGCACTGCCCGCCGGCAGAAAAAATAATTTTATTCTATCCCTTCGTATTCCCTCGCAAGAAGCTGGGAATCTATTTGCCGCATCATATCGAGAACGACCGCTACAACTATGAGTAGCGCCGTCCCGCTGACGTTCAAAACCGAAATTTTGGTGAACGCCTGGATCACTATCGGCAGAACGGCGATAAGCCCGAGCGAGATGGCCCCGAGGAAAGTTACCCTGCCGATGAGCTTCGAAAAATGCTCCGCAGTTGCCCCTCCCGGCCTGATTCCCGGCACAAAACCGCCGCTTCTCTGCAAATTTTTGGAAACCTCTTCGGGATTGAAAGTGATTGCGGTGTAAAAATAAGTGAACAAAACAACAAGCAAGAAATAGATTATTCCGTAAAAAAGCTGATTGTTCAGAAATCCTGTGACAATGTCGTTCAGCTTCAATGCGAGATTCACGGAAAAAATCGACGTTACCTGTGCAAGAAATTGAGGGAAAAGAAGAACGGATATCGCAAATATGAGCGGTATCATTCCGGCCTGGTTCACTTTGAGCGGCAAATAACTCTGAACCCCTCCGAACATTTTCATTCCTCTTACTCGCCGCGCATAGGATATCGGTATTTTTCTCTGTCCTTCGTTAAGGTAAACCACGCCGGCAATAAGAAAAAGTGTCACTGCGATAAAGCCGATATAGGTCGGCAAGGCGGATGGCGTGTATGAAACAAGCACTTGCTGGATGGTGGTCGGCAAACTGCTTACTATTCCGGCCAAAATTATCATCGAAACTCCGTTCCCGATTTTCTGTTCGCTTATCAGCTCGCCAAACCAAAGAGCTATCATCGAACCGGCTGTAATCGCAAGAACGTTAACAATCATCTCGAAAGCACCCGGTCTCGTTATTATATTCTGTGAAATAAGAAGGGTCAGAAAGCCATATGCTTGGAGAAAAGCCAAAGGAACAGTCAAATATCTCGAATATTGGTTGAATTTCGCCTGGCCTCTCGCTCCTTCCTCGTAATACATTTCCTTCAGGCGCGGGAAAATAATCGTCAAAAGCTGCATTATGATTGTCGCGGTTATATACGGTCCGACACCGAGCATCGCCACCGACAAAGTCGATAATCCGCCTCCGGAAAAAATATTAAGGAAACCCAAAAGCTGGTTCGAAGAAAAAAATTGTTCAAGACGGACAGCGTCTATTCCCGGAATCGGCACTGCCGCAAGTACGCGGAAAGAAACCAAAATGCCGATTACTATGAAAATCTTCCGGCGCAAATCTTTTATTTTAAATATCTGAAAAAAACGGTTCATGCCGAAATTTTTCCTCCTGCTTTTTCCACTTTCTCCTTTGCGGACTTGGACAACGGAACTCCTTTTATCGAAACTGTTTCTTTAATATTCCCTCCAAGGATTTTTACCTTTCCTCTGTAATCGGCGGGCAAAATTCCCGTTTCTTTCAGAAAATTGAGGTCAACTTCGATTATTTTTTTGTTAGGGGAAAAGACCTTAACCTTACGAGAGAGCTCGGAGAGGCTGATGATGAAAGGCTTTTCCGAAACAGGGCGGTTGCTGTATCCGCGTCTTTTAGGAAGCCGAAGAATAAGATCTCTGATTGCAGGCCTGATTCTGCGACCGGCCCTGGATTTCTGTCCTTTAATTCCGCGCCCCGAATAAGTGCCGCGCTTTCCTCCGCGCGCTATTCTTTTTTTAGGTTTATTGTTGCGTGAACCTATATTGTGTAGTTGCATTTTCGGATAATTATGCCGCCTGCGACTTCAATTTTTTAAGCGCCTCAATCGTTGCCAGCGCGTTCGTAAGCTTGTTTGCTGTCCTGCCTATGCATTTTGCGGTCGCATCCCGCACTCCCGACAAAGCAAGCACCGAGCGCACCGCTCCGCCGGCCTTCAGTCCGTGCCCGGCGACCGCGGGCATTATGATAACTTTCGCGGCGCTGTATTTTGCGTCGACTTCATGAGGGATCGTCCGGTTATCCTTGAGCTGCAAGACAAGAATTTTTTTCTTCGCCGACGTTTTTGCTTTTTCAACGGCGCTTTGCACGTCCAGGCCTTTGGCAACGCCGACTCCGACCCTGCCTTTTTCGTCTCCTATAACAACGGTTGCTCTGAAACGAAATCTTTTCCCTCCGGCGACAACGCGTGTCACCCTGCGAAGGTCGAGAACTTTTTCCTTGAATTCTTCTTTTTTTACGAATCTTTCTTTTCTCATTTTTTATATCTTAAGTCCGCCTTTTCTTGCCCCCTCGGCGACCGCTTTTACCCTGCCGTGGTATTTGTACGAGCTTCTGTCGAAAATCGCCTGTTTTATCCCCGCAGCCAGAGCTTTTTTCGCTATTTCTTCGCCAACTTTCTCGGCCTGGACGCTCTTGGCATTTTGGGCGGATGATTTTTTCAAACCGATTACAGAGAAGCTTGCAACAGTGCGTCCCTTTTCGTCGTCAATTAGCTGCGCATAAATATAGCGATTGCTTCTGAAAACGGAAAGTCTCGGCTTTTCCCCCGTTCCTGATATTTTAGCTCTTGCACGTTTTCCCCGCGAAGCCCTTATTTTGTTGATTGTTTTCCTTTTGTTCATATTCGAAAATTATCCGGCAGTTGCTGCAACTTTCTTCCCGGCTTTTCTCCTTATAATCTCGCCTTTGTATTTTATTCCCTTTCCCTTATACGGCTCGGGTTTTTTGAGCTTTCTTATTCTTGCGGCCGTTTCGCCAACAAGTTGTTTGTCTATTCCGGAAACAGTTATAACGTTTTTCTCCGTTGTTATGGAAATCCCTTCCGGTATCTCAAACTTTACCGGCTTAACGTATCCGAGCGAAAGCATAAGATTTTTACCTTCAAGGTTTGCCCTGTATCCGATTCCTTCTATTTCGAGGATTTTCGAAAACCCCGCGAAAACCCCTTCGGAAGCGTTCTTCACCAAAGACCACATCGTTCCCAGATTCGCGCGCGCCTGACGCACGCTGCTCGATGAAGAAACCGAAGCGGAGCCGTCCTCGCTCTTTACTTCGGTAAAGGGAAGCACGGGAACCTTGAGTTCCCCCTTAGGGCCTTCCAAAATCATTGTTCCCGATTCTTCTCTTATCGTTACTCCTTCGGGAAATTTTATTGATTTTTTTGCAAGACGACTCATGCCAATTTTGTCCGCGAGGGCAAGGTATTTATACCGCAGACCGAGCGGTATTCAAAATTGAGCACCCCGCACATTTGCTGCAACGAATTTGATGCGGGCAGCAAAATAGAGCGAAGCGATTCGACTGCGTCTTTGTTTTGATTTGTTTTCATGATTTTTGTCATAAATGTGCGAGGTAAGAAGGTTTGGCGGCCAATCGCGCCTGCGCTCTTGGGCCAAGCCCTTACCATATCTCAAAGAGATATTCGCCGCCGATTTTTTTCTTTCTGGCGTCGCTGTCGGACATAACGCCCTGCGCAGTGGATAATACCCCTACGCCATATCCCTGCTTGACCCTTTTGATTTTCCCCCGCCTCAGATAAATATGCCTGCTCGGCCTGCTTATTATTTTGAAATCGCTTATCGTCGGGAAATCGTTTTTGTAGTTGAGCCTTATTTCCAAAAACTTTTTGTTGCCAACGACTTTTTTCTGAATATCCTTCAAATAACCGCGGGCTACAAGAATCTTTGCTATCTCAAAATCAAAATTCGAAAACGGAGAAACAAAACTTTCTTTTTTTGCCAGCGAAGCGTTTTTAATTTTTGCGAGAAGATTTTGATACATAAAAATACTTATTTACCAGGAAGCCTTTTTTATCCCCGGTATCTGGCCGAGTGTCGCCATTTCTCTGAAACATATTCTGCACAGTCCGAATGTTCTCATATATCCTCTCTTGCGGCCGCATCTAAAACAACGCCTTACGGCTCTTGTCGCGAATTTGGGTTTTTTCTTTCCCCTTGCTATTACTGAAGTTTTTGCCATGTTACTTTTTAAGCGGTACGCCCAAACGACGATATTCGGCAACCGCTTCTTCCCTTTTCTTGTTTCTCGGGACAACGTTGATACCCAAAGAAAAAATCACGGGCGATTCCTCCGGATTTATTTCGGGAAACACCATTTGTTCGGAAAAGCCGATGTTCAGCGTTCCGACCGAATCAATGGAGTCGGTGTCGATGCCTCTGAAGTCGCGGACTCTGGGCAGGACTATTGTAATCAGGCGTTCGAAAAAATCAACCATCTTCTTGCGCCTGAGAGTTATTTTGACTCCTACGATCTGTCCTTCTCTTATTTTGAAACCGGATATGGATTTTTTCGCCTTCCTTTCCTCCGGTTTTTGTCCGGCTATGGTGGAAAGGTCTCGCAAAACTTGCTCCAAAATTTTCTGTTCGAAATTTGGCTGCTGGCTGAGCTTTCCTACTCCGGCGTTAACCACTATCTTTTCCAGAAATTTTGAAATTTCCGCGGCGCGTCCCATTTTAGGTTTTGAAGAATTTGTTTTATCCATCTTGTGGTGAGTTTTATCGAACCATTTTACGTCTTTGCGCCGCACTTTTTACAATACCGCGACTTGGAATTTCCTTCCGGTCGAAAACCGACGCGAACTGCCTTTTTGCAGTTGGAGCAGATTATCATCGCATTGGAAGCGGAAAATGGTCTGGCTACCATAACAGTTTCTCCTTTCTCCCCCTGTCTACGCGGCTTTGTTCTTTTTCTGTAAAGATTTATCCCCTCGACGGTTATTCTCGATTCCGACGGTAAAACGCGGATAACCGCCCCGCTTTTCCCGCGGTCTTTTCCTTTCGTTATTTTTATCTGGTCTCCTTTTTTTATCTTCATGTTAGTTTTTCTTAACGAACGCTAGTGAGTTTACCTGCCCGCCGAAGCCTTGGCGCAGGCGGGGAAACAACTTACACCCCGCACATTGCTGTACCGATTTTGATACGGACAACAAAACAG
>JACQKT010000010.1 GCA_016204355.1 Candidatus Liptonbacteria bacterium
AGAGAAAAATATTTTAAAACTGGTGTTGGCAAAAAATTTGTAAAAAACAGACTGAAACACTATTTTCAAAATCATAAGTTGTAACAACAAAAAATATTTTATTTCCTACGGATATGATGCTTTCCAAGAAGAAGAAAGAACTTGATATAGAGGAAACGTTGAGCGACGACTGGTCCAAGGAAAAGGACCTTGAACTGATCGAGGTGGGGCTCGAAAAAACGCCGATAGTGTTGATAGGCATCGGCGTTTCCCTGCTTGCATTTGCGATGATTGCGCGAATGGCGTTCATCGGCATTGCGCAGTCCGCGCGCTTTTCTGTTCGTTCGGAGGTGAATCAAAACCTTGTTACTTTCCTGCCCGCTCCGCGCGGCTTGATTTACGACCGCAACGGCAAACTCCTGGCGGGCAACAGGCCGGTTTTTTCGGCTTTTCTGAAATTGGACGAATTTCTCCGCGATTCCGGTTCACAGAAAAATACTTTGGATGCAATCGACGAAGTTTTGAGCATTGAGCCCGTCAAGATATGGGAGGAAATCGGGTCAAGCGATTTGGAAAACGGAGAAAATTTGCTTCTTTTGGAGCAAGACTTGGGCCAGGGAGAAATCGTGAAGTTCAAAAGCCTGAATCTGCCGGCAATCGAAATAAACGACAGTTTTGAAAGAAATTATTATGAAGGGAAAATATTTTCCTCAGTGCTCGGATATATCGGTATGGCGTCTCCTCCCGAACTCAAAAACAACCCCGAACTCATGCCGCACGATTCTATAGGAAAAAGCGGTATGGAACTTTTGTACGACGAAATTCTCCGCGGCGTGAACGGAGAAAGGTTAAAGAAACGCGACGCCCGCGGCAAAATTCTCGGCGACGAGGAAGAAATTAAACCGGTTATAGGACAAACCCTTAATCTGACTATAGACGCCGATTTGCAGAAATATTTTTACGAACGCATGAGGCAAGGGCTTTTGTCTCTGGGGCGTACGAAAGGCGTGGGCTTGGCGGTAGATCCCAAAACCGGCGAAGTGCTCGCCCTGCTCAATTTCCCCGTTTTCGACGCCAACATTTTGAGCTCCAGCGGAAACAATTCCGCAAAATATGAGATTTTGAATTCCAAAGACCAGCCGCTTTTCAGTCGGGCGATTTCCGGAATTTATAACCCCGGTTCGACCATCAAGCCGCTTGTGGCCGTCGCGGGACTGAAGGAAAGAGTAATTACGCCCGAAAAGGAAATTTTTTCTCCGGGCTACATAGACATACCGAATCCTTACAGGCCGGACGAGCCGACGCGTTACGCCGACTGGCAGTACCAGGGCTGGGTTAATCTGGCTTATGCCATCGCTCAATCGAGCAACGTTTATTTTTACGAGGTCGGCGGCGGCGGCCCCGATTCTCCGGGGCTTGGCATAACGAAGCTCCGGCAATGGTGGGAAAAATTCAATCTTGGTAGCTCGACGGGGATAGACTTACCCGGCGAGTCGAAAGGATTTCTGCCGTCGCCGGAATGGAAAGAAAAAAAATATAAACTGCCGTGGTTGCTCGGTGACACGTACAACGTCAGCATCGGGCAAGGGGATTTATTGCTGACACCGCTTCAGCTTATAAATTACATATCAACAATCGCGAACGGCGGCAAAATTTACAGGCCGACGGTGAACAAAGATGCAGAACACAAAGTAATTTCCGATTTGTCGTATTTAAGTCCAGAGATGGAAGAGGTCAGGAAAGGGATGCGCCTTGTGGCGACGTCTAAACGGAGCATGGCTAACATGCTCGGCGACCTGCCGTTCGCCGTCGAGGGCAAAACAGGAACCGCGCAGGTTAAAGACAATCAGCAACAAAACGCGTTTTTTGTCGGCTACACGGTTCCGGAAAATTCCGGCGACCCGCAAATTGCAGTCCTCGTTCTCGTGGAGAACTCGAAAGAAGGAAGTTTGAACGCCGTTCCGATAGCGAAGGACGTTTTGAATTGGTACTATTGGAACAGGATAAAAGCGGCGAATAGCAGAGAGTAGGGGCCGCGAAAAATTTCATGCAACAAGAAACGCGAACCTGCCGTAACTGCCAAAAAGAATTCGTCCTCGAGCCGGATGATTTTTCGTTTTATGAGCGGCTTGATATCCCTCCTTCCGACATGTGTCCTTATTGCCGCTGGAAAAATTTGCTCGCATTCTGGATTTTCGGCAAGTTCCGAATAACCAAGTCCGCTCTTAGCGGAAAGAATATCATTACCGTATTCCCCGAATCGGTTAAATTCCCGCTGTACGACCATAAAGAATGGGTATCGGATTCTTGGGATCCGCTCTTGTACGGGCAAGAATACGAGTCAAACAAGCCGTTTTTCGAACAGTTTGCGAAGCTCCAGGCGAATGTTCCGCACCCCCACAGCTCTGGAGTGAACAACTTCAACTGCGACTGGTCCGACGATACTTGGAATTGTAAAAATTGCTATCTCTCCCGTTCGATGGAGGGATGCGAAGATTTGACTTATTGCTATCGGATACTTGAAAGCAGGAATTCTATCGACCTTACGTATTGTTTCAATACGGAATCATCCTATGATTGCATGTATTGTTTCAAATGCTTCAACATTCGTTATTCATTCAACACGCGTGATTGTATCGATTCTTTTTTCCTCGCGGATTGCCGTAATTGCTCAAACTGTTTTATGTGCTGGAATCTTCGCGGCAAACAATATCATATTTTCAACAAAGCGTATTCAAAAGAGGAATACTTCGAGAAATTGAAAGAATTTCGTACAAACTCCTATGGCGAAATCGAAAAATTAAAAAAAGAATTCGCGCGCATTATAAGAGAAGAAGTCGTTCACAGGGAAAATTTTAATGTACAGACGGTAAACTCAACCGGTAATTTTCTCGATAAGGTCAAAAATTGCCATAACACTTTTTTCACCAGCGATTCGGAAAATGTAAGAAATTCGTTTAGAGGATGGGAATATAAGGATGTAATTGATTGCGCGGGAAGCATTGCGGAAAAAGCGGCGCTTTCTGTAATGGACGGTTACATTTATGACTCGGTTTCGACTTTGCGCTGCGGCAATTGCCGCAATATGGCTTATTCCGAATATTGCGAGGATTGCGAATATTGTTTCGGCTGCGTGGGCCTTCGCAAGAAGAAATATTGCATTTTGAACAAACAATATACGGAAGACGAGTACAAAACACTTGTAGGGAAAATAAAGAAAGATATGAAAGAACGAAAGGAATGGGGCAAGTATTTCCCGATTTCACTCGCGCATTCCGGTTACGATTTTACGCTCGCGCAAATGTTTTTCCCGGAAACAGAGGAATCGGCGGTGAAATTCGGAGGAAGATGGGAGAGAATATCTTCGCCAAATTATACCGATGCGTTACCCGCCGATTCATTGCCCGACACAATCGGCGACGTTGAAGATTCGTCAGTTATCGGAAAACGTATTATCTGTCCCGAAACCGGATTGAGTTACAACATTGCTCCGCATGAATTGGCATTCTACCTCCAGCACGGAATTCCTTTGCCGCGGCGCCATTTCGACTGGAGGACCATCGAACGTTTCAAGCCGATGACTCTTATGATTTATCCACAACGCGATTTGTGTTTTATTTGTAAAAAAGAAATCGAGCATTATTATTCTCCCGAATTGGGGTATAAAAAGATTGTTTGTGTCGATTGCTATCAAAAAGAAATCGCATGAACCCCGAAACTAAAATTTGCCAAAATTGCAAAAAAAGCTTTGTTATAAAGCCGGAGGATTTCGATTTTTACGCCAAAATGAAAGTGCCGCCGCCGACATTCTGCCCGGAATGCCAGATGCAAAGCTTGATGATGTGGCGGAACGAAAGGTCGCTTTATAAGAGAAAAGACGAATCGGGAAAAGAAATTATTTCAATTTTTTCTCCCGATAAGCCGTTTAAAGTTAACGGAAAAGATTATTGGTGGTCGGACGAGTGGAATCCGCTTGATTACGGCAAGGAGTACGATTTTTCGAAGCCGTTTTTCGTTCAATTCAAAGAATTGCTGGAACGCGTGCCGCTGGAGCCGCTTTTTAACAGAAACGCAGTGAATAGCGAGTACTGCAATCATAGCGAAGACATGAAAAACTGTTATCTTTCATTCGCTTCCATTTGGAACGAAAATGTTTCTTATTCGAGAGGCGCTATGAAATCCAAGGATTCGCTTGATATCTTTTTCGGCAACAAAGACGAGCTGACTTACGAAAACATAGGCTGCGAAGAATGCTATCGGGTTTTTTTCAGCAAGTTCTCGTATTCGTGCCGCGATTCTTCTTTTTTGATAAATTGCAGCGGATGCCAAAATTGTTTCGGATGCGTGAATCTCAGAAATAAGTCCTATTATATTTTCAACAGGCCGTACACAAAGGAAGAATATTCGGAAAAAATAAAGGAATTCGATTTGGGCAGTTTTGAAACCCTTAAAAAAATAAAGTCGCAATTGGAAGAATTTTCCAAAAAACAGATATATCGCTACGCGCACATTATTAATTCCCCGAATTCCACCGGAGAGATTTTATATGACTGCAAAAATTGCAAGTGGTGTTTTGACTTGGTAAACAACTCCGAAGACTGCAAGTATACGGCAAACGGAGGCTTCAATCTCAAAGACACTTACAACGGTTATGGGGTCGGAGAAGGGGAACTTATGTATCAGGCGATTGATACCGGGCTCGGCACATCGACTGTTTCTTCCGTGGTTGTTTTACGGAATGGCAGGAACGTTTCTTACGCAGTCAGTTCTTACGGCTCATCGAATACTTTCGCCTCCATCGGTCTCCGCAACAAGCAATACTGCATATTGAACAAGCAATACACGAAAGAGGAATACGAAGAACTTCTGCCAAAGATAATAAAGCATATGAACGATATGCCCTACGTAGACTCGAAAGGAAGAGTATATAAATACGGGGAATTCTTCCCCCCTGAACTCTCTCCCTTCGCGTACAACGAAACAATAGCCCAGGAATATTTCCCGTTAACCAAAGAACAAGCGGTAACCCAAGGATACAAATGGAAAGAACCCGAACAGAGGAATTACGGCATAACAAAAAAACCGGAAGAGCTACCCGACAACATAAAAGACGTAGACGATTCGATTATCAAAGAAATCATCCAGTGTCAGCATATCAGTCCGCCGGCTGGCGGATGCAACGAACAATGCACGCAGGCCTACCGGATAATCCCAGACGAATTGTCTTTTTACAGAAGAATGAATCTGGCCCTTCCGAGATTGTGCCCGAATTGCCGCCATTATCAAAGGCTCAAACAAAGGAATCCGCTCAGGCTATGGCACGGAAAATGCCAGTGCGCCGGAACAAAATCCGAAAACGGGGCCTACGACAACCAAACCAATCACCAGCACAACGGCAACCATTGCCCCAACGAATTCGAAACATCATACGCTCCCAACAGGCCCGAAATAGTTTACTGTGAAAATTGTTACAATAGTGAAGTAGTATGATAAAAACAATTTTCATCCTGAGCATATCGAAGGGCGAAAGTTCATATAATAACTAAGTTGTATAATTAAAATATGAGCGAACTACGGCAAGATTTGGTTTCCGGCGATTGGATAATCCTCGCCACTGAGCGCGCTAAGCGCCCGCACGAACTTATCCCAAAAAAGAAAAAACGCAAACCGACCCCAACCTCCAAATGCCCGCTGGAAAACCTGCAGGCGTCAGGAAATTGGCCGCCGATAGACATATATCCGGGCGAGAAAAACTGGCGCGTCGCGATTATTCCCAATAAATATCCGGCGTTGCGGCATGAAAAAGTATGCGCAACGCATTTCAAAACCGGTCCGTACAGACGGTTCGGCGGAGTGGGGCATCATGACCTCGCGATTACAAGAAGCCATTCCAAAAATCTGGCTCATCTGAGCGAGAAAGAGGGGCTTGAGCTTTTTGAAATGTTTAGAAAGCGGTATCTCGTGCTGAAAAGAGATAAGTGTATCGTCTATACATCGACTTTTTTCAACTGGGGAGAAAGCGCCGGAGCTTCGCTTTATCATCCGCACTACCAAATAATATCTCTGCCGATAATCCCCCCGCATATAAGCCATTCTTTGAGCGGTTCGCAAAAATATTTCAAAGAAAACAGGCGCTGCGTTCACTGCAAGATAATCGGATTCGAAAAAAAAGACAAGAGAAGGATAATCGTCGAAAATAACCACGCTTTGGCGGTCGCGCCGTTCGTTTCAAGAAATCCTTTTCAGATAAAAGTTTTTCCAAAGGTACATCAACCATATTTCGAAAAAACCGCCCCCGCCGCAATGAAAGGCATCGTGTCGGTTTTGAGGACAATTCTCAGAAAAATCGAAAAAAATCTCGGCGACCCGGACCTCAACTTTTTCATGCACACGGCGCCGCTGAAAGACCAGGCGCGCCACAGGCATTACCATTGGCACATAGAAATTTTGCCGAAAATTTCCATCGATGCGGGATTCGAGCTCGGCACCGGCGTTGAGATAAATTCAGTCGATCCTGATGTCGTTGCTTCCATATTGAAGCGATAAAGCGGCAAGTTTTAATAATGGTTCCATACTTTCTTATTCGCGCGAATAGGAAAATAAAGGGAAAAGAAAATGAGAAAAATTTTAGAACATAAAGCAGTCGGCCTGACGTTTGTCATCAGTCTTCTGTTTGTTTTGTCGGGATGGATCTGGACTCTTTCTGCGTTAAGAAACACTCATCAGCCGCTTATAGTCCATTTCAATAATGTGCTTGGCATAAACCAGATAGGCGGGCTTAAAGACCTGTCTGCGGTCGCGATTTTCGGAATTGTTTCCTTATTGTTCGATTTCGTAATAAGCATAGAGTTCGACAAGCGCGATAAATTTTTGGGAAAATTCACGGCGGCAGCGGGGCTTTTCTTTAGCATCTTGATTTTTATCGGCTTTGCGGCTATCATATCGGTTAACTAAAACATGACCAAATTCGCAATTATTGAAACCGGGGGAAAGCAATATCGCGTTTCAGCCAGGCAGAAAATAAAAGTTGAAAAACTGGACGCCAAGGAAGGCGATTCTTTTTCGTTCGACAAAGTCCTTTTGAAAGCGGACGGAGAAAATGTCTCGGTTGGCGCGCCGTATTTGAGCGGGGAAAAAGTTTCGGGGAAAATCACCAAACACGCGAGAGAAAGAAAAAAGATTGTTTTCCGCTACCACTCAAAAACGCGCTACAGGAAAAAGAAAGGACACCGCCAGAACTACACAGAGATCGAAATAGCGGCTCTCTGATATCTATCGAATGTAGAATATATCCGCTCCGGCGGGTATATTTTTTTCTTCACCCGGTAGAGTGTAATGGATATTTTTTGCCTGCTGCTTTTCTGTGGTGAAAGTATCGGTGACAAACATAACCGTCTGAGCCGGCATCGGAATTCCGTTTACCGCAACGCCGCCGGCCTGAACGACAACGTATTTCGAGGTACTTGCGGGCAAAGCGTTAATTTCGCGCCCAAGTTTTAGGTAATCCGCGGCAAATGCACCCTGTACATCGGGACTTTTTGCCCAGGAAACGAAATACGAATAGTAAGTGCCGGAGACGATGAATGCGGCGAAAAATGCGACAACCGCCCGCGTGACATATTCGTTGCGAATTTTCAGCCATTCGTAAACGGCGGCTCCTCCGACTCCCGCCAAAATAATTGCAGGCGGAATCATAAGGATACTCCGAAGCGCGTGCGGAATCCCTTCGTTTGAAATGACGACCGGAAACATAGCGAGAATAAACCAGGAAAATAAAATTCCAAGCTCCAAATTCCAAACTCCAAATTCACGAAGTTTTTTAAGCCCAATTACGATTCCTATCAGAAAAACTATTCCCACCGGCCAGAAAAGTTCTGGCGCTCCGGATAAATTGTGCCTCCAGTTCCAATCGCCGGCGAAAATAAACATTCCCAAAGTTTTTACTATGTTCGTTGCAAGATCGGCCAACGGAGAGGGAGAACTGAATACCGAAACCTGCGTGGTTCTCCCCATGAAATCCGCGGGATGCTGTAAAAAGTAAATTCCGAGCGGGAGCGCAGCGAAGAAGGCCACGAGAAGAAAAACCCCCGCCGCTTTCCAGAATCCCTTCTCTTTTCCGAAAAACGGAATGAAAAGCAGGAAAAGAAGGGGGGTTATGCGGTAAGCGATGTAACTGTAAAAACCTAATCCGTAAACGATGCCGCCGAACAAGGCGAGAACGAATGTATTGAAGCCCAATCCGCATAAAATTTTACTACCGGGCAGTTGTCCGGCATTTTGCTCTTTCAATTTTCTAAGCGCCAGCAGAAAAAAGTAAACCGCCCATACGAGCAACAAGGGAGCGATTATAGCGCGGAAACCTATGCGAGAAAAATTAATGTGCCAGAAATTAGCGGCGAGAAAAAAAGCCGAAAACAGACCGACGCGAGTCGAAAACAATTCTTTTGCCAGGAAATACACTCCGAGAACAGTTAATATCCCGAATATAGCTGACGGCAATCTCAAAACCCACGGCTTGCCCTCCCAAATTTCGCCGGCCGAAACTTGAGAGGGCGAGTTCAGCGCCTTCAAGAAAAGAGCCTGTATGTTTATGAACAATCCCTCGCGCCCGTTGTTCTCCGGATAAAATGTTTTGAAATCGCCCGTGCTTAACGCCTGCAAAGCGTTATTCCCGTTCATTGCCTCGTCGGGATAAAGTCCCGGCGGAATCGTCGTTATTTGATAGAGCCGGAAGAAGCTTGCTATAATCAGTATCAATAAAAGCAGCCGCAGATTTTTATCCATTATTTAGATTATAAACCAACCGGCGGCCGCTAACCATTCATTAATATGCCCGAACAGCACATACCTCAATTCAAACACGAAATTTTGGAAGCCGATATGGAGCGGCTGGCTGCGGAAGTCCAAAGACATCGCGAACTCCCCGAAAATAAAGCCCTAACCGAACACGAATTGGTTAAAAAATCCATCCAGTCGATATCTCCCGCCCAGCTTGCGGAAAACGCGAAGCAGGCGAGCGGTCCCCTGCCGGCATACGCCACAAGCGCACCTGCGGAATCGAAGTTAGAAATAGAGCATTTAATCGATGTCGCATTTCATGACGGACTCGATAAGGCCAATGCCGAAGCCGCGAAATCGAGCCCGTTCGTGATGGACGCGTTTCACGACGCGCTCGCAGCAAAACTTTATCCGGAACTGCAAAAAAGAGGATTGCTGAAATAGCGGCAACGATATGGGTTCCGAAACGCGAAATTGTCAAAACTGCAAACAAAACTTCATCATCGAACCGGAAGATTTCGATTTCTACAAAAAAATAGATGTCCCGCCGCCGACATTTTGCCCGGAATGTCGTTTGCAGAGACGGCTTGTTTGGAGAAACGAAAGAGCGCTTTACAGGCGAAAATGCGACGCGCCCGGCCATTCGGAAAAATTAATTTCTTACATCGCTCCGGAAAAACCGCAGTCGGTTTATGACCAGCGTTATTGGTGGTCCGATGATTGGGATCCATCGTCTTACGGCAAAGAATATGATTTCTCAAAACCATTCTTTGTCCAATTCAAAGAATTACTTGACGTCGTGCCGCGTTCCAGTCTGTCAACCAACTACAGCACCATTATTAACAGTGAGTATTCGAATTGGGGAGGCGATTTAAAGAATTGTTATTTGGTGACAGATGCCGATTATGTTGAAGATTCCGGCTATTCGTCGACTATTTTCAAGTCCAAGGATTGTTACGAATGCAATGCGGTTTCCGAATCGGAACTCTGTTACGAAAGTTTTAATCTTTTGAAATGTTATCGGACAGTCGGCTCAATTAATTGCCAGGGATGTTCCGATGTCTGGTTCTCAAAAAATTGCAACGGATGTGCAAACTGCTTCGGATGCGTAAATCTTCGGAATAAATCTTATTGTATTTTCAACGAACAGTACTCCAAAGAAGAATATTTCAAAAAAATCAGCGAGTTTCATGGAGAACGCAAAGGGGCATACGAATTGCTTAAAAAACGGGCTCAGGAATTTTGGGCAAGTTTACCGGAACGCCACAGCCGGGGGTACGGCAATGTTAACGTAAGCGGCGATTACATCTATCATTCAAAAAACACAAAGTACGGATTTCTTGCTTCCGATGTGGAAGACAGTAAATACGTTTCACTTATACATTCGCTGAATACCAAGGATTGTTTCGATTACACGGACTGGGGAGAAAATGCCCGTCTTTTGTACGAGTGCATAGCTTGCGGATTGGGTGCTTCTAATTTGAAGTTTTGCAATCTCGTTGTTCTTCAATCAAAAGATTCGGCATACAGTTATTTTTCTTACAACTGTTCCGACATTTTCGGCTGCGTGAATATGAGAAAAAAGCAATATTGCATTTTAAATAAACAATACGCAAAAGAGGAATATGAAAATCTGCTTCCGAAAATAAAAAAGCATATGGACGAAATGCCCTATATGGACAAAAAGGGCAGGGTATACAAATACGGCGAATTTTTCCCGCAGGATATCTCACCGTTTACTTACAACGAATCAGTTGCGCAGGAATTTTTTCCTCTTACCAGAGAAGAAGCAGAACAGAAAGGGTATTCTTGGCGTGAGCCGGATGAAAAAAGTTATGTCGCAACAAAAAAGGTAACGGAAATTCCTGAGATCATTGATGGCATTGATGATTCGATTACAAAAGAGGTTATTGAGTGCGAACATGAAGGGAAGTGCAACCAGTCCTGCGCTACGGCGTTCCGAATTATCCCGGCCGAGATTCAATTCTACCGCAAGATGAAATTGCCGCTTCCACATTTGTGCCCGAATTGCAGACATTACGAAAGATTAAAACATCGTAATCCGTTAAGGCTCTGGAAGCGATTTTGTACGTGTAAAGGCAAAGAAAGTGTGAACGGTATCTATAAAAACACAACTTCGCATTCTCACGGCGATAATCAGTGCCCTAATGAATTTGAAACGTCTTTTTCGCCGGAGCGCCCAGAAATCGTTTATTGTGAACGGTGCTACAATTCAGAAATTATATGAACAACGAAGCAAAAATCTGCCAGAACTGCAAAAATCAGTTCACAGTCGAACTGGAAGATTTCGATTTCTACAAAAAAATAGACGTTCCGCCGCCGACGTTTTGTTTCCATTGCCGGCTTCAGCGCCGCATGGCGTGGCGGAACGAGAGCGGTCTTTATAAAAGGGAATGCGACTTATGCAAAAAAACTGTCTTTTCAATGTATCCGGCAAAAGCCCCGTTCCCCGTGTATTGCCACGACTGCTGGTTCTCCGATAACTGGGACCCGATGCGATACGGGCGCGATTACGATTTCTCGAAAAATTTTTTTGCGCAGTTCGATGAATTGCAGCAGGTAGTCCCGCGCATCGCCCTTCAGGTCGAAAATATGGCGAATTCCGACTATTCCAATCAGGCATTGGAATGCAAAAATTGCTATTTGGTCATTTCCGCGCTCGGCAACGAGGACAGCATGTTTTCTTACCGGCTGCTTTATTCAAGAAATGTCCTTGATTCTTTCGCGATTACGAAATGCGAGATCGTCTATCAGGGATTAATGGGGCGCGAGTCGTCGAATATATTTTTTTCTCGGGGATTCGCGGATTCCCACGAGCTTTATTTTTGCGAAGAGCCGAGAGGGTCTCAATATTGTTTCATGTCCGCGAATCTTAGGCGCGGATCGTACGTTTTCAGGGGAGAACGGCTGACCAAGGAGGAATATAAAAAAAGGTTTAAAGATGTCGATTTCGGTTCTCATGAGGCGACGGGAAAGTTAAAGGAGGAATTCGCCGCGATGGCTGAAAAAGCGATTCATCCCCACGGAACATTCAAAAATGTCGTTAATACTACGGGTAATGCGATAGTGAATGCGAAAAACTGCCGCTATTGTTTTCACGGATCAAATATAGAAAACTGCCATTACTGTTTTTTGGTTGACGACGCGAAAGACTGCATGGATATGAATAACGGAGGGCATGGTATGGAGCTCGTTTACGAAATGAACACGGTAGGAGCCGCTGCTTTCAATTCGAAATTTTGCAGCGATGCATGGCCTGACGTAATCAATCTTACCTATTGCGATTCATGCCGCTCAAGAGCAAGAAATCTGTTCGGCTGTATATCTTTGCGCGCGAAAGAATATTGCATTTTGAACAAACAGTATACGAAAGAAGAATACGAAGCATTAATCCCGAAAATAATCGAACAAATGAATTCAATGCCATATGTCGATAAAAAAGGAAGGATTTATAAATACGGAGAATTTTTCCCTGCGGAATTGAGCCCGTTCCCATACAACGACAGCATGGCACAGGATTTTTTCAAATTAACCGCCGACGAAGTGCGGACCCAGGGATTTCGCTGGGTCGAAACTCCGAAAAGTGTGAATGCAACAATAATGCCGGAAGCGCTGCCGGATAACATCAAGGATATCGAGAACAGGATAACAAAAGAAATAGTGGGATGCGCGCATGCCGGAAAATGCAATGATCGCTGCACAGTCGGCTTCAGAGTCACGCCGAGAGAGATGGTTTTTTATAAAAAATATAATCTTCCTTTGCCCCGGCTTTGCCCGAATTGCCGCCACTTCGAACGTCTCGGACGAATAAATCCTCTGAATTTATGGCGCAGAAAATGTCAGTGTGCCGGAAAAACATCCGAAAGCGGAGATTACGGCAATTTGGCAATGCATTTCCATAATGAGGAACATTGTCCAAACGAATTCGAAACATCATACGCTCCCGGCAGGTCGGAGATAGTTTATTGTGAAAGTTGCTACAATTCAGAAGTAGCATGAAGAGCAACTTTCATCTCATCGAGCATGAATGCTCCTCAGAGCCTGAACGGGCCGAGCTTGTCGAAGGGCGAGGCCTGTTACAATAGCGAAGTTGCATAAATGGGAACAGGCCGAAGTCTCGCCGTAGCAAACTTGTCTGCTGTAGTTTCAGAGAGGTGGAGGGCGAAGGCGGACGAACAACGTTAAGTAGTGTAAAATATACATAATGGCTTTGTATCTTTTACTTGCCCTGCTTGCCGTAGCGGCAGGAATAGGAATTTACTTTATAACGAAGTTTTTGGCGAAAAGGCGGTTGCGCGACTCCCTGCAGATGGTTCTTTTGTCGGTGCGGATACATAAGGACATCGCCGCGGAAACACAGGCCGATGATTTCAAAAAAGAAATCAATCTTACAGAACAGCTCTTAACAAACCTCGCTTCATTCAGACGCCCATTCGTTCTCGAGCTTGCGGTCCCGCACGTCGGCGAAGAAATCCAGTTCTATCTTTCCGTTCCGCGCCAGCTAAAGGAAGTTGCCGCGAAACAAATTCAGGGATTGTGGACAAGCGCTTCTGTAGACGAAGCCGGCGACGATTACAATATTTTCAATCCGCACGGCGCGACTGCGGCCGCTTATCTCAAACAGCAGGAAAATTACGCTTTGCCTATCAGAACATACCTCGAAATCGGCAACGATTTTTTTTCGGCGATAGTCGGCGGCTTGTCGAAGATGAACGAGATAGGAGAGGGGGCAGCGATACAAATCATCGCTTCGCCGGCGGCAAAAGATGTTAAAAAAGGCATCGAATCGAAAATCAGGAGTTTGAAGCGCGGCGAACCTGCCAAAAAAGTCCTTGGCAGCGGTTTCGGCGCGGAAGTAAAAGAAATCCAAGAAGCATTCAAAACAAAAAGTAAAGAAGAAAAGGAAAAAGAAAAAGAGGAAAAAGTGATTGACGAGGAAGCCGTGAAAGCGCTGACCGCAAAAATTTCAAAACCACTTTTTAACGTAAACGTCCGGATTCTCACCTCTGCGCCGAGTCCGTTCCAGGCGAACGATATCCTCGAGGGCATCGCCGCCGGATTCAGTCAGTTCGGAAGTTCCATGCGGAACGACTTCAGAATCGTGAAAGCAAAAAATTCTTCCGGCCTCGCATACGAATTCAGTTTCCGGACTTTCAACGGCAGCCAGTCCATGGTTTTGAACAGCGAAGAAATAGCGAGCTTTTATCATTTTCCGATTTCATCCACCGAAACGCCGCGCGTGAAATGGCTGAAATCGAGGGAAGCCCCGCCGCCATCGAACCTGCCGGAAAAAGGAGTTCTTGTGGGCAGAAGTGTTTTTCGCGGACAGCAAAAAGACATTTACATAACAGACGACGACCGCCGCCGGCACGTTTACGTTGTCGGGCAGACGGGCACGGGGAAATCCACCTTGCTCGGCAACATGATTATCGATGACATCAGGAAAGGAAAAGGAGTTGCCATAATAGACCCTCACGGCGACCTTGCCGAAAATGCCTTGAGCTACATCCCGCCGCAAAGAATGAATGACGTTATTTATTTCGACCCCGGCGACATACAGCGCCCGCTCGGCTTGAATATGCTCGAGTACAATTTCAATCGCCCAGAAGAAAAAACGTTCATAGTCAATGAAATGCAGGGGATATTCAACAAACTTTTTCCGCCGGAAACGATGGGGCCGATGTTCGAGCAATATATGCGAAACGCCCTTCTTTTGCTGATGGAAGATATGCCGAATGAACCCGCGACGCTCATTGAAATGCCGAGGATTTTCACCGACGGTGAATACAGAAGACGCAAGCTCGAGCGTGCCCGCAATCCGGTCGTCATCGATTTTTGGGAAAAAGAAGCCGCAAAGGCAGGCGGGGAAGCTTCTCTTGCCAACATGACGCCTTATATAACTTCCAAATTCAATAATTTCTTTTCGAATGATTACATGCGCCCGATAATCGGCCAGCCGAAATCCGCTTTCAATTTCAGGCAGGTCATGGACGAAGGAAAAATTCTTCTGATAAATCTTTCCAAAGGCAGGATTGGCGACATAAACGCCGGGCTTCTCGGAATGATTTTCGCCGGCAAGCTTTTGATGGCCGCTTTGTCGCGAGTCGATATTCCCGAAATCGAAAAGCGGCGCGATTTCAATTTATACATCGACGAGTTCCAGAATTTCACCACCGATTCCATCTCGACGATACTCTCGGAAGCGCGTAAATACCGGCTCAATCTGACAATGGCGCATCAGTTCATTGCGCAGCTGACAGAAAAAATCCGCGATTCGGTTTTCGGCAACGTCGGCTCGCAAATCGTTTTCCGCGTCGGCGTTCAGGACGCCGAGTTTCTCGAAAATCAATTCCAGCCGGTTTTCGACAAAAACGACCTTATAAATATCGATAACTTCAACGCTTATGCAAAAATACTAATCAATGGCGAGACTGCGAAGCCGTTCAATCTCCAGACGCTTCCGCCGGAACGCGGAAACCGTGAGCTTATCGAACAGCTGAAGGAGAAATCCCGTCAGGAATACGGCGCCGACCGGCAGGAAACAGAGGATTCGATCTACGAGAGGCTTAGGACCTGAAGAAAGATGCAAAAAAATTTTGATGAACTCAGAAAAAAAATATCCGGCGAAATTTCCGTTCAGGAAGCGGATATTACCAAGTATAGTTACGATTACTCAATTTTCAGCGTGAAACCTCAAGCAGTTGTTTTTCCGAAAGACACAGGGGACGTAGAACAGTTAGTCAATTGGGCCGTTAAAGAAAACAAAAGAAAAAACAATATTTCTCTGACAGCGCGGGCGGCGGGGACTGATATGTCCGGAGGCGTGCTTAATGACGGCATAATAGTTTCTTTTACGCCGCGTCCGCAAGGGAATTCGCCGCAAACGCAATATCTGAATCGGATAAAAGAAATAGGGAATGATTACGCCATCGTAGAGCCGGGTGTCTATTTCCGTGATCTGGAAAAGAAACTCGATGAACGCGGACTCATGTTCCCGCCGTTCCCCGCATCCAAAGACCTTTGCGCCATCGGCGGGATGATCGCAAACAACGCCGGCGGAGAAAAATCTCTCATTTACGGAAAAGTCGATAAATATGTGAAGTCGCTGAAGATGGCGTGGAGCGACGGCGAGATCCATGAAATAAGACCTCTTTCGGCGGCGGAGCTGAAGAAAAAAATAAAGGGCAGTGATTTCGAAAGCGGCGTTTACAGAAAAATGTACAATCTTGTCGAAAAAAATTACGACGCGATAAAGAAAGCGAAGCCAGATGTTTCAAAAAATTCCGCCGGATACGCCCTTTGGGATGTCTGGGACCGAAAAACATTCGATTTGACGAAACTTATCTGCGGTTCGCAGGGCACCCTTGGTTTGGTGACTGAAGCGAAACTGCGGCTGGTAAAAAAGAAAAAGTTTTCCGGCCTTGTTGTAGTTTTTGCAAAAACCCTGGAACCGGTCCCGGAGATAGTCGAGGCCATTTTGCAGTTCGAGCCGGAAAGCATCGAGTCTTATGACGACAGAACGCTCGGCATAGCAATGAAAGGGCTTCCATCAATAATCAAGCTGATGAAAGGGAGCGCGCTCACACTCGCGCTTAAATTCGTGCCCGAATTTCTGATGCTTCTCAAGGGCGGGTTGCCGAAAATGATAATGCTGGTAGAACTCAGTTCCGACGACGAGAAAGAACTTGCCCGTAAAATCGAATTCGTTCGTCGCGCCGCGATGAAATTCCCCGTTCAGGTAAGGGCGGTAAAGGATAAAACGGAAGAAGAAAAATATTGGACGATAAGGCGGAAAAGTTTCGCACTCCTGCACGATTACAAGCCGGGATTCAGGGCGGAACCGTTTGTCGACGACATTATAGTCAAACCCGAATATATGCCGGAAGTTTTGCCGAAGATAAACGAAATTTTGAAAGAACATGAGGATAAAATGATTTATACCATCGCGGGACACCCGGGCAACGGAAACTTTCACATCATACCTCTCGTTAACCTAAAAGACCCTGCATCCCGCAAAATCATCGAAGATTCTATGGACAAGATTTACAAGCTAGTCCTTCAATACAAGGGTTCGATAACAGCCGAACACAGTGACGGGCTTATCCGGAGCCCTTATCTTAAAATGATGTACGGCGAAAAAATTTACGGACTTTTTGAGGAAACCAAGAAAATATTCGATCCTTTGGGGATTTTCAATCCGAGGAAAAAAGTCGGGGCGGACAAGGCTTATTCATTCTCCTTCATAAAAAAATGATTGAGGATGATGAGGATAATTTAAGAGAAATGATCAAAGTCAAAAAAATACCAGAATGATACGCTATTTAAGCAAAGCATCGCCGAAAAACTTAAAGGGAACAGCTGTTTTGCGGCTCGATTTCAACACTAAGGACGAATGGCGCATGAGGGCGGCATTGCCGACAATACGCCTTTTGCTGAAACATTCCTCGAAAATAGTCATATTGAGTCACAAAGGCAGGCCGAAAGGCGCCGAAAAAAAATTCAGCCTGAAAAGGGATGCTGCAAAACTCGGGAGGATGCTCGGCAAAAAAATAATATTCCTTGCCGGTCCCGATTTTTCGAAAGTAGAAAAAGCGATAGCTGAAACCAGAGCGGGCTCGGTTTTGGTCATTGAAAATCTCCGTTTTGTAAAGGGAGAAAAGGAAAACGACAAAAAATTCGCCAAGAAACTCGCTTCGCTCGGGGATTTTTACGTCAACGACGCCTTCGCAGTTTCTCACAGGAAAAACGCTTCAGTCGCAGCCATAACCGGTTTTTTGCCGAGTTTTGCCGGCCTGGAACTTGAAAGAGAAGTTAAATTGCTATCACGCGTGATAGCAAAGCCCAAAAAGCCATTGGTGATAGTTTTGGGCGGCGCTAAAGCCCACGATAAACTCGGAGTACTGAAGCGTTTCAGGAAAAAGGCGAGTTGGTTTCTTTTGGGGGGAGCGGCGGCGAACACGCTGCTTTTATTGAGAGGAGTCGATGTCAAAGATTCGCTTGTCGACAAAGAAAAAAAGGATATCAGTAATCTCCGCCGGGTTGCCGGTTATCGGAATGTTGTTTTGCCCGTTGACGTAAAATTCGGCAACGGCAAGATTTTGGATATAGGTGGGATGACCTCATTCGTCTTTTCCGGAAAGTTGAGTAAAGCGGGGACTGTGATATGGAGTGGCCCGATGGGGGTTTTTGAAAAAAAGGAGTTTTCTTTCGGAACGCTCGCTGTGGCAAAAGCGATAGTCGGAAATAAAAAAGTTTTTTCAGTCGCCGGTGGTGGGGAAACAGTAATGTTTTTGAAAAAATACAAACTCGACAAAAAATTCAGTTTTATATCAACCGGCGGGGGAGCCATGCTCGATTTTCTGGCGGACGAAAAACTTCCGGGGATCGAAGCGCTGAAAAAATGAATTCTGAAACGAAAGTATGTAAAAACTGCAAAGCCCCGTTTGCAATAGACGCTCAAGACCTCGATTTTTACAAAAAATTCGATGTTCCGGCGCCTTTAATATGTTTGCTTTGCCGGGCCCAGCGTAGACTTATGTTCCGCAACGAGCGCGTGTTTTACAAGCGGCCGTGCGATAAGTGCAAGCATAGCGTGATTTCAATGTACAGTCCGAACAAAATCTATCCGGTTTGGTGCTACGAATGCTGGTTTGCCGACGATTGGGATGCCACGGAATACGGCCAGGATTACGACCCTAAAATTTCTTTTCTGGAACAAGTCCGCAAGGTGTATCAAAAAGTTCCCAAAGTGGCGTTGATTTATGTTCGCAGTGTCAATTCCGAATACGTGAATATTTCGGCGGACAACAAGGATTGCTACATGCTTGTGGAATCATCCAACAACGAAAGCTGTATCCATTCGTACTGGGTTCAGCAGTGCCGCGATTCGGTAGACCTTTCGTTTTCCCATCAAACAGAATTGGCCTATGACAGCGACGACTGCTATAACGGCTACAAACTTCTTTACAGCAAAGGATGCCACGATTGCCGCGATTCGTATTTTCTTTACGACTGCAGGGGATGCAGCGACTGCATCGGCTGCACCAACCTGCGCAATCGCCAATACTATGTTTTCAACAAACCTCTGGGCAAAGAAATGTACGAGAAATTTTTAGCGGAAGCGCGCCTCGACATGGCGAGCGGGGTTGAAACGATGCGCAAAAAATTTGATGAGTTTATTGCCGGTCAGCCGAGGAAATACGCGGAAATCGTGAATGCCCCCAGTTCGTCCGGAGGATACATCGCCGATGCCAAGAATTGCCGCGAATGTTTCCATTGTTACGATGCCGAAGACTGCGCGTACGGAGAACACGTTTGGAGAAGCGCGAAAGATTGCATGGATGTCAGCACTGCGGGCCGTAACGCGAACATGATATATAATTCCATCAACACCGGCATCGACGTATCGAATCTTATCTGTTGCGCGCAAGGATGGAGTTCCACATTTCTCGAGTACTCCTTAAATTGTTTTAATTCCAACCATTGCTTTGGTTCGGCGGGATTGCGCAAGAAAGATTATTGTATTTTGAACAAACAATATTCGAAAGAAGAATATGAGAAGTTGCGGGGGAGTATCGTAAGCGAGATGAGGGCGAAAGGAAAATATGGCGAGTTCTTCCCGTCTTCGTTGAGTCCTTTCGGGTATAACGAAACAGTTGCGCAGGAACAGTTTCCTCTCACAAAAGAAAAGGCCGCGGAGTTCGGATTCGGCTGGGAAGAATATCCGCGAGGCACATATGGAAAAGAAACGGCGCAATGGAAAGACATTCCGGATTCAATACGGGATTTTCACACCGCCGACATAAACAAAGAAATTTTTGTCTGCGCGAACTGCAAGAAAAACTACCGCATTATTCCAGCGGAATTGCAGTTTTATCAGCGGTTGGATATACCGCTCCCGAGAGTTTGCCCCGATTGCCGGCATGACCGGCGTATGGCCGCGCGTGGCCCGGCCAGGCTTTTTGATTCGCAGCAATGCCGGTGCGATTATCAAATATCGCAAAATACCGCAATACACAGCCATCATCCAGAGGGCAGATGTCCGAACTTTTTTCGTTCGAATTACCGCCCAGATGCCTCAGAGATTTTGTATTGCGAGGCCTGTTACAACGCCGAAGTGGCGTAATTTACGCAATGAACTCCGAAACCCATTCAACAGACTCAGTGCAAGCCTGCCAGAGTTGCAAACAAAACTTCATCGTTGAACCAGAAGACTTCGAATTCTACAAAAAAATAGACGTCCCGCCGCCGACTTGGTGCCCGCTTTGTCGCAATATGAGGCGCGAAGCTTGGAGAGAAAGTCATTTATTGTATCGCAATACCTGTAAATTATGCGGCAAGTCCGTTGTCGGCATTCATCCGGCAGAAGACCGGTTTGTCGTCTATTGCCGCGAGTGTTGGTATTCGGACAAATGGGATTCATTGGATTACGGGCTGGATTATGATTTCAACAAACCATTTTTTCTGCAATACCGGGAACTTATGGAAGCTGTTCCAAGGCCGGCAATGACCGGCACAAGCATCGTAAACAGCGATTTTTCACACGCCTGCGTAAGTTGCAAAAACTGCTATTACACTTTTTGGAGTTTATTTTCCGAAGATTCACAAAATTGCTTCGCGCTCCTTTTTTCGCGGAACGCATATGATTCCTACGTCACGGATAATTCAGACCATGCTTACGAAACACTTCACTGCAATCGCTTGTATAAAGTGCGTTTCGGATATTTCGCCGATAATTGTTTTGATTCCTCTTTTTTATTTGATTGCGTGGGGTGCTCCGATTGTTTTGGCTGCGTCAATATCCGCAAGCAAAAATATTGTATTTTCAATAAAAAACTCTCCAAAGACGAATATTTGAAACAAATGGAATATTGGGACTTGGGAAGTTACAAACGGCTCGAAGAAGCCAAAGAAAAATTTCGCGCCCTCTATCTTTCTCTTCCGCGTCGCTACGCCCATATTATCAATAGCCAGAACGTTACCGGCGACATAATAAGGGATTCGAAAAATTGTAAATCATGTTTTTCTGCGCTTGATGACGTTCAAAATTGTAAATATCTTTTTTTCGGCGGTTTAAGTCTCAAAGACAGCTACGATGTAACCGGCGGGGGAGACATGTCGGAGCTTATGTACGAAATCTTCGGAGTCACGCGTTCGCAGCGGGTTTTTTTATCCGCTGGCGGAGGAAATTCGCAAGATGCCGCCTACTGCAATTGGATCGAGAATTCGTCCATGCTTTTTGGATGCATACGCTTAAAAAACAAAAAGTACTGTATTTTGAACAAGCAATACGCAAAAGAGGAATATGAAAATCTGCTTCCGAAAATAAAAAAGCATATGGACGAAATGCCCTATATGGACAAAAAGGGCAGGGTATACAAATACGGCGAATTCTTTCCAACGGAACTTTCGGCTTATCCATTCAATGATTCGTGGGCGTTCACTTTCAGCCCGAAAACCAAAGAAGAAGTGATTTCGGAGGGATGGAAATGGCGCGAACCGCAAGAACACTCCTATAAAATTTCTTTGGAACCGGAAAATCTACCTGACCATATTCGCGACGTTTCCGACGATGTTTTGAAAGAAATAATAGGCTGTATTCACAAAGGCGGGTGCAATGAACGATGCACTTCAGCTTTCCGGCTTACTTCGGAAGAATTGGCGTTTTATCGCAAAATGAATGTTGCCCTGCCACGTTTGTGTCCAAATTGCAGATATTCCCAGCGTTTGCAATGGCGAAATGGCTATAATTTGTGGAGACGAAGCTGTATGTGCGAAGGAAAACAAAGCACAAATGGTAAATCGCGAATGTCATATACAAATACATCGGTTCACTTTCACGGCGACGGTTCCTGCCCGAGCGAATTTGAAACAACTTTTTCTCCGGAGAAACCGGAAATAATTTACTGCGACCAGTGCTATAAAGCGGAATTTCTATGAATATATTTTGGCGCCTGAAAAGATACAAAATTTTGTTTTTAATGCTGCTGAAATCGGCAATTTTCCGGATTAAAGTACAAATTCGTAAAATAAAAGACAATGTAATATAATCAGCCAATCATGGCAAAAGACCTCGAAATAAATATAGCGGAAGCGGACCTCGTTTTTTTCGATACGGAAACTACAGGGTTCGATCTGAAAAAAGAAATTATCGAAATCGGACTTGTAAAAGCCAAGGCGAAAACTTTCGAGGTAATCGAGGAATGTGACATAAAAATAAAGCCGGAGCGCCTTGAGGACGCCGACCAAGATTCTTTGGGGATAGTAGGATACGACCCCGAAGAATGGGCAAGGGACGGAGTAGACTTGAAAACCGGCCTTGAAAAATTTTTATCGTACACCGACGGTGTCATACTTGTTGGACATAACATCGCTTTCGACTGGATGCATGTCCGAAAGGCGCTTGAGCAATGCGGATTGAGCCCGAATTATTATTACAAAGGACTCGATACTTTCTCGCTCGGGTGGCAAAAACTTGCCGGCAAACCAGAATTGTCTCATGTATCGCTTTTGGAATTAACAAAATATTTTGGGCTTGAGCAGGGCAGGGCACACAGAGCTATTGATGACGCGAGAACGACTTACAAAGTTTTTCTGAAGCTTTTGAAAGAGCCGGAGAACCGCACTTTCTAGCATGAGTTCTTCGGGCGGAAATAAATTTTATGCCTATTTCGTGCCGCGGACCGGGAAGAACGGAATCGCGGGCAATTGGGAAGACTGCAAAAAAATAGTTTCGGGAGAAGAAGGCGCGCGATACAAAGGATTCAAAACGAAGGAGGAAGCGGGAAAATGGCTGAAGCTGGGTGCGAATTACGAAATTAAGATATTGAAGAAGCCGCAGCCGGGAATTTATTTCGACGCTGGAACGGGCAGGGGAAAGGGAGTTGAGATAAGCGTTACTGATGAAAAAGGCAAAAATCTTTTGCATAAGTCCGTTCCGAAAGAACTTTTGAACAAATTCGGAAAATATCTTCTCGATTCTTCGGCAACGAACAATTACGGCGAATTGCTTGCGATGTATCATGCGCTCGAGATAGCCGGGAAAAAGAAAATTAAAAAAGTGTTCGGCGACAGCAAGCTTGTTATCGACTATTGGTCCAAATGGACAATCAAGAGAAAAGAATTGCTGGAAGAAACAGTGGAATTAGCGGAGCGAGTCTCTCGTCTCCGAAGCGATTTTGAAAAAAGAGGAGGAAAAGTGAAAAGAATTTCCGGCGACGACAATCCGGCGGATTTGGGGTTTCATAAATAATTCGTGATTCGTTTGACATTTTTATTATTTTGTGTTAAAAGAAAAGCTGCAACATATAACTTAAATAAAGGAGCTTCACATGAATAGCTACGCAGTTATGCCGTTTGTTCTCGCAACGATAAGCGCGCTGGGTTTTTCCTGGCCGCTTGTTTCGAAAGCCGCGCAACTTACTCCGATAATGACGGCAATCATGTATGTGATTGGTACGGCCGTTGCTGTTGGGGCAGGAAGCCAGTTTTTCGAGTTCGGAGCAGTGCCCTCGACGAAAGCAGTTTTTCTGGGAATAGTCGCCGGCCTGCTCAATGGCGTGGCGATGATTTCCTACAGCATGCTCATAAGCAATAACGAAAAGTGGGACATGAGCGTCTATCTGCCGCTGGTCATCGGACTCATGCTCATCTTCATTACTCTCGGCGGCATATTCTTCTTTAAGGAGGCAGCTACGTATAGCAAGATGGCGGGCATCGTCGCTATTCTCATAGGCGTCTACCTGCTTCGCTAGCGAAGCCTTCCTCCCTATTCGCTCAAAGGCGGTCTCGCGGCCGCCTTTTTTTATTTGATTTTTTCCCGAAATTGTTGTAGTATTCCTCTGTCGGTAATCCAGGTAATCGGTCCGATGTTACATCGGACAGGAAAGTCCGGACACCACCGTAGCACATAAAGAAATTTATGTGCTCGGAAGCGTACGGGTTAACAACCCGCCGCAGCAATGCGAGAGGTGCGAGCAGAAACGTCCATTCCCGAAAGGAAATGGAGGACCCGATCCCAAGCTAGACGGTCCAGCTCCGCGATAGGGATAAAAAGCGGAGATGAAACGGCTAAATCCTTACAGGGTGCAAGGCCGAGCCTCGAAGCAATTCGGGGAGCGCCGCTAGAGTCCGAGAGCAATCGAGGACCCAGATAGATGATTGCCCTGTCCGCAGAAATGCGGACACGACAGAATCCGGCTTACGGGTTGCCGACAAAATAAAAATCCCGATGTACATCGGGATTTTTATTTTAATGAAAGCAAAATGGAATGTTCTTCTTTCGGCGGCAATCCCAGCCCTTTTATGATTACGGACGTATACCATCTGCGCCAGTTGTTGCGGTTTTCCCGAATCATTCGTTTAGCTATCTCTTTCTGCAATTCGCAGTCGTAAATGGCTTCCTCCACCGAAGAACCATCGGAGATAAGGTCGTATTTTAAGGCGTATTCCTCGAATGTGCTCATTTGGAACTGCAGGCATCCGAAAGAATGCAAACCGTTATGGTCGAGGACCTTGATATCGGTTTTCCCTTCGGATTCCAAAAGAACCAATTTTCTTATCCAATAATCCAAAGGTGATTCGTCTTCGAAAGCCACGATCGGTTTGGATGAATATATTGCTGGAGTGGAGGCGGCTGTGTTCGGCATCTGAACAACGGCTGTGCTGTTGCTTGAAACCATACTTACCAATGCCAATCCCGCTGTCAGCGCTTTTATTGCCAGTGTTTGCATAATCAGTGGCTATTAGCTGCCACCGGAACTTACGTTTCAGCGATGGGCTAAATAAAAAACCCGCACTTAGCGAGCCTAGTAAAAAGCCTATTCAATTCGATGACAGTTTAGCATTCGGCAGAAAAATTGTCAACATTTAACCTGGAAAACGTTGAAAAACCTGCATTTTTGGGTATTATGATGCTAATAGGAGATGAAAAGGAAAAAACTAACGGAAAAATTCTTCGATCGTCCCACCTTGGCGGTAGCCAAGGACATTCTTGGCAAATTTATCGTCCGTAAGTGGCGGGGGAAAGAGATCGCCCTAATGGTAACCGAAGTCGAGGCATATGACGGGCATAAAGACAGGGCTTCGCACGCGAGCAGGGGAATGACCGGGCGGAACAGGCCGATGTTCGGCAAGCCGGGCCATTGGTATGTTTATTTCACTTACGGGATGCACTGGCTTATCAATATCGTTACCCGCGAAGCTGGATATCCGGCGGCGGTTCTGATAAGAGGCGGATTGGGCAAGGGAAAGAACGGCGAAGTCATAAAATTAAACGGACCTGCCAGATTGGCGAAGTTTTTGAAAGTTGGAGGAAAATTCAGCGGTTTGCCGTCTTCGGAAAAAACCGGTTTATGGTTGGAAGACAGGCGTTCGTCCCGAGGACTCAGCCCCGAGGGAGGAATTAAAATCCCCGCCTCAAAAATAAAAAAAGGCCCGCGAGTCGGTGTTGCTTACGCGGGACCGTATTGGGCTAAACGGCACTGGAGGTTTTGGACTGACTAGGTAACGTTATGTGTGTTTATTTTCTCGGCTACTCCTAGTTTTCGAAGAACATACAATATGCCTGCGAAGATAACGGCAGTTGTCGCGGCGAATTCAAGGAATCCGATACCGGCGAATGCTCCCACTGCGGCTGTCGCCCAGACAACGGCTGCGGTTGTAAGTCCGTGAACTCTTTCCTCGGTTTTCAAAATTATGCCTGCTCCGAGAAAGCCGATGCCGACCACGATGTTGGCCAATATTGCCAAAGCCGCACCCGAACTCTCGGGGGCTACGAGGCGTGGAGCTACTAAGGCCATCATTGCGAAAAGCGACGCGCCTCCCGAAACCATCAGCGAAGTGCGTATGCCAGCTTCCTTGCCGGCGAGTTCACGTTCCAGTCCCATTAGCGCGCCCAAAGCCAAAGCGGCCCCGAAGTTAATCAGCATTTGTGAAAAGTCCATCATTGATTTATATTATAGCATAATGCGGACGCTTTCATCTGAAATAGTTGAAAAGGAAGGAGACGAAGTCGAAATGCTCGGCTGGGTTCAGGCAAGGCGCGACCACGGCAAACTTGTTTTTATAGACCTGCGCGACAGAAGCGGCATCGTTCAGGTTGTTTTTGGGCCGGACATAAAAGACGCCGGTGAACTTAGGCTTGAATACGTCGTAAAAATGACCGGGCTTGTCAAAAAGCGCCCGGCGAAGATGGTCAACGACAAAATACCGACCGGCGCCTACGAAGTTCAGGCAAAAACGCTCGAAATTTTGAGCCGCGCCGAGGCGATGCCGATTTCGGTTGACGACAGCGGTTACGAAATAGACGAAGAAGTGCGGATGAAATACAGATATCTCGATTTGCGGCGCGAAAGAATGAAAGAAAATATCCTGATGCGCGATAAAGTCGCTGTTTTGGTGCGCGAATATCTCCATAAAAACGGATTCGTAGAAATCGAAACGCCGCTTTTGACGAAAACATCGCCGGAGGGCGCCCGCGATTTTCTTGTTCCTTCGCGGATGCATCCCGGAAAATTTTACGCGCTCCCGCAGGCGCCCCAACAGTACAAACAGCTTCTGATGATTGCCGGCTTTGAGCGGTATTTCCAAATAGCGAGGGCCGTGCGCGACGAAGATACAAGAGGCGACCGCCAGCCGGAACACACGCAGATAGATATGGAAATGTCTTTCGTTACCGAAAAAGAAATACGCGATATGGCGGAAGGGCTGATGATTCATGTCGTCGAATCGCTAGGCAAAAAAGTGCAGGAAAAGCCCTTTCCGGTTTTCACGCACGAAGAGGCGCTCAAAAAATTCGGCGCGGACAAATTCGATTTGCGAAACCCCTCGACAAACTCAGGGCAAGAAAAAGATCCTAATGTTTTGGCGTTCGCGTGGGTGACAGAGTTCCCACTTTTCGAGCGGGACGCGAATACGGGCCAGCCTACTTTTTCCCACAATCCTTTTTCCGCGCCGAAAGAAGGGCACGTTGAAAAACTTATGCACAGCGAAGATTTGGAAAATCTCCGTGCCCAGCAATACGACCTCGTCTGCAACGGATACGAAATAGCGTCCGGCGGAGTACGCATATCGAATCCCGGAGTGCAGAAAAAAGTTTTCGAAATAATGGGGCTGACGCCGGAAGAAACCGAAAGCCGCTTCGGGCATCTGATTCGCGCCTATGAATACGGCGCTCCGCCGCACGCCGGAATCGCTCCAGGGCTCGACCGTCTTTTGATGATTATTCAAAACGAGCCGAATATACGCGAAGTCATCGCTTTTCCTAAAACAGGCGACGGACGCGACCCGATGATGGACGCGCCGTCCGAGGTTGATGAGAAACAATTAACCGAACTCGGCATAAAAATTGTTAAAGAGTAATAGCTGGACTTGCCCCTTACTTTTGTAAAAAAGTGTGGGGTGGGTTAGGATTGGAAGTAAAGAAAAACAAAAAATAACATGAAACATCCAAAAGAAGAAATAACATTCGTGCTTATAAAGCCGGACGGCGTCCGCAAGGGACTTGTCGGTGAAATAATCAAGAGGTTCGAACAGCGCGACTTGAAAGTTGTGGCTTTGGAAATGTTCCAGCCGACGCACGAACAAATAGACAATCATTATCCCAAAGACGGGGCCTGGATAACTCGGCTTGGGCAAAAAACGCTGAAAACTTATGAGAAATACGGAGTTGATCCGCTTGCAGAATTGGGAACGAACAAGGACGTCGAGATAGGCAAGATGGTCCGCAAATGGCTGGTGGATTTCATGGTGTCCGCGCCCCTCGTAAAAATGGTTGTGCAGGGCATTCACGCTGTCGACGTTGTCAGGAAGATTGCCGGCCCGACATTCGGTTATCAGGCGGAAATGGGAACAATCCGCGGAGATTTCTCGATAGACTCTCCGCTTTTGGCAAATAAGGAAAAGCGCGCAGTAATGAATTTGATTCACGCCTCCGAAACTCCCGAAGAAGCAGAACACGAGATCGAACATTGGTTCGGCAAAGGATTCAAAGTTCACTCCTACAAGCGTTACGGGATAGACGAATGAGTTCCGTGACGGTCTAACATTCTGCAGAATGTTAGAATGTAAAAATCATAAAAATAAGATGGTAATCACAACTTTGTGTTTTTTGGTTAAGGGAAACAAAGTCCTCCTTGCGATGAAGAAGCGCGGGTTCGGCGCGGGAAAATGGAACGGCGTGGGCGGCAAAGTCGCTCCGGACGAAAACATAAAAGACGCGACCGTCAGGGAGGCAAACGAGGAAATCGAAGTTGCGATAAATCCGGCGGATTTGAAGGAATGCGGGAGCATAAAATTTTCTTTCAAGGAAAATCCTGGATGGAATCAGGAAGTTCATATTTTTTTAACCGAAAAATGGGAAAGCGAGCCGGTAGAATCGGAAGAAATGCGCCCGGCATGGTATGAAAAGGACAAATTGCCCTTCAATGAGATGTGGGTTGACGACCCACACTGGTTGCCGAAAGTCCTTGCAGGAAAGAAAATCGAAGGAGAGTTTTTATTCACCAACGGCGGGCAGGGGATAGAAAATTTTGACGTAAGGGAAATTTAGGGCTGTGCTGTATCGTGACTGCCTAGGCGCAATTTCTCTTCCGAGAGTTTTTAACAATTTACTCCTTGACCGCAAAAATCTTTCGCAGTTTCATTTAAGTGCAGCCCGGCAACTTGGACTGTAAACTGTTGTATTTGAAAAATGCCGCCGGAAAATGGCGGCCAGACAAGGAGATTAAAGATGAACCCGCATTTGAGTACCGTAAGCGCTGTATCGGGGAGGAACGGCGAGAAGCTTCACAGCATCAAAGACTTCGACGAGTTCTCGAAACGCTACGCGGCCGTGCATACCGAGCAGGAGAAGGTGGGCCTGCTGCACGGCGGGAAAGACGTAGCCCCTTTTGCGAGAGAAGCCGCCTTTAGCGACGAGAAAAAGTCGCAAAGCGTCGGCCAGTGGGTCAGGTTCTATATCCAGGAAGGCGGCAACCTGAACGCCAAGGTAGCCAGAACGGCGCAGCAAGTCCTCGTGCAGCACTGGTTTAGGCATCTGGATCCCGAGAAAATGATGTATCCCGGGTATCTGGCGGCCGCACGGGAAGCGCTAGAATTCCTGAAAGAGCCGAAGTTCGGTATCTACGACCCGCCATATCCGCGATTCGTTTCGGAGTGGCTACTGGCGCTCCACAAAGAGTGGGAATGCGGGTGTCGTCCTGACTATCAGGGTGGGGACGCGGCGCGTAGAACACTGCAGAGTTCTCCGGGTTTCGACGAGTTGCTTATCGGTGCTCTCTGCGCATGGGGGCTCGCTTACGTCCTCGGCAAGAAAAATTCGAGGCCGGGCGTTCTCCGGCACATCGAAAACTTCCTTGAGGAGCGTCATTACAGCGCCGTGGATGCGCTCATGCAGATCTCCGGCACCGGAGAGCCGCTGTCGCACCTGAACTCGCGCGCCGTCGAGGACGACATCAACCGCGTTGCCGCCTACGCGTTTATCAAGCTCTTGCTTCAGACAAAAGGGCGCATAGTCGTCAAGGTCGGTACGGACACCGGCCTCGGCGTCGGAACCGCAGACGAAATCTCCTGAAACATCCCGAAGCGCAATGCTTCGACTCGCAGGTCTGGTAACCACCCCAGACCTGTTTTTTATTTTTGATTTAAGCCGGCGCAGATGTTGTATAATGAATTTGTACTAAAAGCCGAAAGCCGCCTTATTTTTCAGAAAAATACTAAATATGAACAAATTTATTACTTACGGTTTAATTGGTGTAATAGCCATAGGAGGAATTTGGTGGTTGAATGTTGGTACTTCTTCCGACAGTGGATTAGATACACGTATAACTCCAGTTGGGAATTACGAGCGTTACGACAATCCCGCCATAGAGCGTTCGTTTTCTTCCGGCGACTATGATTGTTCTGATTTTTCTGCTCAAGACGAAGCACAAGAATTTTTCGAATCAGAAGGCGGGCCAAACGACGATCCTCATAATTTAGATAGAGACGGCGATGGCGTTGCATGTGAAGCCCTCCCGTAGGGGAAATAAAAGACTAGAGTATCTACAATATTCAGGGTTGAAAGGATAATTTTGGGGAGGAAGTAAAAATGAAAACTAGAGAATTAACAGAGAAAGTACAAAGAATAATCTGGAATATTGCCCGCACGGCGAAATGTGATATTCTGGATAACAGGAGACTTGTTCTAAATCAGAGTCCGATTCTTTACTATCAACCCGATTTTGTCTTACTTAAAAGAAGTTCTCTTGTTATAATTGAAATTGAATTATCTACAGATACTAGAAAATCAATAACAGGAGATATAGTACGCGCAGGACTAGTGGGTGCGAATACTTTTGTAGGTGTTACAAAGGATTTGAAAACAGCAAAAATGATAGAAAAATATGGAGAGGTATTTACACGACGCATTCGCGAGATAGCTTCTATGAAAGTTTTTGGTATTGCGGCAACTGATAAAAAGTTTTCAGATAGATTTGTAGCAATACTACAATAAAATATATGGAATTCAAGAAAGAACATCTGTTATATTTTGGATCTAGTGGCAGATTAGTGAGGGTTCTCGGAAGAGAATCAATCTCTAACCCGAATATTGCGTTAATAGAAGCTGTTAAGAATGCCTACGACGCCGATGCAAAAGAAGTAAATATTTCTTTTGAAGAGATAAAAGCTCATCATGGAGGGAAAATCATCATCAGTGACGATGGAACCGGTATGACAGAAGAGGATATTAGAGATCGATGGATGACGACGGCAACTGATAATAAATTACATGAACCTTTCACTAAAAAATATAAGCGTCGCAAGATTGGTGAAAAAGGTATCGCAAGATTTGCGTTTTCCACACTGGCACAAGCACTCGAGCTTATTACAAAACCAGCAGGGGCGACAAAAGGTTATAGGTTATTCATCGACTGGAACAGGTTTGATGAAGAAGGTGCTTCTTTTGAGAAAACACCCGTTGACTTCAAGTCTTCTAGTAAGAAGAAAGCCGAACACGGCACTACTATTACATTATCAGGTTTACGGCAGAGATGGGATAAGGAGCTTCTTGAGAAATTTATCCGTGAAGCAGAACTGATTACTCCGCCAACTTCAAAGCCGGATAACTTTGGGATTAGTGTACATGTTCCAGATTTTCCTGATATCGGCGATCAGAGATTAAGTAGTAGATTCCTGAGGGTCGCGCCTTATTATTTCGAGGCTAAGCTTGATGCAGAAGGATACCTTCAATACCGGATCAAAACTCCCAAAGGAAGTAAAAAATACTCAAAAATAAAAACCACAAGGTATTCGTGTGGGCCTGTGGATTTTAATTTTTGGTTTCTGCCAAGAGATAAGGGTCTCTACGATCGGTTGGGCGTAAGTCTGCAGGGTATACAAGTAGATGAGATAAAGAAATTTCTGGATGACTGGGGAGGTATAAAACTTTATCGCGATAACTTGAGAGTTAAACCATATGGTGATTCAGGAAATGATTGGCTGAAGCTTGATTCTCTAAGAGTGGATAGCCCCAGTATTATTCCAGACAATACACTAGTTTTTGGTTATGTACGGATTAGCCAAAAAGGCAACTCAGCAATAGTTGATACATCAACACGAGAAGGTGTAGTAGATAACGTCGAGTTCCGCGATCTTCGGCAGTTTGCAATAGACGGAGTTAAATTTTTTGGCACTGTAAGAAGGGCTGTTGAAGACAAAGGAAAGCATAAAAGAGAAGGAAAAGGACAAAAGAAATCAAAAACATTAAAAGAAGTGTTGCCAAAGTCAATCGTACCCAAACCGCGACAGACATTCATTGATTTTGGCAAAAAATATCCTGAGATTTTCTATTTTAAGTTAGAGGACGAAATTAACATTGCTTTCCAGTATAATCTCCCTAACGCCGTGCTTATGCTTGTTAGAAAAGTAATAGAGAATCTAGTCTATAATCTTATGGAAGAAAGATTCTCAAGCGAAAAAGATTTGCGATGGGACACAAGAAGGAACCGGCCACTGGAATTTAGTAAATTAGTATCTAGTCTTTCGGATAGAGCTTCTTCTTTTGATGGAGAACAAAAAGGACTTGTATTAAAAGCTATTTCGTTGATAGGCCGCTTCAGGAGAGAAGCTAATTTAAATACGCACCAAATTATTGATTACCTTGATGATCGTAGTGAATTAAAAACCCTCAAGATACCTGACATTATTGAACTTTTGTTAAAACTTATCAGAAAAAACCGAGAATAATATCTATGGTTGTTAAAAATGTCATAGATCTTTTTTGCGGCGCGGGAGGGATGAGTGCCGGTTTCCGGAAAGCCGGCTTCCGCATACTACTCGGCATTGACATAAATCCAGCATACCTAGCGACATTTGCAACCAATCATCCCGAAGCCAAAGCTGTATGCGAAGATATAGTCGGAGTAAGTGGCACAGAAATAAAAAAACTTTTAGGAGAGAAAAAGGTTCATGTTGTCATTGGCGGTCCACCGTGCCAGGGATTTAGTATAGCAAGAGCAAGGAAAAGAAATCCAAAAGATCCTCGTAATAATATGCCACAGGAATTTCTGCGTATAGTCGCTAAAATACGTCCAGAGTGGTTCGTTTGCGAAAATGTTGTTGGTATATTATCAGCAAAGTTGTCTGATGGTACATTAGTGAAAGATAAATTCATAAATACAGCTAGAAAAATAGGCTATAAGTCAGAATATAGAGTCTTGGATGCTTCAAATTTTGGCGTGCCCCAAGCACGGAGACGAGTTGTTTTTATAGGCACCCGCCTTAACAAACCAATTATATTTCCATCAGGCAATAATATTAGAGCAGTTATATCTTCAAAAATTCTATTAAAGAAACAGCTAATAGATCAGAAGTACTTTTTTTCTAGAAAACTTATCAAAGGGTTTCGCCGTAGAGAAAAAGAAAACAGAAAGCGCGGGCTTGGATTTAGATGGCAATTTATAAAAGTAGGTTCTCCTTCATATACTATCCCTGCCCGCTACTATAAAGACGGAGCTAATGCACTTGTTAGATATAATGACAAGTCAATAAGACGATTAACTGAAATTGAATGTGCAAGAATTCAGGGGTTTCCAAAGGATTATATTTTCTTAGGAAGTAAACGAGGGGTTTACCAAAAAATCGGAAACGCCGTACCGCCACCCTTGGCGGCGGCCATTGCTAAAAATTTATACGCAACACCAAGAAACGCAACTAACGCTTCAAAATCTTTACAAGCTTTGAGAGTATCTGGTTAGAATTTCTTTCTAAATCGTGTTCCCATAACCTTATAACTAACCACCCCTTCTTTTTCAGCTCTCTATTTACTTTTTTGTCTCTTTTCAGGTTGCCTTGTATTTTTTTAGCCCAAAATTTAATGCTTGTTTTGGGTTTGGTAAAACAAATAGGGCATTTATGCCAGAAACACCCATCAGTAAAAACCACAACATGTTTTTTAACAAAAACTATGTCTGGTTTTCCGGGCAGATTACTATAGTTTACTCTATAATTTTTGAAACCCTTACCCGATAAGAGCTTACGAAGCTTAATCTCCGGCCCGGTATTCTCAGCTTTAATCCGCGACATGTTATAACTTCTCTGTTTTTTTGTAAGAACGTCCGTCATAATTTATCTAATTGTCTCCATCTTTCAGCTAACGCTCAGGATTGAATATTATTTAATTTTTACTAAACGCCTCAACTATCTTATCCATATCCCCATCCAATATTTTCTCTATATTATGAAATTTTTTGTTAATTCTGTGGTCGGTAATCCTATCCTCCGGAAAATTGTAAGTCCTTATTTTTTCGGAGCGTTCGCCGGAGCCGATTTGCTCGCGGCGGATGTCGGTTAAAGAACCGGACGCTTTCAATTGTTCCATTTCGAATAGTTTCGCGCGCAGAACTTCCATGGCTTTCTCGCGGTTTGAGTGCTGTGAGCGTTCGACACGAGATGAAACCACAATGCCGGTCGGTTTGTGGAGAATACGCACGGCCGTTTCCACTTTGTTAACGTTCTGTCCGCCCGGTCCGCCGGCGCGGGAAGTCGTGAATTCAATATCGTTCGGATTTATGACGACTTCTTTCGCTTCAACTATGGGTAGGACCGCCACCGAGGAAGTCGATGTATGGACCCGTCCGCTTTTTTCCGTTTTCGGCACGCGCTGGACCCGGTGGACGCCGGACTCGTTTTTGAAGGCGTCGTATACGCCGCTGCCGGACACTTCGGCAACAAGGGATTTATAGCCGTTTAGCGATGTTTCGTTGGAATCAAGAGTGGCAAAACCCCACCCCCGCTTTTGGGCGTATTTCTGGTACATTCTCGCGAGGTCGCCGACGAAAATTGCGGCTTCGTCGCCTCCGGCTCCCGCTCTTATTTCAAGAATTGCTCTGCTTATTCGGTCCATATATTTGTTGATAAGACGGGCTTAACCCCCCCCCACAGTGTGGTATAATACAAAAAAATGAGCGATACGTCACTTATTCTGATAGTGGACGAAGACCAGAATTTCCGCGAAATATTTTCGCGGGAGCTGAAAGCCGCAGGCTTTCGTGTCGAGACTGCCGACGGGGGACAACACGGCGTAGAAAAAGCCAAGCAGCTGAAGCCCGACCTCGTTCTGATGGATGTACAGATGCCCGGTATGGACGGCGTGGCGACTGTAATGAAAATGAAAGAGGACCCCGAAACGAAAGATATCAAGGTGATTTTTCTTACCGCTTTCGGAAATCAGGGCGACGAGATACAAAGAGAGAGTGCTAACTTTTCAAAAGAAATAGGCGCCATGGGATACATACATAAAACTGACGATCTGAAAGATATAGTTTCAAAGGTCAAAAAATTTTTAAATTGATTTTTCAAAATGTCTGACGGAAGCCTGATTCTTATTGTGGACGACGAGGAATATTTCCGCGAAATATTTTCTACCAAGCTGGGCGCCGAAGGTTTCAGCGTGGAAACGGCGGAAAGCGGAGAAGAAGGAATAAAAAAAGCCAAAAAATTGAAGCCAAACCTGATTTTAATGGACGTCAAAATGCCCGGTATGGACGGCGTGGCGACTGTAATGAAAATGAAAGAGGACCCCGAAACCAAGGACTTGAAAGTAGTTTTCCTGACAAGCTTCGGCAGCCCCGAAGAGGAACTCCAGGCAATAGATGTAAAATATTCCAAAGACATAGGCGCGGCGGGGTATATAAGAAAGACCGATGACTTGGACATACTTGTTTCCAAAATAAGAGCGTTCACTGACCCGTCCTGACCAACATGCCGAAGAAACCGCTTATTCTTATCGTTGACGACGAGGATAGTTTTATTGAGATAATGACGACGAAGCTCAGGGCCGAAGGCTTCGACACCGCGGCGGCGCACGACGAGACGGAAGCCATGAAGCAAGCCGAAGCGCTTTCTCCGGACCTCATACTTATGGACATTTACATGCCTCCGGGGCCGACCGGCACGGACGCGGCGCTTGCGATAAAGCAGAATCCGAAAACAAAAAATATCAAAATAGCTTTTTTGTCGAGTCTGAATAATCCGTGGCCTTTCGTCGATGTGAACAAGGATAAGGCGAGCCGCGAAATGGGTATGGAAGATTTTTTGATGAAGGAAAACGATTTGGATGCCAATGTTTCAAAGATAAGAGAAATATTAAAAGGAGTGGAGGTTGAAGCCAAAGCAGGTTAAAAATGAAAAAAGGAACAGTGGGAGGCGCCCCCGTTAAACTGTCCTCCAAGAACATTATCCGGCTGATAAAAACAGGTAGCGGCAGATTCTGGTCCGGCCTGAGAGAAAAAAAAGCGCTGGATTTGTTCCACAAAGCGGTGAGGCGTGTGCCCGCGTACAAGGATTTTTTGAGGAAAAACAGAATTTCACCGGAAAAGATAAAGAATTTTTCCGATTTCCAATTTGTTCCCGTTACGGACAAAAAAAATTATCTGAGGCAATATCCGCTGAAAGATCTGTGCTGGGACGGAACACTCGAAAGACCGTATGTATTCACTTCGACTTCCGGCTCGACCGGCGAGCCGTTTTATTTTATGCGCGGCGAGCGCCTTGACTGGGAGTCTTCGCTCATACACGAACTTTTTCTTCTCAATTCGAGAAGAAAAAAAGGGCCGGTTTTGGTAATCGTCGGCTTCGGGATGGGAGTCTGGATAGGCGGACTGATAACTTACAAGGCTTTTGAAATAGCCAGCCGCGGCAAAGATTATCCCGTTTCCATAATCACGCCGGGAATAAACAAAATAGAAATTCTGAACGCGCTGAAAAAACTTTCGCCGCAATTCGCGGAAACGATAATCGCCGGATACCCGCCGTTTTTGAAAGATATCGTGGACAGCGCCGCCGAAGAAAGAATCAATCTCAAAAAATTGAACGTGCGCCTGCTGTTCGCCGCCGAGCCGTTCACTGAAAACTTCCGCGACTACGTAGTTAAAAAAGCGGGTGTGAAAAATCCGAATTTAGACACTTTGAACGTATATGGAACGGCTGAAATCGGGACAATGGCTTACGAAACGCCAACGAGCATAATGATGCGGCGTCTCGCGGTCAAAGACAAAGAGCTTTTCCGGGATGTTTTTTCGAACATAGAAAAAACTCCAACGCTCGCGCAGTACAATCCGTTTTTTGTAAATTTCGAGGCGCCGGAAGGAGAAATCCTGCTGACGGGAGACAATTCAATTCCGCTTGTCCGGTATGCCGTCGGCGACAGGGGAGGAGTTTATGGGTTTGATGAAGCTTCTCCTATTTTTAAAGCAAATGGATATGACCTCGAAAAAGAATCCCGCAAAAATTCACTAAAAGAAATTTATAAACTTCCTTTCGTTTATGTTTATGAAAGGATTGACTACTCAACGACGTTATACGGGCTTCAGATATATCCCGAGGCGATTCGGGAAGCACTTTTAAAGAAAAATCTTAACGGATTTTTTACGGGCAAGTTCACTATGATAACCAAATTCGACAAACACCAGGACCAATTTTTGGAAATAAATCTGGAGCTAAAAAAATCCAAAAAGGCTGAAGAAAGCCTGAAAAAGAAAGCTCTTAAAGAAATAATTATTATGCTTCGTAATAAAAATTCCGAATTCAGGGAACTCCACAGCTATCTTGGAAAACGCGCCATCCCAAAACTTGTTTTTTGGGAATATGAGCACCCTCTCTTTTTCAAGCAGGGAGTAAAACAGAAATGGGTCAGGAAAAATTATAAAAAATGACCAAGCTGGAAAAATTCGAGCCAGGAAAAGAAAATTTGGAGAGTTTCAAATCTCGTTTTGCTGTTGATGAAGTAATTGACAATTACGCCAGTCAGCTTGAAGAACTTTTTTTGGTAAGAAATCCGAAGTATCGCCTCGACAAGAATTATAAGGAGGAATTCGAAAAGTTCCTAAAGGAACATTTGAGCGGAAAAGAAACTAAAGATGCCGGAAGCTGGTTTTATTTTCCATGGAGCAAAAAGCTGGCACATTACCTTTCCGATGAAATGCATCAGGAATTGCGTACCGCGCGGAACAAAAACCTTATAACAAAAGCCGAGCAGGAAAAATTCTATAATTTCAAAATTGGTGTTGCCGGACTGAGTGTTGGAAGCCACGCGGCTTTGACTATTGCTATGATGGGCGGAGGAAGAACGATGAAACTGGCCGACCCCGACGAAATTTCTGGTTCAAATTTAAACAGAATAAGATATGACTTCACCGAAGTAGGAAAAAGCAAGTGCGAGCTTGCCTGCCGGAAAATATTACAGATAAATCCCTATGCGGAAATCATCGATTATCCGGCGGGAATAACCGAAGAGAATATCGCGGAATTTTTAGCCGGCCCGCCGAAACTCGACGTTTTAGTGGAGGAATGCGATAACCTCGAAATGAAAGTAAGATTGCGCATTGAGGCAAAAAAACTCGGAATACCGGTTGTAATGGCGACCGATAACGGGGATAACGTGATTATAGATATCGAAAGATACGATCTTGACCCAAATCTAAAAATTTTCAACGGCGCCGCGGGCGACCTGACAGTCGAAGAATTCAGAAATTTTCCGCCTCAGGAATTGCCGAAACTCGCTTCAAAAATAGCCGGCCCGGAAGTAACGGTGCCGCGGATGCTTGATTCGCTTCTTGAGGTAGGTAAGACTCTTTATTCCTGGCCGCAGCTGGGGGACGCCGCGACCCTAGCCGGAGTTTCCCTTTCGTATGTAGTAAAAAAAATGGCACTCGGAGAAAAAATAAAATCCGGAAAATTGGAAGTTAATCTTGATTCGGTATTCGACCCTGATTATTTTTTGGAAAGCGCGAAAAACGAACGTGACGAAAAAAGACGCGGTTTTGCCGGCAAAATGGGTTTTTGAAAAATGGACGAGAATATCAAAAAAATATTATGGGCCGGAGTTCAAGCGCCTTCGGGGGACAATTCGCAGCCGTGGAAATTCAAAGTCAAAGACAACGCAATTTTAATTTTGAACCTCCCCGAGAAAGACAACCCGATTTTCAATTTCAGGGGACGAGGCACGCTTGTCGCGCACGGCGCGCTCATAGAGAACATGGTTATAGCCGCTTCTTCGCTCGGGTATCGCTCAAAGGTAGATGTTTTCCCAGACAAGGAAGACCCCGGAGTTACCGCGAAAGTCATTTTTGAAAAAGACTATCCCAGGCACGAACAGCTTTACGGCGCCATTTCGGAAAGGGCCACAAACAGAAAGGTCTACATGGACAAATCTTTTACGCCTCAGCAAAGAAACAGAATAACCGGAAGCGTAAAAGGAGAAGGCAAATTAATTTTGATAGAGGATGCCCTGAAAAAAGCGATAATAGGAAAGGCGACCGCCGTCAATGAGATAGTGATGCTTGAAAACAGACAGCTTCACGATTATTTTTTCGGCGACATTAGGTGGACTTCTAAAGACGAACTGGAGAAAAAAAGCGGGCTTTATCTCGAAACCATGGAGCTGACGCCTCCGCAAAAAGCGGTTTTCAAGGTTTTGAGCTACTGGCCGGCAGCGAGAGCGCTTAACTCGTTGGGTATCGCGAAGTTTATAGCCAGAGAAAATTCGAAAGTATATTCTTCCGGGTCGGCCATGGGGGCGATAACCGTTCCGGACAACGACGAGGCATTTGTCGGAGTGGGCCGGCTTATGGAACGAATCTGGCTGGAGGCAACGGATATGAATTTGAGCATGCACCTTATTACGGGTGTGATATATTTGATGCAGGGGATTCTTGGCGGCGAAAGCAGATATTTTTCCGATAAGCATATCTCCATTATTAAAGAAGCTTACGAAGACATAAGAACTGCCCTTGGCGTTGAAAACGAAACGATAGCGATGCTCTTCAGAATAGGATACGGAGACAAGCCAAGCGCAAGGTCTTCGCGCCTCGAGCCCGTTATTTTAAACTGAAACAAAATTCATGGAATTCGCCAGAAATTTGGATCTTTTGTCCGTCGGCATTGCCAGCGCCGCGACGGGAATATTGGGGTTTATAGTTTTTTTTAATAACAGAAAAAGCGTAACTTCCCGCACATTCCTTTATTTTTCGCTGGTTACGATTTTTTGGGGAGCAATAAATTATCTTCAATACAAAATAACCCCCGTCGATATCTCGTTTTGGGCGATAAAGCTGACTATTTTTTTGGGAGTTTGGCACTCTTTCCTGCTTTTCCGGCTGATGTATGTTTTTCCCGAAGAAAAAATTTCTTTCCCGAAATGGCACACCTTCGGAATTTTGCCCGTCGTGATACTGACTTCGATTTTAACTCTCACTCCTCTCGTTTTTTCAAAGGTATCGGAGATAGATCCGAGCGGAAGAATAGTAAAAATAGAAAACGGGCCAGGAATAGCGCTTTTCGGCGTCGTCGTGCTTGCGTCCGTTATTTCCGGCGTAGCGATATTGTTGAAGAAAACGATCAAAGCGGAAGGAATTTTAAAGCGACAATTCCGCTCGGTTTTTTTCGGGGTGCTTTTTACATTTATATTGCTGATGGCGTTCAATTTCATACTTCCTGCATTTTTCGACAGTCCTCAGTTCATACCTCTCGGAGCGGTTTTTCTTTTCCCGTTTATAGTTTTTACCGCATACGCGATTTTGAGGCATCATTTACTCAACGTTAAAGTAATAGCAACGGAAGTCTTGACATTCGTCTTGGCGGTGATAACGCTCTTCGAAATAGTCCTTTCCGATACGGTTGCCGAGATTATTTTCAGGTCTTTTGTTTTCATCCTTGTTTTGATATTCGGAATCCTGCTTATTCGCGGAGTAAGGATCGAAGTTCAGCAGCGCGAGCAGCTGCAGATATTGAACGACAGACTCGCAAAAGCAAACACTCAGCTCGAGGAACTGAGCCGTTTCAAAACCCAGCTTTTGTCGCTTGCTTCGCATCAGATAAAGTCTCCGCTCGCGGCGATTAAAGGTTTCGTTTCGGTTTTGTCGGACGGATTATACGGACCGATAGATTTAAAAGTTAAGGACGTTCTCGGCAAAATTAAGAGTTCCGCGGACGGACTTATAGAGCTTATAAACAATCTGCTGGATTTGAGAAAAGTGGAAGAAGGGAAAATGGAATACATATTCACCAAAACCGATATGTGCGCCTTGGTTAAGGACGTAATGTCGACGCTACAGCCGCTCGCGACGAATAAAAATCTCGAATTCACTTATTCCGGCCCGGACAGAGGCGTGTTCCTGAATGCGGATGGACAAAAATTGAAACAGGTTGTCCAGAATCTGATAGACAATGCCATAAAATACACTCCGCAAGGATTCGTGAAGATTGAACTCAAAAAAGAAAATAAGACCATAAACTTTTCGGTAACCGATTCCGGACTCGGCGTATCAAAAGAACTTCTTTCGCAGATTTTCGAAGAGTTCGTGCGCGATGAGCGTGTCAAGGCAAAAATTCTCGGAACGGGGCTCGGGCTTTACATTGCGAGAAAAATTGTCGAGGCGCACAGTGGAAAAATCTTGGCGGAATCAGAAGGAGAGGGGAAAGGTTCCAAGTTCTCGGTTATGTTGCCGGGAGATTAACAAAAAACCGCCCGTTAGGCGGTTTTTTGTTAATGCCGTTATTTTCTTCCCTGTGCTTTCGCTTTCTTCGGAGCGGCCGATGCTTTCGTCTGCCGTTTCTTGAATTTCTCAACCCGGCCAGCGGTATCTATCAGTTTTTCCTCGCCGGTGTAGAACGGATGGCAATTGCCGCAGATTTCCACCTGTATCTCTTTTTTTGTCGCACCTATAGTGTAGGTTTTTCCGCAGGCGCAGCGGATTTTTGCTTCCGGGAAATATTCCGGGTGAATATCCTTTTTAGCCATATTTTTAAAAGATAAGTTACATTATACACGGCTTTTAAAGCTTGACAATAGTCGCCAGTCGGCTAAAATACACAACGTCATGAACGCGATCGGATTTTCACAATTGCATAAGGAAAGTCTGTGCCGGTTTACCCCGTAAACCGCGCGGCAGGCGATAAAATTTATTAGAGAGTTTTTCAGTTGTCCCAATGAAGCAGTTGTTTGTTTCTGTTTTTCTGCTTTATCAAAAAAACAGAAAAATCATGAAAATTATTTGAAGCCTTCTTTTGAAGGCCTAAATTAGTTTTCTTTCAGAGGATTTGATCCTGGTCCAGGATGAACGATGGCGGCGTGGATAAGGCATGCAAGTCGAGCGGAATTAAATTTGAAGAAGCTGAGATTACATCAAAGCGACGGATGATTTAATTTAGCGGCGAACGAGTTAGTAACACCCTGGCACGTACCCCGGAGACGGAAACAGCTCACCGAAAGGTGGGGTAATGTCCGATGGTCTCGCAAGAGTAAATGTCGCAAGACGCTCCGGGATCGGCCTAGGCCTGATCAGCTAGTTGGTAGGGTAACGGCCTACCAAGGCTACGACCAGTAGGGGAGGTGAGAGCCTGACCCCCAACGACGGAACTGAGAACGGTCCGTAC
>JACQKT010000011.1 GCA_016204355.1 Candidatus Liptonbacteria bacterium
ATATTAGCGAGGCCGATATAATATCGCTCATCAATTAATCACTATATGGATAACATTCGAGAAAATAAAACTAAAAATACTGTATACAAAGTGGGAAGTATTATACCCGAGAGCGGTCTTTATATATGCGTACCCTGTGGCAATAAAAAATACCTGAGGGCGGGGGCGCGTTTTGGAAATTGCTTAAAATGTCTTGGCAAAGACTGGAGGTTATTTAGAAAAGGATTGGAACTTTGGGAAAAAATATATGAAGAAAAATAGCACAATAGTTTTAATCGTTTTTGCGGGAATAATTGCCGTCGTTTTGTGGCAACGATTCACAAGAGATGATTTTAATTTGCCTCGTGGTGGGGAAGCAAAAACGGAAACGATATCCATTCCTGATGGCGAGGCAGATGGCAATACTTCATTTTCAACAAAAGAAATTATGGTTACTGACGGTGTAAAACACAGCGTTCCCTTAAGTGAGATTATCGGCGGCGGACCGCCAAAAGACGGTATTCCGTCCATAGACAATCCTAAATTTATTTCTATCGCTGAGGCAGAAAAATTTTTAAACGACAGCGAGCCGGGCATAGCTCTCGATATCGGTGGTTCGGCACGATTCTACCCGTTTCAAATCCTAGTCTGGCATGAAATTGTAAATGATACTATCGGCGACCAGCGCGTACTCGTAACCTACTGCCCGCTTTGTCTTTCCGGCATCGTTTTTGACCCGTTGGTCCGCGGCGAGCGCGTGGAATTCGGAACGTCAGGAAAACTGTGGAATTCCAATCTTGTCATGTACGACCGCAAGACTGATTCCCTATGGTCGCAGATTTTGGGCGAAGCGATTGTCGGGGAAATGACCGGCACGCAACTTAGAGTACTTTCTTCCGACATGACCAGATTCGGTGAATTTAAAAAGCAGCATCCTCAAGGGACCGCACTCTCGCGCGATACGGGGGCGATTCGTTTTTACGGGCAAGACCCTTATGGTGATTACTATACTACGCCGGGGACGTATTTCCCCGTCGGGGAAAAAGATAGTCGCTTATGCGATAAAGATTTTGTTTTAGGTATTGTAGTAAACGGAAAGGCAAAAGCGTATTTGCCGGAAACGGTGAAGAAAGCCGGCGAGATAAGAGATCGTTTTGAAGGGAAAGATATCATTGCGCGATACGAAAAAGAAATCGATGCAGTTCGTCTTTTTGAGAAAAAAGCCGACGGCACGGTCGAGCGCATCAATCCGTTCGGAACGTTCTGGTTTTCTTGGGCCGCCGCACATCCGGGCACGGAACTATTTAAATGAAATCTGACATCGCAAACCATATAAATTAACGTCTTGCGGTGACATTATAATTGCTATTAAGAAATGGACAACACTCAAATTAAAGGGACAAACTTAAAGCAAGAGGCGTCGCGCGAAATAAAACAGAGTGCGCGCGAGCTTGCGGAAAAAAGAGAAAAGCTCAAAAAAATAACAAAAAGAGCATTGTGGCTGTTTGTTGCCGCAGGCATTGCGTATCTTCTTGTAACTTGGATAGTGGGCCAGTTCCCCAAAGGGCCGGACTACAGCCGAAGCTTCCACATTTTGGGAAGAGAGCATATCTCTCCGGGAAGCCCGCGACCCGAATATAATTCCGATCCGCCGACGTCTGGTCCGCACCATCCTAATCCTGCCGATGTCTCTTTCTACAGTAAGGAACTGCCGGACGAGCAATTAGTTCACAATCTCGAGCACGGGCATGTCTGGATTTCGTACCGCTCTGATTTGTCGCAGGAAGTCGTGGACAAACTGAAAGGATTTGCCGGCGGTAGTGTCATTGTTACCATGCGTTTAAGAAACGACTCGGACATTGCTCTTGCCGCCTGGGGCCGGCTCGATAAGTTCAATCTTGAAAGCGGCCCGTTCCCCGCACAGCGCATAAAAGATTTTATATTGAGATATCAAAACAGAGGTCCGGAAAACCCCAATTTACCGAGCCATTTTCGACAATGAAAGAGTAAAATGAAATAAAGGCCGAAATAAAGCTACTTTTGGATTTTATATCAACATTGCATAATAATAATGATACGATTTCCAACAAGATGAAAATTAAAATTATAATTTAAAACCTATGATATTACTTAGTCAGTACAGCGATATCGCATTCCTCGTTTTGCGCTTGGCGATTGCGGCAATCTTTATCTATCATGCACTGCCGAAACTGAAAAATGCTCAAGGAATGAGTCAGGTGATAGGTATGCCGGCCAGCATGATCTTTATGCTTGGTCTGGTCGAATTCGTTTCGTCTTTAGGAATGTTATTCGGCGTCTATATACAAATCGCAGCATTCCTTCTTGCGATGGTAATGGTCGGGGCCATCTACTTCAAGATTGCGAAATGGCACGTGCCGTTTGCGGCAATGGATAAAACCGGTTGGGAGATTGATCTTATTCTCCTGGCAGCCAGCGTTCTCATTCTTGTGAACGGCGGCGGGGCGATAGGAGTACAATAATTTTATGCAATACGACCTTATCATCATTGGTTCTGGCGCGGCTGGTCTCGGAGCTGCTCTATACAGCGGCCGATACCGGATGAAGACTCTGGTTATCGGCAGGGAATTCGGTGGCGAGACGGCCAAAGCGGGAACTATCGAAAATTATCCGGGCATTCAAGCCGTTGATGGATATGAGCTTATGGATACAATGAAACAGCAGGTCAAAAAACTTGGCATTGAAGTGCTCGACGCGGAAGCCACTGAAGCGAGGCGGCAGGAGCATTGTTTTGAGATATGTGCGAATAAAACGACATATCAAACGCACGCGATCATTTTCGCCGTTGGGGCAGAGCGCCGTCGGCTTGGTTTGCCGAATGAAAAAGAGCTTACCGGCAAAGGCGTGCATTACTGCGTCACCTGCGATGGCCCCGTGTACAACGGCAAGACAATCGCGATGGTCGGCGGCGGAGATGCTTCGGTTAAGGGCGCCGTACTTGCCGCAGAATACGTAGAAAAAGTATTCCTCATCGTGCGCGGCAAGGAAGTGACAGCAGAGCCAATCAATTTGGAAAGAATGAAGAAACTTGGCGATAAAATAGAACTCATTTTGGAAACAGAAGTCAAAGAAATCATTGGCGAAAAGAAGCTGGAGAAATTAATCCTTTCGACCGAGCTTAAAGGAGACCCGGAATTGATTGTTGACGGCTTGTTTGTGGAAATAGGGGCAATGCCGAATGTTGAGCTTGCAAAATCAATCGGCGCGGAGCTTGACGAACGCGGATACATCAAGACCGATGCCATGATGCAAACAAATATTGACGGCGTTTTCGCTGCCGGTGATACGGTCAATTATTTCGGTTCATTCAAGCAGGATATAACTGCCGCCGCTATGGGTGCGGTGGCGGCAACCTCTGCCTACAGCGACAGAAAAATTCACGGCGAGATTTGTCCGATTCACGCACAACCGGCGGCTGTCAATTAATAAAGGTCGGTGAATTAATAGTAAGATAAATAACTATGAACGAAACAGAAAAAAAATGCGCAAAATGCGGCGGAAAAACCACGGGGTACAAGTGCGATATGTGCGGCGCTGAAGCCGCTGAGCACGACGAGAAACACAGTTGCGGCGGAGGCCACTGCGTATCCAAGTGTACCGGTTGCAACCAGGCAGAAACACATTGCCCTTGCTGAAACATGATTAGGTCTTTGGTTGTTGTCGGTATTGCCGCATTGATTCTCGGGGGCGCCTGGTTGTTGATTTTTAACCGTACTGCCCCCGATGAATCAAATTCTCAAACGCAACTCCTGCCTGACCGGCAGGCAGTCGAGAAAGCGCCTGATTTTTCTCTGAAAGATTTTGAAGGTAAAACAGTGCGCCTCGCGGATTTTGCGGGCAAGCCGCTGATTGTTAACTCCTGGGCGGCATGGTGCCCGTTCTGCCGGAAAGAACTGGTCGATTTCGCCGCGGCGCAGAAAGAGTTTGGAAACAAAGTGGTTGTTATCGCCATAGACCGGGCGGAAGCGCGAGAAGTTGCTAAAAAGTATACCGACGAACTCGGCGTTACAGAGGATATTATTTTTCTTCTTGACCCCTCGGACAGTTTTTATCAATCAATCGGCGGATTTTCCATGCCGGAAACCTTATTTGTAGATTCCGACGGCAGCGTTGTATTTCACAAAAGGGGACCTATGGATATCGATGAAATCCGCGAGAAGGTCGGGAAATTTAAAAATTGACCCAGACATGAAAACATCCATTAACTCAGTTTTAAAAGTGACTGGCATTCCGGTTATTGTCGCTTCGCTTTGCTGTCTAACGCCGGTGATTATCGTTTTGTTCGGGCTGGGGTCGGTTTCGCTTGCCGCTTCGCTTGCAGACACGCTTTACGGTACGTATAAATGGGTTTTTCGCATTGCGGGGTTGGCGCTTCTTGGACTGTCGTTAGTTTGGTATCTGCGGCGCGAGAAAAAAATTTGCACGCTGGATGAAGCCCAAAAACGCCGCAATGAAATTCTCAATATCGTCGCCATTTCACTTACGGTAGGAGTCGTCGGATATTTCTTGTGGCTTTATGTCGTGGTGGAATATGCCGGCAAATGGTTGGGTATCTGGAATTAAAATAAGAAATCAGTATTTTCTTGCGATTCCAAAACGAAACATGAAAACAAAATACATAGCAACGCTGGCAATCATTGCTTTCCTGGTGCATATTATTTGGGAAAATGCTCAAGCCTCTCTCTATGTAGGCTACGAATCTTTTTCTCAGCATTTTCCGATGTGTCTAATCGGCACTGTAGGCGATGTCGCGATAACGCTTCTCGTTTTGGCATTTATGCGGCTTCTTAAAGAAGATGTAACACAGGCGACAGATTTCTTGGCGCTTGCCATGATGGGATTTGTCATCGCCGTTGCAATTGAACAGCATGCGCTGCTCACGGGCAGGTGGGGCTACGCACCCGCAATGCCGATAATCCCGATATTGGAAGTCGGGCTTACTCCAATCATGCAAATGATGTTGCTGCTCCCACTCTCATTCTATCTGGCAAATTTGGCGAAGTCGGCTAAAAGTGCCTTTACTTAACATGGTAAAAATCATTCAAAATAAGAACCAAATTCTATACCAATGCGAGGAATGCGGTTTGAAATACAAAAGTAAGGAAATCGCAGGAAAATGCCAGGCGTGGTGCTCGGAACATAAGAGCTGCAATCTCGACCTGATTAAATATGCTGTGGAAGATAAAGATATCGCCGCGCCGAAGGAGCGCGCGAACACCCCGACAATCCTCGTCGTGTTTGGGGCGACTGGGGATCTCGCCGTGAAAAAAGTAATTCCCTCTCTCTGGAATTTATTCAGACACAAGCGCCTGCCGGATCGCCTGTCAGTAATCGGTTTTTCACGGAGAAATTTAACCAATATTGGTTTTAGGGAATTTGTCCAAAAAACAGTTTTAATGAGTGGTAATAACAAGACGACACGAAGGAAACTGGAACGTTTCGCCAAATTCTTCAAGTATCAGACAGGATTGTTCAACGATACGGCGGCGTTTCGCTCGCTCGCCGATGCGATTACGGAGATCGAGGCATCGTGGGGTGTGTGCGCCAATAAGCTGTTCTACCTTGTCGTCCCGCCGCCGGATTATGGCTTTATTTTCAAAAACCTCGCATCGGTCAAGCTAAATTTGCCGTGCGGCGGAAGCGGGGGCTGGAGCAGAATTCTCATAGAAAAACCTTTCGGCACTGATTTAAAAAGCGCGCGCAAGCTCCAAGCGCTTCTGTCCTCATATTTTAAGGAAGAACAAATATACCGGATCGACCACTACCTCTTCAAAGAAATAGTTCAGGGCGTAGAGAATTTTCGGTTTTCCAACAATCTCTTCGAGCGCGCGTGGGATAACACGACAATTGAACGTATCGATGTCCGTCTTCACGAATCTATAGGAGTTGAAGACAGGGGTGGTTTTTACGATGCGGTAGGAGCACTGCGCGACGTAGGGCAAAATCACATGCTTTCCATGCTTGCCGCGATTACAATGGACAACAACTTGGAGCCCGGCGCGGCATTCGTCCGAGAAAATCGCGCAGAAATTTTAAGAACCCTCGTTCCTTGGACCGCCAGCACGGTGAAAACCGATACATTTCGGGGGCAATATAGGGGATATGAGAAAATCAGCGGCGTCAAACCCGGCTCGAAAACAGAAACATATTTTGCGTTAAAAACCGGACTTCTGCATCCGCACTGGAAAGGCATTCCGATTTTTATGGAAGCCGGAAAGCGGCTTGCGGAACCGCGAAAAGAAATTGTTTTGACACTCAAGCATCCGCCAGCGTGCTTGCTCTGCGAGGCAGGTTCGCATGGACCGAATAAAATCGTTTTCCGCATCGAGCCAAACGACGAGATAACCATTCATTTTTGGACAAAGAAACCGGGGTTTGAACGAATGCTTGAAGAACGGGTGTTTTCTTTCTTTTTGTACGAGAAAGAGATAAAGACGCAGTATGTGGAAGAATACGCGAAAATCATTCACGAAGCGATAATGGGAGAACAAGCGGTGTTCATAACGTCCGAAGAAGTTGAAGCGCTATGGAAATTTACCGACCCCGTTGTTAAGGGATGGAGGCGGAACATCGCTCCGTTAACGCGATATGAGCCGGGCACCACGCCGACTCCGAAGATGTTAAAAATCAGTCCGGATATCTCTGACGAAAATAAATACGAAAAAAACACATTTCGCGCAAACGGTGTCGCAATTATTGGCTTAGGGAAGATGGGGGCCAACATCGCGCGTCGCTTGATTTCCAAAAAGTGGAAGGTTGTGGGTTTTAATAAAACTATTGATGCGACTAAGAAATTGGAAGAACAAGGAATGGGTGGCGCGTATTCGGTGAAAGAACTCGCAGAGAAATTAACTAAGCCGCGCATCGTGTGGCTGATGGTCCCCGCCGGAAACCCGGTGGACGATGCCATTTTCGGAAGGGAAGGACTTATCCATTTTCTGGAAAATGGCGACATTATTATTGACGGCGGGAATTCTTTTTACAAAGATTCGGCTGCGCGCTACAAAAAACTCAAAAAACGAGGCATTCATTTTGTTGACATAGGTGTTTCGGGAGGACCGGAGGGAGCGCTCCACGGTGCGTCGTTGATGATAGGGGGCGATTCGAAAATGTTTCGGAAGCTTGAGCCGCTTTTTAACGAATTGTCGGTGCCGGATGGTTACAAATTTTTTAGAGGAGCCGGAGCGGGTCATTTCGTAAAAATGATTCATAATGGCATTGAATATGGCATGATGCAAGCGATTGCCGAGGGATTCACGATTCTCAAAAAGGCAAAATATAAACTGAACTTATCGCAAGTCGCCGATGTCTACAACCACGGGAGCGTAATCGAATCGCGCCTTATTGACTGGCTAAAAAACGCGTTTGATGCGAATCGCAATGATTTGAAGAATATTTCCGGTTCGGTCGGTTATACCGGCGAAGGGGCATGGACGGTGAAAACGGCAAAAGAATTAAAAGTACGAGCGCGCATTATCGAAGAAGCCCTGCGTTTCAGAATTAAATCGAAACGAGACCCAACCTATACGGGAAAAATTTTATCAGCTTTGCGGGAACAATTCGGCGGTCACCGGGTAAAAAATAATAAAAAACTATGAACATCGACCATTCACAAATTAAAGAGCTGGACTACAGCTACATCACCGACGGCATTTTCATCGGCACAAATCAGTGCTGTCAGACGCATTTTGACGACAAATTGAGAAAAGAAGGAATCACTGCCGATATTTCTTTGGAAAAAGACCGGCTCGATGCTCCTTTCGGCGTTGATTTTTATCTTTGGATGCCTGTAGAAGACCATGCGGCCCCCAATTATGAACAATTGGAATTCGGAGTTTCCGCACTCGAGAAATTGGTCGCAATGGGGAGGAAAGTATATGTTCATTGCAAAAACGGGCACGGACGAGCTCCGACCTTAGTGGCCACTTACTTAGTGAAGAGCGGTAAAAGCCCCGAAGAAGCAGAGGCCTTGATAAAAGCAAAGCGCCCATCAATGCATCTTGAAGAGGTTCAGCGTGAAGCGATAATAAATTTTAGCCAAAAATAATTATGGACTTTTCACTTGTCATACCAGCATTCATAGCCGGCATTCTCACTTTTCTTGCTCCCTGCACGCTTCCCTTGGTGCCGGGTTATTTGGCGTTCATCAGCGGCGCGTCGGTTGAGGACTTGAAAGATCCGGAAAGAGCGAAGGGCGCGAAGCGCAGGATTTTTTTGAACGGAGTGTTGTACGTTTTGGGTTTTAGTTTGGTGTTTATCGCTTTTGGAATGCTCGCAGGATTTTTGGGAACGGCGCTTGCGCCCTATCGCATCTGGCTTACGAGGGTCGGTGGAATTTTGGTGATAACTTTCGGACTTTTTCTCATAGGGGTTCTTAAACTGCCGTTTTTAACTAAAGATTTTCAACTGAAGGTCGGCGGTGCAATCGGCAGGGGGCAGGGAAAGAGTTCGTTTATCCTCGGCTCGGCATTCGCTTTCGGCTGGACGCCTTGCGTGGGGCCCATTTTGGGGTCAATACTTCTTTTGGCATCAACTACGACAACCGCGATTCAGGGCGCGTTTCTCCTTTCCGTATTTTCTTTGGGTCTTGCCATCCCGTTTTTGGCTGTTGCCTTGGGAGTCGGCTCGGCGTCAAAATATATCGCAAAACTATCGAAACTTTTGAGCGTTATTTCCGTAATCGGTGGCATATTCTTGATCGGGCTCGGCATTCTGCTTTTCACAAACAAAATGACGCTGCTCATTTACTATGGCTATCAATTTTTTGATTTTATAAATTACGACGCATTAATAGATTACTTATAATAAAACAATGGTGAAGAATTATGATCTCGTGGTAATCGGCACCGGCTCTGCCGGTTCAACCGCCGCCGGGCATCTGCGCAGGGCCGGGTGGAGCGTTGCAATTATTGATAACCGCCCTTTTGGAGGAACTTGCGCCTTGAGGGGCTGCGATCCAAAGAAAGTTCTTGTGGGCGCGGCGGATTTGGTTGACTGGTCGGAACGCATGCAGGAAAATAAGGCGTTCAAAGGAAAAGCGGAAATTGACTGGCAGGCGCTCATGAAGTTTAAGAGAACGTTTACCGATCCTCACCCCGGGAACAAAGAAAAAGGATTTGCTAAGGCTGGCATCGAAGCGTTTCGCGGCACGGCGCGGTTTACGGGCAAGAACACCATAGCCGTCGGTGATGGCACATTGGAAGGCAGGTTTATCGTGATTGCGACGGGTGCCAAACCGGCGAAGTTGCCAATGGAAGGCGCTGAGCACCTCCTTATAAGCGATGACTTTCTTGAACTCGAAAAACTCCCCAAGCGCATGGTTTTTGTCGGCGGCGGTTATATCTCCCTGGAATTCGCCCATGTCGTGGCTCGCGCAGGAGCAAAAGTCACGGTTCTTCACAGAGGCGAACGTTTGCTTGAGGGATTCGATAAGGATTTAGTATACAAACTTGCTAAAGCAAGCAAAGAAGCTGGCATCAATGTGGTTCTCGGCGTTTCAGTAGAGGCAGTGGAGAAAAAAGGCGAAGGATTTATGGTGAGAGCGTCTTCCGATGGCAAAAAACAATTTTTCGACGCGGACATAGTGGTTCACGGCGCGGGGCGCGCGCCGAACATTAGCGAGCTCGATTTGGAGAAAGGCGGCGTTCAAGCGGAGAAAAGGGGTATTTCTGTAAACGAATACCTACAGAGCGTTTCAAATCCGGCAGTTTACGCAGCAGGAGACGTCGCGGCCAGCGGCGGACTGCCACTTACGCCGATTGCTGGCCTTGACGGCTATGTTGTTGCGAGAAACATCCTTGAGGGTAATAAATACACAGCGGATTACACCGCAACGCCAACAGTAGTTTTTACCATTCCGCCACTCGCATCAGTGGGACTTGGTGAAGAACAAGCGAAAGAACAGAACCTGAAATTCCGCGTGAATTTTACGGATACATCTGACTGGTATTCTTCGCGCAGGATTAATCAAAAGCACTCTGCCTCTAAGGTGCTTGTAGAAGAAGGCAGCGAGAAGATTGTGGGAGCGCACATTCTTGGCCACAACGCGGAGGAGATTATCAATATTTTTGCGCTGGCGATCAAACACAATTTAACCGCAAGTGACTTGAATGAAATGATTTGGGCATATCCTACGAACGCTTCGGATATACCTTACATGGTTTAACTATGAAAACGGAGATATCAACACTTTTACCCCGTTCGGTCTTGGGATAAAAAGTATTGACGGCTGCGGGGTAAGGATTCTCAAAAATATGAGCCTGAAGAGGCCAGCAAAGAAAAGAAAAAGCCGTCCCTGCTGTGGATTTTTCTTTTGCCTGTCCGGATTCGGACCAGCACAACCCCGTATTGGAAGGCCGTCGCGTAGCGACGGGTTGGGAAACCAGAAGGTTTTCCAGGCGAGGGGCGGGGCGAGACGGAAGGTCGATTCCAAGCCACAAAGTTTCTATTTAATCATTAATGACTGGTCGAGAAAAACGATTATAATAAAAATGACCTATGAAAAGGAAAAAAGCTCAAATCATCGTCTTGTATGGGCCAATGGCTGTCGGCAAATTAACTGTCGGGAAGGTATTATCGAAAAAATTAGGATATAAGCTGACACACAATCATCTCATAAACGACCTGGCATTGAGCGTCTTCGAAAGAGGGACACTTGAAGCCAACAGAATGATAGAAAAGCTTCGCTACGAATTTTATGAAAAGGCGGCAAAATCCGGGAAAAATATTATTATCACGCATGCCTATTCGCATAATTTTGTTTCTCCGACAGGATTGTCAGACTCGGAGTATATGAAAAAATTGGAGAAGAAATTGAAAAAGGGTGGCGCCAGCGTTCTTTTCGTTCATCTTCAGGCAAAAAATAAGACGCTTTTAAGTAGAGTTAAAAACGTGTCGAGAAAAAAATATGAAAAACTCACCGATGTATCAACAATGAAAAATCATCTGAATACAAAAGATTTTGCCACATCAGCTCCTGTTAAAAACAATATAGTCGTAGATAATACGAGCCTTTCACCTCAAAAAGTTGCCCAAATCATAATAAATAAAATAAATGCGCGAAATCGAAGTTAAATTGAAAGTAAAAGACCTTGAGGCGCTTGAACAAGTTTTAAAAACCCGGGGATGCGTTCTCTCGGCGCCCGTTCGTCAGCACGACACGATTTATTCAAAGGCGGGAGACACTTCCATTTGGGAAAGAATGGAAGAAGGAGATATTGTTCTTCGCATACGCCGCGACGACAAGGGAGCCATGTTCACAATCAAACAGCAGTTAACGCACGAATTGGACAATACCGAATACGAAACGCGGATAGAGAACCCGGAAACGTTCCATAAGGCACTTTTGCTTCTGGGATTCGCGCCGGAAGTGGAGGTTAAAAAGACACGGCGCGAAGGCAAGCTGGGAAGCGATGAAATCTGCCTCGATGAAGTTGAAGAACTTGGTAATTTTGTGGAACTCGAACGGCTGACCGACGATGATGTCGACCCCGAAAAAGTAGCCGAGGAACTGTACGGAAAACTGGAATCACTCGGCCTTTCCAGAAATGATGCGGAAAAGCGGGGATACGATACGCAGATTTATCAGCTGAGTATTATAAAAAAGTCAAAACTTTGAATTTTTATTCCTACCAAACGATTTTCGCAGCTCGGTTTTCGCTTTTTCCAGAATATTTTTTTGTTTTGCCGGCAGGTTTTTACCCGCGCGGTTGATATAGAAACTCAACATCGACATCGCGGAGCGAAACGGCTCCGATTTCCTGCGGGCGCTTGATTTGGCGGAACGTTTAAGAGACAAAACGATACGCTGCGGGTCTTTCCATGTAAACATATTCCGTTCCAGGTCAAGCGCATTGCTTTCGCGCGTTACTTTATCAGACCATCTTTTTTTGGATTTTGTCTTTGACATTTTATTTCCGGCCGGGGAACGTTAGCCGTGCAGGAGGAATATTAAAACCAAGAGCAGGCGGTAAATTCCGAATGACGTAAAAGTATGGCGCGCGATGTATCTGAGAAGCCACTTTACCGCCAGGACTGCGGTTATGAACGAAACAACGAAACCGAGCAACAAAACGCCGGCTTGGTCCGCATTCCATGCCCCTGCGCTTTTAAGCAGATCCAAGCCTGTTGCTGCCGCCATTGTCGGAACTGCAAGAAGGAACGAAAATTCCACGATTGTTTTCCGCGGGATTCCCATGAGAAGACCGCCGACTATCGTTGCCGCGGAGCGCGAAACGCCGGGAATCATTGCAACCGACTGGAAAAGACCCAGCGCGAGACACTGTCTGTAGCTTATTGCGTTCATATCGAGCGTTTCCTGTTTTGTCCCTCGCAAGAATTTTTCCAAAAGAATGAGAAAAATTCCTCCGACTGCAAGCGACCATAGAACAACGGATATGTTCCCCAAAAGATAATTCTTTACAGCCTTATAAAACAGGAATCCCAGAATTCCGGTCGGAAGAAAAGCAACAAGAAGTTTTTTCAGAATCTCGATTTTGACAAGGTCTTTCCAGTAAAGCCACACGACCGCCAATACGGCGCCCAGCTGAATGATTATTTCGAACGATTTCACGTAATCGGACTGCGTTATACGTAAGACGTCGGAAGCAAGAATCAAATGCGCCGTGGAGGAAATCGGCAAAAATTCCGTGAATCCTTCGATAACGCCGAGAATGACAGCCTGTATTTCCGTGATCATTTCTTATCTTAAGCATAACACGCATTCCGGGGCTGGTTCATATGTTGCGCTTTTCAACATCCTGAGCTGGCTTACGGCGAAAAAAAACATACCCCCGCACTTCATTCTCTCATTCGCGCAAGTCGGCAAATGCTTATGGCCTGTCCGCCAAAAATCCCTCGGTTTGCAGGTCAACCATTTTTTTGTAGGTCGGGCATTTTTTCATAAGTTCCGGGTGCGGGCCGATGCCGATTATTTTGCCGTTGTCGAGGACTATTATTTTGTCCGCATGCCGCACAGTTGAAAGCCGGTGCGCTATTATAAGCGTCGTCCTTCCTTTCATAAGCATATTTATTCCCTGTTGAACTTTTTTCTCGGTTATGCTGTCGAGTGCGCTCGTCGGCTCGTCGAGAACCACTATCTGCGGATTTTTGAGAATCGCCCTTGCTATTGCCATGCGCTGTTTTTCGCCGCCGGAAAGCCTAATTCCTCTTTCTCCGATCAGCGTATCGTATTCGTTCTTGAGTTTTCCTATAAATTCATGCGCGTGCGCCTGCTTGGCGGCGCTTATTATCCTTTCTCTACTCGCGCCCGGGTCGCCGTAGGCAATATTTTCGGCGACCGTTTCGTTGTACATCGCATTTTCCTGGAGCACGGTGCCAATGTGTTTTTTTATTTCTTCGGCGCGGAAATTTTTGATATCCGTTCCGTCTATTCGGATGGCCCCGCCCGTCGTATCTACCAGGCGGGTAAGAAGCATCATTATAGTCGTTTTGCCCGAGCCGGAATGCCCGACAATCGCGACGGTTTCGCCTGCGTCTATCTCAAAAGAAATATTTTTTATGCGAAAAGAATCTTTTTCGTTGTTTGAATAAAAAAACGAAACATTGTCGAAAGCTATGTTGCCCTTTACGCACGAAACTTCGGCGGGCTCGGCGGATTGTACGACTCCGTCTTTCTCGGACATCAGTGAAATCAGCCTTTCAATCTGCTGGGCTCGCCTTGAATACTGCGGAAGTATGTCTCCAAGGAGATGCAACGGCACGAGGATTTCATTAAGGAGACCCATAAACATAAAAAGCGTTCCCAGCGTTATCGAGCCGTTCTGGACGAAAAATATGCCCGTGCCGAGAACGAGAAAGCGGGCAAATGCGTCCGGGTTCAGCGTTTCGGCGATACGCCACCTTTTATTCAGCTCCAATTGCGCTTCAACTGCCGTGTCGCTGTATTTTTTCTGCCGCTCCATAAAAATCTCCTCGTGCGGATTGAGCTTGTAGGTGACGATGTTTAAAACCTGGTCCGCGAGATGTTCATGTTTTTCTTCCCAAAGCCTGTTAACTCTTTTTTGCTCGTCCTCGTATTTTTTGACGTGCCTGGCGATGAACCAAAGCGTAGGCGGAATGACTGAAACCGCTATCAGCGTCATTTGCCAGCTTATCGAAAGGGCGATAAAAAGCATTCCGACGAAACCGAGAATCGCCGAAAAGAAACGGCCGAGCCACCAATTGGTCATCTCCCACGTGCTTACGTCGGCGTCGTCGACTATTTTCACGAGCCGGCTGGAATGACGAGCGGCGTGTTTCGAATAATCCATCCGCAGAAGGCGGCGGTAGCCGGAGAGATGCATTTTCTGCGAGCTCCGATTTCCTATGTACCAGGAAAGGTGCGATGCCCTTGCGCCCGTAAAATTCATGATGACTGCCAGCAAAAACCAAAAAATCACCACGATGACCAAAGTTCTTATCTGCGAATCTAGAAAAATCCTGTTAATCAGCCCCGTAGTCAGGGTGTCGACAACGACCTTGTAAAGATACGGCTCCGTGAGCCGCGCCCCGACGCTGATAAGAAGAAAAACAACCAAAAGAAACATCGAACGCTTCTGTTCGAGGGCGAGGGAAAATATGCATTTAAGGTATTTGGGCATTTATTTCTTAAGTTTATTGGAAATATTGAATATTTGCGAAATTAAAAAGCCCCAGTTCATTTAGCTAGTCAGGGCTTTTTATCGCGAAGCTGCTTCTGGCTAAAGCGAATTCAAGTCCGAGTCTATGCCTTTGAAGTCCGGTTCTTCGACGTTTATATTGTCCAAATCCTGATTTATCGATGCCGTGTCGTTTCCCGCGGATGTGCCGCCCTGGGTTCCGGGAGCAGAAACATCGGAAGTTCTCTCGCTGTTCAGCCACAACCATGCTCCGGCGATAATTATCACGACAACGGCGATGATTGCATAAAGTGATTTTTTGTCCATATTTTTATTGATTTGTTGATGTTGCCGTCGACGTTGCCGTTGATGTGGCCGTTGAAGTGTTGTTCACCAGCTGGTCGATTCCGGAGATTCTGCCCAAGGCGACCGCAGCCTGGCGAACGGCGTCTCTCGCGGTTTTTACCACATCCCTGACTTTCACAAGGTCGTCGTGCAGAACTTGCCGTGCGATACCAACTTTATTCCTGAGCGTCGCATCGTCGGTGATATCGAGCGAATAAGTTTTGCCAACTTGAGCGGAAACCGCCGTTCTCGCGGCAGAAATCGCGCTTTGTGCATTAGTGATAGCCGTGCGCACTGAGGCAACATCTTTTCCGTTCGCCTGAGCCGTGTCGGTTCTTGATACGATGCGGTTCAAAACATTTTCTATCTGGTCAAGCACATTCGCGTAGTGGGTTGTCATCCGGGCATTCAGGTCCGAAATGCTCTGGTCAATGCGCTCCACGATTTTTCTTTTGGCTTCGTCCCTGATGTTCTGGAGTTTCGCTTTAAGTTCCTCCCGACGGGTTTGTATCGTCCCTTGGAGTTCTGCGCGCCTGGCTTCGATTGTCTGACGGAAGTTTTCTCTCGCGTTTTGCACCTGTTGTTGAATCGACTCTTTGATTTGTCCCCGCGTATTTGTGCCCGACGCAGTCGAGCTTACTTGCGCCGCTGCGGGAAGCGCAAGTATCAGCAAAAACACCGCGATTAATATGTTTTTAATCATGTTTTTATTATACCATAATTGCGGCTTAGCGCAGCTCCTGCTATTTTTATCGGGCAAAATTAATCCGAATTTAAGTTGCAATCCGCCAATTTTTGTGTTATTCTTTGGCTGCTCTTAAGCCCCTGTCCAAACAAAGGCAGCCCTAAGCGGGCATTTTTAATTATTATGAAAATAAGAAACATCGCGATAATCGCCCATGTCGACCATGGAAAAACAACGCTCGTAGACGCCCTTTTGAAGCAGTCCGAAAATTTTTCGGCAAAAAGTGCCAAAACCGAATTCAGCGAACTGATAATGGATTCCAACGAACTCGAGAGAGAGCGCGGAATTACGATTTTTTCCAAAAACGCTTCAATAAGATACAAAGACATAAAAATAAACATAGTCGACACTCCCGGGCACGCCGATTTCGGCGGAGAGGTCGAACGGATAATGAGAATGGTTGACGGAATCCTTCTTTTGATAGATGCCAAAGAGGGCCCCATGCCGCAGACAAAATTCGTTCTCAAAAAAGCCATTCAGGCCGGACACAAAATAATCGTAGTCATAAACAAAATCGACAAGCCGGGAGCGAGACCGGTCTGGGCGCTCGACCGCGCCTTTGACCTTTTTATGGAACTTGGCGCCACGGACGAGCAAGCGGATTTCCCGATAATTTACGCTTCGGGAATTTCGGGAAAAGCCGGATACGACCACGACATAAATTCGATGTCCGATGTCCAGCCGCTTTTCGAAGCGATAGTGAAAAACATACCGGAGCCGAAAACGAACGAATCCGAGCCGCTGCAGATGCTCACCGTCAATCTTTCCTACGACAACTACAAGGGGAAAATAGCTGTCGGCCGCCTTTATTCCGGAATTCTCAAGAAAGGAATTGAAGTCGGGCGCGTAAATCGCGAAGGGAAAATGGCAAAAGGCGTTCTGTCGTCCGTGATGACTTTCGAGGGGCTTGCGCGGGTTGAGGCGGAGTCGGCAGCGGCGGGCGACATTGTCGCAATCGCCGGAATTCCGGAAATTTCCATCGGCGAGACGATAACGGATTTCGAGAATCCGCGTCCGCTTCCGACGATAGCCATAGAAGAACCGACGGTTAAGATGGTTTTTTCGGTGAATACCTCGCCATTTACCGGGAAAGAGGGGGAGTATTCGACTTCTAACAAATTGGGCGAGCGCCTGATGCACGAACTCGAAACCGACGTGGCTTTGCGCGTCGAGCCAACGGATTCCACGGATGCATGGACCGTTTCCGGACGCGGCGAGCTGCATCTCTCGATATTGATTGAAAAAATGCGCCGCGAAGGATACGAATTCCAAGTTTCCCGGCCGCAGGTGATTATCAGAGAAATCGGCGGCAAAAAAATGGAACCGGTCGAGCGCGTTTCGATAGAAGTTCCGGAGACTCTGACCGGAGTGATCCTCGGAGCTTTCGGGCCGAGAAAGGGTAATCTTGTAGAAATGCGGACGGAAACTCATTCGGCAAGCTTAGGGCAAGCCGGAACGGCCTTTATGGAATTTCTTGCGCCGACTCGCGGCCTTATAGGATTTCGCAACCAATTCGCGACAAGCACGAAAGGGCAAGGCATAATGAATTCTCTTTTCGAGAAATACGAGGAATACAAAGGCGACTTCGAATCGAATCCGCACGGCTCGCTGGTGGCTTCCGAAACCGGAACCACGAATTCATACGGGCTTTTGAACGCGGAAGGAAGAGGAGAGCTTTTTGTAGGTCCGGGACTCGATGTTTATGAAGGGATGATAGTGGGGGAAAATTCGAAAGCGAACGATATAAGAGTGAATGTATGCAAAGCGAAACAGCTTTCCAATATGCGCGCGAAATCGGACGGCGGAATGGAATTCTTGAAAGTTCCGAGGACAATGACGCTTGAAGAAGCGATAGAATTCATCGGCGACAACGAGCTTGTTGAAGTAACACCGAAGTCGATACGTTTAAGAAAATTCTGGCTGCGGGAAGGCGACGAAAGCCGCGCCAAAAAGAGATTGCTGTAATCAGGATTTGTAGGTAAGAATCTTTTCAAAACTGCATTCACAGGGCATTTTGTGGCACTCGTGACAGTTATTGGAAAAGTGGAAAGCTATTTCTTTTGCGGCATTCAGTTTCATCGAATTCAGAACACCAAAAAAGCAGGACATCAAGTCCGCGGCTTCCGCTTTAACATTGTCGAAATCAACGTTGCTTCTGACGCTACGATAGGAAAGAATAGTTTCCGACAATTCTCCCATTTCCTCGGCAAGGTGAATCCCGGCGTGCTCGAGCGTGCGTTTCGAAGAAGGATAAATTTCCTCGAACATTTTCTGGAAATCGGCCAGAGTTTTCGGACGGCGGCTTTCATCCGCACTGACGCTCCTTCTTTTTTCAATTTTATTTTCCTTGCAGACGCACGGGCATGAACCGCAGTAGGAACATAGATAAGGAAATCTTTTCCAGGTTTCTTCTTCGACGTCCACGTGCATCTGATTCATAAAAGAAATAGACCAGCTGAGGGAAATCATGATGTTAAATTTCGTTTTCTCGCGGTCTCCTTTTCTGATTCCTTTCAGTCCTCTCATGAGAAAACGCTCGACATTGGCGAGCATGTCGGACGTCGTGAAATGCCTGTCGTTCGAAATTCCGTAAAGGTCTTTAACGAATTTTTGATACTCGGCTATGGTGGCGTTTTCGGCAAGAGAAGCCATGTAATTATATAAAGTATAGATGATAAATCCCGCACCTTTCAACAGAAGGGTTCGGGATAAAGGTTGCGGCACGCGATGGCAAATTTTACATAAACTAAAAAAAACGAGGGTCGGACATGGCCCGACCCTTTTGGGATTATTAAAGATTTCTCGATTCAGCCCCTCAACCGTTTGCCAAATATGCTTCAGCCGCCCTTGCAATTTCGATCGCTTTTTCTTGCGCGCTGCCCGTGTATTTCTCGGGCGTGTTAAAGAGCTCGATGAAACTCTTCGGCATCTCGCTCAATGCCGCGCCGACGTCATGGTCGTCTTCGGCGATTTTTTCTACGGCGGCGATCAGAGGGATGTCGAGCGCCTGCGCCATCGGAACTGCTTTCCGGTTGACAAGCTCGTGCGCGTCTCCCGGATATCCCACCATCTGAAGCGCGATGTAAATCGGCTCGGCGAGGATAAACTTGGCGCTTTTGTCGAAGTTTCGCTTGCACGCCTTCGCATCGACGGTAATTCTCGACAGAAACGGAACGCCCTGTTTGTTTTTCCGCAATAGCGTCGTCAGCTGCTGTGTCAGGTTGACGACGATTATCGGAAAATCGCGCATCACCGAACTGCCGACGAGGTCCCGCTGGTGTTCGCTTATCAGCGTATCGAGCACTTTGCCGAACTCGTTTTTCGTGCGAAGCCACATCCCTTCTAGATTCTCGAAGTTGACGGGGTTCCGCTTGTGGGCCATTGTCGACGAGCCGACCTGACCTTCTTCGAACGATTCGGCGATTTCCCCGATTTCGCTCCTCATGAGGTGCCTGCAGTCCCGCCCGAATTGGGCGAGCGATGCCGAGAGCATGACGCACGAAAAGAGGAAATACGCGAGGGGCTCCGGCGGAAGTATCTGCGTGCTTATCGGCGCCGGCTGCAGGCCGAGTTTTTCGAGTACGCGCGCTTCGAAGTGCTTGCCGCCGCACATATCGGCTATTCTGAGGCCGACCTGCGCGTTGTAGGCGCCGACCGCTCCCGAGATTTTGCCGACGAGTCCGTTCCGACAGTTCTTCATCATGCGGACGTTGTAAAGAATCCGGCTCAAAATGGTTGCGAGCCAGAATCCGACGGTGATCGGAAGCGCGTGCTGGCCGTGAGTCCTGCCGATCTGAAGTTCGCCGGCGAATTTCCTGGTCAATCCGGCGAAGATCGTCACGACGTCGCGGATGTGCGGCTTCAGAACTTCATCATACGCGCGAGAAAACTGGAGGGCGCGCGCAGTGTCGAGCGGGTCATAACTCGTCAGTGGCACGTGAATCCAGCGTGCGAGAGAGCTCGGAATGTGCCCTTGAGCTAGACGCACCCAGGCGCGGATATCGTGATGCGTGACGGTCCGCTCCACTTCGTCGACCTGAGTCGTAGTGATTCCGCGAGTCAGGAGCGGAGGCCGTAATAGGGCCATAGTCTCCGGCGGAATTACGCCGATTTCGCCGAGAACCTGGAGCGTTGCGAGTTCCACTTCTCCGACGGGGACGTACAGATTGTCATAGCCGAAGATTTTTTGGAGCGATTTCGGTTGGTAGTGGGGATTTCCTGGAAGAGTCAAATTCGGGGGAGTCGGTTCCATAACTGTCCTTTTTCGGTTGTTGAAGGGTTTTGGTACTGGCTTATTTCTAACGGAGGCCTTGTCAAAAATCAATGGGGTGGTTGATTTTTGAAGGTATTTGGATTTAGTATGAATCCGCTCTTTGATTTTTCAATCGACGCCAGAAATGGCGTCAATTCCATTTTCCCGACAACAGAAGGAGAAAAGATGAAGACCGGAACGGCTTTATTGTCCGTGTATCACAAGGAAGGAATAGTCGATTTCGCCCGCAAGCTTACCGAGTGCGGCTGGGATCTTCTGGCATCCGACGGTACCGCGAAAGCGTTGCGCGCGGCGGGTGTTGCAGTGCGGGACGTCGCCGATATCGTCGGCGAGCCGATTCTCGGCCACCGAGTCGTTACGCTCTCGCGCGAAATTCACGCGGCGCTTCTGGCGAGGAAAGATTCGCCCGAGGATATGGACGAACTTGCTCGAATCGGTGTTCCATACATCGACATGGTTTGCGTCGACCTCTACCCGTTGAAGGAAGAAATCGCGAAACCCGAGGCCACGCGCGCATCGGTTATCGAAAAGACCGACGTCGGCGGGCCTACCATGCTTCACTCGGCGGCGAAGGGCGAACGGATTGTCATCTGTGATCCTGCTGACAGAAACAGGGTTCTCCAGTGGCTGGACGACGGATGCCCGAATGGGCAGGAGTTTGTTGACACCCTGGCTGCGAAAGCGGATGCGGTGGTGGCGGATTACTGCCTGACGGCAAGCCGGTATCGCGGCGGCAAATCCGACGAGACCAACTGACGGGAAAATGCGATCAGAATCAGCAACAGATTGAGCGGCGGAGGTTTGTTCATACAAACCCCGCCGTTTTTTTAAATTTTAGCGCGGACAGAATTTTGAAAAAAAAAGAAAAAAAAACGAGACCTGGTCAGAGTCTCATTGTTTTTGGCGGCGCTGGCGCGCCGGACCTTTTTCTTTTTCAGACCGGTACGGTGTTGACCAGTCTCTTTTCGATGGCCCCGCGCATCTTGGCATAGATGAGGGGATTGCGAGCCGAGAGGATGTTGAGCGCGGCGAGAACCGCGTTCGCAGGTTCGAGCACGGTCATCACAGGTGCCGTTTCATGGAGGCTTCTGGCGCCAGCAGGAACCGCGATTACTGGAACAGTTGACACCCCCGAGAGCATCGAGGCGCCATCATTTCTGTCGCAGGCGGCAATTACGACCGAGTCCGGAACTTCCTGCAAAAGCTGGTTCAAGGTATTGATTGCCGTTACCGGTTCCTTGTGTACGGAGCATGTAACGGGTTCCAATATGCCGCGGCAGTCCATTTCCTCTACGGCCCCGAAGAAAGGGTCAGCACTGTCCGACTTCGATCCCAGCCATAGGATGATGCGCTGGCGGGGCAGGCGGAAACGGCCCGTGATCTCGGCGACCTGTCGGTATTTTTCGGCAACGACATCGAGCCCGCCGCCGTCGCGGTAGACCTGCTTGTCGATGTAGGCGCCGTTTTCGAGCACGCGCCACGAGTCGTTATCGATGACGTCGGCCAGGAGCATCTTGCCGTCGCCGTCGAAGCCGAACTCGACTTTGAAGTCGACGAGTTTCCTGCCTTCAAGCTGCCAGGCCTTCTCTAGAACAAGGAAGGCTTCCCTTGCGATGCGGCGCATTTCCGGGAAAAAGTTCTGCTCGCCGTCGAACAGGAGGATTTCCGCCCCCGGGATAACGAGAAACGGCTCCTGTCCGTGGATTGGCTTCGCAGGATTGAAGAGTTGGAAATTCGTCTTCGTTCCCTCGCTGACGTAAACCATGTAAGGGTCGTCGCACGGCAATTTGTGCTTTTTCCACCGCCTATCTTTCGTTTTCAGGAAATGCTGGCCCTTAAGACGCGGGAACAAATGCCCTTTCGGCAGATAAGGATTCCGCTTCAGCTCGGAACCGTGCCCTTCGCGCCGGATAACTATTTCATGCGGAGACATCATGCAGTGTATCGCGATGAACGACGTGGCGCTGTCCTGTTCCATGAAGGCGACAGGAATGCCGCACGCCTTGAGAAGACGGAAAACGTTGCATGTCGTCTCGTTGGCGAACCTCCCCTTGCCGGAAATGACATCATGCCTGGCTCCGTCACCGGCCGTGATATCGTCCTTGGAGGCGACTATCGCCAAATGCGGATTGTTCCTGACAGAAAAAATTTTCTTGGTTTTTCCTTCGGTTGCCAAAGGCCCCATCGGATATTTTTGGGTGAAGCGGTCTGTCGTTCTCGTATCCATCAAAAGCCCTCCTTTCGAGCTATAAAATTGAGGTTATTTCAAGTTATACATCGGATGCCGGGGCCGCTTTGGAGCGATTCCGGCAGTTTGTATTTCTAAAATGAAATTATACAGTAAAACTCTCCCGAAAAGCAATTCCCGAAAATCTATGCGACCCGTTCCGGCCAGCGCGAGCGCGAATACGATTCTATCTCGCTAAGTTTAAGGGGAGTGGAAATATTGCCGGTTCTCATATAAAAATGTTCGCTGTTGTCGGCTTTGAAATAAATCGGCCGCGGGCTCGGCAGTGCGTGGACGACGCAGATATCCACCCCTTCCAAGTCATGGAACCATAATTTCACGAAATTACGGAATTCGGGGCCTATCATGCCGTTGAATGTCTGCGTGAAATGATTTTCGAAACCGTCGCTGTCTTTTCTCTGTATCGTTCTGTAATCGTTTCCGAGCCCGAGCGGCTTGCGGTCGTCGCTTATCCCGATTACCAGATATCCTCCTTTAGAATTGAGGAACGCCGCAACCGTTTTCATTGCCGCCTTTTCTATCTCGCGGTTCACTTGTCCGATTTTGTAGTCGAAACGCAGCGACGACTTGAATTCCAGTCTTTCGTTTTCTTCTTCTTTAAGAAGCCGCAATATATCCGGTTTTTCCCACGAAAAGTTTTCGTAGGGCGAGATCTCATTATTTATTTTTTCAACGAATTTTTCCGGTCTCGATACGGTTTTTAAGTAGAACGCGGAACCGCCGGTTTCTATTTTTATCGTTCCATAATGAAGAAATTTCCCGATGGGATTCGATAAAACGGAGAGAGAAGACAATCCGTTAAGCGGGAATTTGTTTTCTTTTTTTAAAAATACGCCGCGTTCATGGGTTATGAATCCCGAGTGGAACACATAGCTTTCGTAATACCAGGAAAGAAAAGCGTAAACGGTCAGAACGAACTGGGCTCCTGCGAGAAAAAGCATTTTTGCGGCCTGATACGAAAGAAAGTTCGAAAACGAGAGCTGGGTGTAAAATTCGTATTTGGCATTCCCTAAAAGAGTCGCGGCGAAATAAAGCAGGAAACCCACCGCTTCCACGGCGGCGAATTTCCAGATAAGAACTATGGGGCTTCTTTTTGTCGCTATTTCCTTGTTCATTTCCGGCTCTTTTCAATATCTTATCCCAGGCTTTCGAAGTAAGGCAAACCGGACTATTTCGGCCGCGCCGCGTTTGGCAAGCTCGCCAAAGGCGCTTTCAAAAAATAAGCATCCGATATAGCATATGCTTATGGCGGGATTTAAGGGAGAAAAGTCCGAAGGGGAACTGAACGAGAGCGAGAAGTGGCCGGTCGACGCCAACTTTCGGGAACATATGCTCGATGTTGATGTCGGCAACAGCCTTATGCACGCATTGATAAGCGCGCAAATTGGAAACACGGAAGACATCCAGAAACTCCAGGCTTATGAAGAGTATCTCAGAGAAAAATCCTCGGCTTCGGCGACCCCCGATCTTTATTACGATTACGTTATGGAGAAAAGCAACCCAGTGCTCGTTGAAAAGTACAATTCGAGAATACGTGCGTTCAACGAGGAATTGCCGGAAATCAAACGCCAAAAAAACAGGCAAAGGGTTGAAGATTTTGTCAACGAAATGATTGAATTGCTGGAAACAAAAAGAGGAGGGGATTGAATCGACAATATTTCCTAATCTAAATAGGCTAGAAACCCTTAAAGAATCCAAGAACTATTTCCACTTGTTTGCGGTTTACAGGTCCGAATACTGCCACTTGAGACTGGTTCATTATCGAAAAATCAGTGGGGCGTATGGCATCTTTTCCGTTTGGGTCGCCATAACATTGACCATAGTAATATCCGACCTTCACCCCATCGTCCATGCTTTTCCACCACGACACATCGGAGGGAAATAATGTTTCCCATTGTCCGTTTTGTTGCAGAGTGCTTTTCCAATTCGTGTAGAAAGGATCAACTTGCCCAACCATATCTCCCCAGAGTTTTTGCGCATCAGCGGGTGTTGCAACGCAATCCGGCGCGCGAATACGCGGCGCGGAACCGGGCTTATCAAAGGGAGAATCGGTTTTTTCGTCCGCAAGGCCGAATATCCCGTGTCCTAATTCGTGCGCAAGCTGGCTCGGAGATGTTAGCGGTTCCTGTACATTTACGAAAACCGCCTTAGGCTGCAGTTTGTCTTTTGTTAAAGAAGAGAATGAATTGTCTTCAAGCGTTATTCCGAACCCGACCGAATGAGGAGTAATGAAAGTGTTTATGCCGGGACTTTGTTTAAGTTTATTTAAGAATATAGGTACGACGTATTTTAGACCAGTTTTGTTTATCGAACCTTCTTCGTCTACGGCTTTGTTGCGAATATCGTCTTGTGTCGTTCCATTTATTATCGCCGTGTCGTACCAAACATTGAATTTCCCCTTGTTAGAACGGAGTGGTTCTATCGCAAAAGGTCCGAATGCAACGCCGTTCCGTACCGGCGAGCCGCCCCAACTCAACATTTCAATGCCGGTATTTTTCAGTTCGTCTATCGAAGAAAAATTTATGCCGACAATAACAAGATTTATACGGTCAGCCCTTGCATCGTTGTGGCCTTGAACCAAGTTTTCTAAATTCGCCGGCTTGAGAGGCGAAATTTTTTTGCCGGATGTGCCTGTTCCGCTTTCCGGAGACGTGGTTGCCGGCAAGGGATTTGACGAAACAGTTGTGCTGGCCGCTTCGTTTCCCGTAGATACTGGAACAGGATTTTGTGGAGCTGATTCCGGACTATCGACAGGTGGGTTTTCTTTTGAGGTGAAATAAACAACCCCGGTACCTCCGAGTATTAAAGCGCCGAAAATAAAAAGCAGGGCAATAACTGAAAATCCTTTTTTGTCCATCTTAATCTGGATAAGCTAATCTTACCACGCGTTTTCGGCAAGATAAGACTGTGAAGGGCTGCCCGAGGGCAGCCCTTGTTAGAAAGCTCTGAAAAAGATGATTCCCGGTTTCGCTGCGATGGCGAAGCGGGCGATTCTTTTTCTTTTCGTGTCCAGAACTGCAGGCACGAATATCCCGCCGTTTGTTCCTTGTTGTTTTGAAATCCAGCGGTCGAACGTGTCGCACGGATGTCCCGGGCAGTCGTATGGCTCTTTTCCACTCCTGTCCATCCAAGAGTAGATGGGCAGATAGCGCTCACCGGGAAGTTCCCATGGCCCCTTTTTCTCGAATTCCCCGGTATGCAGATCGAAGAAGAGCTTCATTTCCCGAACGCATCCCGGCGAATCGTAAGATTTCCGTGCGTGTTCGCTGATCCTGAACGGGGTTATGTTCGAAAGCAGCCCCAGTCCATCAACCCTCACGGCACGGACAACCATATGGCCGCCGAACTCGTAAACTTCCTCCCGATGAAAGACAAGCCGCCTTCGGAAGCAGCCGTTATTCAACCTTCTTATTTCAACTTCAACCCGGCCATTTCCGTCGGCATAAACCACGTCGCCGATACCGAGATTCGTAACCACTCTTTCTTTGTCCTTCTTCACGAACTTTCTCCTTTTTAATCAGATGTCAATATGCGCCGCAACCGCGATTGCGATGCAACCATAATTGCGCCGAAATTTTATCCCAACTACCAATTAAAGTAAAGAAATAAACGCCGATTTTATAACGACTTTAGCGTTGTCGGTTCTTTTGCTTCTTCATAACAAACGGCTTCTATATTGTGCCTGTCGGGGTCGTGTATGAAAGCGGCGTAATAGTCCGGGCTGTAATCCGTTCTCAATCCCGGTTTGCCGTTATTTTTTCCTCCGGCTTCGAGCGCTGCGACATGGAAATCGTTCACCGCTTTTCTTGTTTTGGCGAGGAATGCCACATGTGTTTCCTGCGCGGACAGCTTTTGGACTATCCAGAAACTTGTGTGCCCGTCTGCCATAAACCCGGCAGCGCCCGGAAATTCCATGTTCAGCTCATAGCCGAGCGGCTTCAAGGCGGCGAGATAGAATTTTTTCGATTTTTCGAAGTCCCTAACCGGAATCGATACATGTTCGATCATAGTAAAATTATACCAAAAAAGTTGATTATTTTTGAGTGAAGATGCACTACTCCACAATATTCTAACATTCTGCAGAATGTTAGAATATTTCGTATGGTTGTTAACGCGGGAAAAATTGAAAAATGAGAATAATCGGTCATTTGGATATGGACGCGTTTTTCGCCGCCATCGAGGAGCGCGACAAACCGCGTTTGAAAGGGAAGCCCATTGTGGTGGGCGCCGACCCGAAAGAAGGGAAAGGGCGCGGTGTGGTTTCCACGGCGAATTACAAGGCCCGGGAATACGGCATCCGTTCCGCTTTGCCGATTTCTGCAGCATGGAGATACTCCGAAGTGGCGCGGAAGCGGGGACTGTCGGCGGCGGTTTTTCTTTCTCCGGACATGAAGCGATATTCGGAGGTTTCCGCCCGAGTTACGGCGATTGTCAGAAAATATGTCCAGCATATCGAAGAAGCTAGCGTCGACGAAGCGTATCTCGAGTTGTCATTCACCGGCTCATACGAGCAGGCCGAAAAGCTCTGTCGGAAAATAAAAGAAGACATCAAATCGAGCGAGAAAATTACGGCTTCCGTCGGTGTCGGCCCGAACAAACTCATTGCAAAAATTGCGTCGGACAGGCAGAAACCCGACGGGCTGACCGTGATACGCGAGGAAGACGCGGAAAAATTCTTGGAAACGCTTTCGATAAGGATAATTCCGGGAGTGGGGCCGAAGACCGAGGAACGTTTCCGCGCGCTCGGCGTACGGACGGTCAAAGACGCCAAAAAATTCTCGAAAGAAAAACTCGAAGAAATGCTCGGCAAATGGGGGAGCGAGCTTTACGAAAAACTTCGGGCGCGGGACGATTCGCCGCTCGTCGAAGAATGGATTCTGAAATCCGTAGGCGAACAGGAAACTTTCGAAACGGACACCACTGACCCGAATTTTTTGCAGGAGCGTCTGCGATACCTTTCCGACGGAGTTTATGAGCGGTTCAAAAAAGACGGCTTCAAAAATTTTCGCGCCGTTACGGTAACCGTCCGCTTTTCGGACTTCACTACCAAAAGCCGCGTGAGCACTTTGAAAACCGCCGCCTCAAGCAGGGAAACGATGTATTTCGAAGCGATGAAACTTTTAATGCCCTTTTTGGACAAGCGCGAAAATCCTCAGCGGAAGAAAATCCGCCTTATCGGCGTAAGAGTGGGAAAACTCGGTTGACATTTATGAAAAAACACTTATTGTTAGGATATATAATTGATTCAAGTATGACATCATATCTGCGTCAAAACTTTATTTGGTGGAACTCGCAAACCTTTCGAGGAGCGAGTTTTGAATAATTTATTTTAAGCATACAAATAACTTGAAGCCCGCTCCTTGAGCGGGCGTTTTGTTTTTCAAAACGTATTGCAGTTTAACAATTTAACTTGTCAGGAGAACGAGATGAAAGCGATTTTCTTCCATGCAGACCGTTTTGGGTTTAAGGTCGAAAGCCCTTCGAAGCGGCTCGGTGGAACCAAACCGGAAGAAGCAGAAAGTTTGTCTCTGGACGTTCGAGAATGCCTTGCGGCGTTATTTCACGTTGAAGAAGCCGACGGAGAATATCAGGTCCGCAGGCTTTGCAAGGACATCAAGCGGATTGCCGAAAGGGTAGGCGCAACACGCCTGGTAGTGGCTGCATTCGGCCATCTGTCGGACAGTTACGCTCCGCCGAGCGTGGCTATGGAAATCTCCCGGCAAGTTGTGGAGTCCTGTCGCGGGTGGGGATATGAAGTTCATACCTCGCCTTTTGGCCACAACAAGACCCTTGTGCTCCACTGCAAAGGTCACCCCGACGCCGTCAAACATCGTGGGTACTGAAAAACCAGGTTGCCGGGCAGCGACATGCTCGGCAACCTGGCATTACTAACTTAAAAAAACAAAAAATGAAAACTTTGGGAATTTTAGGAGGGGTTGGCCCTCAAACAACTTCAAAGGTTTATCTTTCTGTCATTAAGATGATCAGAGAGGCGGGCGGAGAAAAATATCCTCCAATAGCGATATATAACCTGCCCTTTCCGTTCGCCGTCGAACATGAAGCGATAATTCAGGGCATCAGCGCCGAAAAAATGATTCCTTATCTTGTCGACGGCGCAAAAATTCTGGAAAAATCCGGAGCGGACTTCGGCATACTTCCGTGCAACACATTGCATAAATTCATGCCGGAAATCCGTAAAGCAGTTAAACTTCCGTTCCTCAGTATTCTGGAAGAGACCGCGTCGGTGCTGAAAGACAAGAATGTAAAGAAAGTCGGGATATTAGCGACTGAAACAACAATAAAAAGCAAAATTTATGAAAATGCCTCGAAAAGTAACGGAATAGATATTTTGTATCCGTCCGAAACAGAACAAAATATCGTGAATAACATGATAGTCGAATTGTTGAACGGGAAAGAAACAAGCTTCCAAAAAGAGAAATTAACTGCAATTTGTGCCGCATTACACGAACGGAGAGCGGAAATCATTCTGCTGGCGTGCACCGACCTCCAGCTTGTTGCATCCGAAATAAAAACCCCTGTGCCGGTTGTCGACACTACGGAGATTCTTATAAACGCTTCCGTCCGGGAAATGACAAAATAAGGAACTGTTTTCGATTGGCCGAGCCGAAACGGTCAGTCGAAAATCGAAATGAGATATTTGTCGATTTCGCTCTGGCTCAAGTTATAGAAATACTGGTTTTCGTTGTGCAGTCTTGTCGCGAGCGATACGCCGACAAACCGCCAGTGCCACGGCTCGAACATGTAATAAGTGTTGTTTTTGGGGTACGAAAGTATGAAACCGAATCTGTAGGCGTTGGCGGTAAGCCAGGTGTAAGCGGAAGATTTTTCAAAAAGGGAAAAATCGGCCGCAACTTCGGGAGTCGTGATGTCCACAGTCGTGCCGAGCTGGTGTTCGGAATATCCCTGGTCGGCCGAAAATTGGTTCGCCGTTCCGGCGCCGTAGAGCACAGTCAGCGACGATTTTATGTTCTTCTGTTCGTAAAACGACCTAAATGCGGAAAGTATCCGGAGCTCCGTTCCGTCGCGCTTGGCGGCCTCGAGCATTCCGGTAAGGTAGGGAAGAACGCCCGAATGAACGAGCTCCGGCTCCGTTTTGTCATTCAGATATTTTGCATCGATTGCCGAAAGACTTGCCGGCGCATAATTTTCGTTCAAAAAATATACTTTGGAATATTTCTTTAGTAATTGCGTGTCGGTTTCGCTTAACTTTTTCAATCCGGCGACTGTTCCCGAGATGTCTTTAATCGTCGCCTCAAATTGGCTGTTTTTATTTTGTTCCGTCTGCAGGGACTGGGACAGAGAAGAGTTCTCGTTTTTCGCGCCCGCAAGCTCGGCCGTCGTGGAAGCGAGGGATTCCTGAAGCGCCGCGTTATCGTTTTGTAGTTCGGAGATTTTGTTCTGAAGGGAAATATTCTGATTATTCAATATCCAATAACCGTATCCTCCTCCGCCCAAAATCCCGATTGCGATAACCGCTCCGCCGGCGAGCAATAAATTTTTCGAAAGCATTGGTTTATTCTACAGAAAATTCGTTAGACGGGGAATATCTAAAAAAATGGCTTCTGCGTGCGAGGCCGCAAAAGCCGAGCTGTTCGGGTATGTATCCGATTGGAACTTTCCCTGGGGGCAACCCACGGCCCCGAGATCGATGCAATCTCTTGCTGTTAACCGTTTAAAACTACGAATCTGTGCTTCTATGTTCGTATGTTTTAAGACAGGGCGTGGTCTTATCCTTGGAGAGGTACAGCAACAATTCTCTCGACGGAAGAGGAAGCGTCGTGTGTTCATCCTCAGCGTGCCATCGTTAGGCGCATCCGCCTATCCAAAGAATCCGTGAACGCGAACTTTTAGGTAGTGCGGGTTTTGTGCATAGGCACCTCCTTTGTGGTTGAGAGGAATTAACTTGGAGGTTTGAATGTATACAGCGAGAACAGCTGCTGCGTTGTGCGAATTACTCCGGCCATGGCTTTCCCGGCGCGGCTCAGGTTAACCGTTACTTCGTGGAAGCTCTTCTCGTTGCGCCGGTTCCCGAAAAACCGCAGCGTTACCGAGGCGACAAACATCGGATTGAGAGTCACGATTGCCAAAAGCCGTGAAGCCTTGCGAAACGCGCCAACCGTTGTGTTTTTATCGAGTATCCCGCGTAGCCACTTGGGGCATGCTCCGTCCCAGTTTTTCCCGTTGCCAACGCACATGTTCTGGATGCAATACGCCAGAGAAATAATCATTTCAAGCTCTTTTGGGAGCTCTTCCCACGACGAATTAAGCACCCGTTCCGCATACGCGTCGTACACTATCTCTATCCTTTTCATGGGTATTTCTCCCAGGTTAAGTTGCTGGAATTAGCCTATCAGAGGACAAGACTTTTTTCAAAATAGCCGGCACGCGTGTAGGATTTTTTAGTCCGTTGATATCCCGAGATTCTTTAAATCGGTTTTTAGCTGTTCATTATTTTTGAACAAAATGGGAACGTAGCCAATTTCATCTGCCTTTTCCAAACTTTTAGGCGTGTCGTCGATAAAAACCAGTTCTCCGGGGCGAACGCCGAGTTTTTCGAACAACACATTAAACGCTTCCTTGTGCGGTTTTTGAAAACCTATTTCGCCGGAGATGACAATTTCGTCAACCAGTTTTGCTATTCCCGTGGCACTCAATTTTTCCCTCAATTGCGAGTTCGAATTGCTGAAAATGCCGGCTTTTAATCCTTGGCTTTTGAGTATGGGAAATAAATCAAGAAGTTCGCGGTTTATTATCCTTTTGGATTTACTCTCCCTTTCGAACGACAAAACCCTGTCTTTTATTTCTTTGCTGTCGGTGAATTTGGATACGACTTCGATAATCATATCTTCCCAGCTCATGTTTTTAATGTTGGAAAGATGATTGTATTTGAAATACTCGTTTCTGAAATCATCAGCAGGAACGCCGACAATCTCGGCAATTTTTCCTAGAAAGTTGCCTGCGAAATCCCCGGCGTTCTCCAGCTCTATAACGCCTCCGTAATCGAAAACTACGGCTTTGATTTTTTTGTTCACATTAATTTTAATTGCGAAAATCTAGAACTAGCGTCGACAAATCGACTTTTTTGCGTTCTTCTCCGAAAATTCTCGAATCGAAGCACCACAATTCCGTCGGGGTTATTTTGAAAAATTGCCATAATGCGCCGGAGCCGCCGCTTTCGGAAGTTTTTTGGCGAAATTCCTCATTGCCGGGGCTTCGTCCAAAATAATATTTCGCGGCTTTTTGAATTTCCGATATTTCGGTCAGATGTTTTGCCTGACCTTTTAATTGGAGCCCGATTACGTCGCCGCTGGGGAATCTTTCTGTTTTGAAAATCGCGACCGACACATTCGGATTGGCAAGAATATTTTGGCTGTGCTTCGCATCCATCATCGAGATAAAAAAGAGTTCCATGGTTTCGCTATAGGCAAACGCCACGGGATTTGTCCATGATTCGCCGTTATTTACGGATGAAAGCGCCATAAATTCCGTGCGGTCGAGCGCTTCTTTTATCTCTTTATTCCAGTCGATATTCTGCATGTTTATATCCCAATCTCGATTTTCCACTGCATTGGGATAAGGGTCAGATTGATAGAATGCTTGAACCCGCTTATTCGTTTCCATTCCGATAATTTGGATTTTATTTTCGCAATGAGTTTGTCCGGGTCGGCGATTTTATGCGCGCTCATTTCGACAAAAATTTCAACTGGGGCGACTTTAACTTTAATTTCCGAACTGTTCGCGTAAACAAACACATCATCTATGTCGGTTATTTCCGATACGATTTTCTGGGCGTTTTCGGACAGGGCGGTTATTTCGTCTTTGCTGACTTTATCGTTGTCGTAGTCTATGCGAATTGCCGGCATATCAAATGTAGAATAACATAATTAATTTTGTCGTAATATCGGCGTGCGCGAATGTTTTAATTCAAAAATCCGCCGTTTCTAATGTCGTCGAGTTTGGTATACAAACGTGAGTTTATTCCCAAAGAAGCGGCAACATCAACATTTTTCTGGTCGTCGTCGAAGTAGGCGAATTCTTCCGGTTTCAATCCGGTTATTTTGAAAATTTCGGCGAAATACTCTGGTTGCGATTTCAGATAGCCGAGTTCATATGAGAAAAAGCATTTGGCAAATTTATTTTTCAAATCAAGCCGTTCCGCGAGATAGTTCGCTCGGTATTTTTCCTGGTCGCTCACGAGATAACATTTAAATCCCTTCTCCCTGATTTTTTCAATTTCATTCATAACTTCAGGGTCAAGTATCGCATCGGATGTAAACCAGTATTCGAGAAAAGCGGCAACGCCATTCGGCCAATTCCATCCCGGCAGATGTTTGACCAATTCTTCTTTAAGGTCCAATTTGCCTCGCTGACAAGCCCGAAAATCGTTTTCAAAAAACGCGTTTATTTCATCAGCCGGAGCGTTGTATTCTCTGGCGAAATATTGGCTGACAAAATATTCCTTATATTTTTTTAGAACTACGCCGTCGGCGTCAAAGAGAATTGCTTTGAGCATGTTTAATAGCGCATGAACTATATTTCAATAATTGTTGAGATAGGCAAATGGTCGGAACCTCTTGAATTTTCTACCTTGAACGAACTTGTTTTAATATCTCTGCTTACGAAAATGTAATCCAGGCGTGTATCAACGGCCTGCGGGTTGCACTTGCCGCACCCTTCTGGGTAAACGCTCCATGTGGGCGACGATGCAGGATCTGTATCAATCATTATCCCGCGAATTTTTTGTATGGTTGCGCTATCCGGTGTCGCATTAAAGTCGCCCATAACTATGGTATTGTTGCTCGGCAAAACTTTGATAAGATTTTCTATTTGAATAAGTTGTGTTTCGTCTTGCTGTTGATGAGTGTGCAACAGGTGGGTTGAAAACACATGTAGTATTTTGTCTCCTGCGCGGATATCGGTTTGAACGGCGGCGCGGCCATTCACTTCAGACAAAATAAATGTTTTAGTTTCAACAATATCGTATTTGCTGAATATCGCAGGTCCGTCTTTCCATACTTTGCCGCCCCATTCTTTCGCAATTGGGGCGAAAGAATGTTTATATCCCAGCTCGTCGAGATATTTAATGATTTCTCGTTCGGGGTCGTCAGCCCGCGCTTCCTGAAGGCCTACAATATCCGCATCGGAATTTTTAAGAAAATCGGCGATTTGGTCAAAATGTCCTTCAATCCAAATGTTCCAAGATAAAACCTTGAGCTGCATGTTTATAATTCTACATTATCGGCTGGCGGGCGCGGGGGAGTTTTTATTTAGTTAAATCGTAAGAGAAAATCTGTACCGGAATGCCTTTGACGCGGGCTTTTTCGACAGCATCCGAAGTTCCGAGACTTTCGCTCATCTCTGTCTTTACCGGAAAGGCGATGAGTTCGTCGGAAGCATTTATTATTTTCGAATTTCTTCCGTAGTATTTTTCTTTTTTGTTCTCCTCGGTGAAATCGGGATTTTGCTCCTCTATTATGGCTTGCGGGTTCGCTTGTTCGAGTTTCGTCAGTTGAGAAATAAGGTTCTCGGCCTGTTCGGGGGTAATTGTTCCAAGTTGCGCGTGCTTTTTATAATGTTCGGCGTATTTTTCAAGCGTAGTCGGGAGGAATATTCTAATTCGCTCGGCTTTTGGATTCAGCTTCAAGGCCTCATCGAGGGTTATATAATCAACGCCGAGCGCGCCCCCGGAAACTATGCCATCCCCGCGCGCCATAATTTCACGCACCGTATTTCGTATTTTATTCTCAATTTCTTCGTTTGTTTTTCTCCAGCTTCCGCTGATAGCAATCCATTTCATTGGTTTTTTCTCAAATTATTTTTCTTTCGCCCGCCGGGCCAGCAAACGGGGCAGGCGCCGGTTCCTCGAAACTTATGCCCCCGGCTGCAGGTTTTGGATTTCATAA
>JACQKT010000012.1 GCA_016204355.1 Candidatus Liptonbacteria bacterium
AATATGAATAGTTTAGGCAATAGGGAAAGCATCGGTTTTTGGTCGGCGATAGCAGTTGTCTTTCTTCTAATACTTTTGACCTGGTTCGGCGACTTTATTAGGCAGTCAATTTCTCCGGAATTCGCGTCTGCGGCGACATCTTCTGCAGTAAACGTCAATGCCACTGTTGCGACCGCGATAAGCTGTAGCGCAAGCGATTCGGTCACGAATTTCGGAACCCTGGTCGGCCTCTCGACTTCAACACCCCAAGTGTCTACCACAATGGCTTGCTCCAATAGTTCTCTCGGCTGCACTTTAAGCATTAACGACACGGGCAGCAGTACGACTGGCGGAGGTTTGTATGCTTCGACTACCGTCAACAAACTTATTCCTTCCCCCAACGCGGCGTTCAACGCCTCGGCAACGCTCGCTGCGGGAACGGAAGGATACGGCGTGCAGTCGGCTACGACAACCAACGGAGCAGGCGCTCAATTTTCGATGGGGCCAAGATACAATAACGCGACAAATACTTTAATATTCGGAGGACTTACTACGACAACGCAAATTCTAGCGTCGACCAGCGCGACCTCCAGCGGACGCGAAGTCATAGTCACGCACGGTGCGGCAATCGCTTCTTCCACTCCTGGGGCAACATATGCCGACACTATCACGTACAGCTGCGTAGCGAACTAATTTAGTTGGTCAATAAAAGGACTTTCCGTTGTTAAACACGGCTGGAAGTGATAGTATTTCTTTAATGAGAAATAGATTTTTTTTGCCGACCTTATACGTTATTTTGTTTTTGTCGGCGTCTTTTTTTCCGCTTGATTCCGAGGCGCTGACGGTCGGTCCGGCAAAGATGGAATTCAGTCTGGACCCGGGAAACATTATTGAGGGAAAACTTTTTTTGATGAATGAAGGGAGCGAGGCACGAACACTTTATCCTTCCTTCGAAAAATTTGCAGAAGTCAACGGCGCGAAGCAGTTTTTACCGGGCGAACGCACAGATTTAAGTTCCTGGCTTAAAATCGACGGCGGAGTGTATCTGGAAGCCGGGGAATCGAAAGACGTTCCTTTCACATTAACCGTGCCGGAAGACGCTCCTCCCGGCGGACATTTTGCGGTTATTTGGTGGGGGACTTCGCCTCCGAACACGCAGGGCGGACAGGGGACCGCGATAATAACCAGGGCGGGAATATTGGTTTATCTCAATGTTTCCGGGGAAATCCAGGAAACCGCGGAAATAGGAACATTCGATACCAGAGAAGGAAACAGGCTTTTCAGCCGGATTCCCGAAGATTTTAACGTAGTTTTCAAGAATACCGGGAATGTGTATTTGAAGCCGGGCGGAGAAATAAGAATAAAAAATATGCTTGGCATAACCACCGCCGTCCTTTCCGTAAATAAGTTCGGAGCGGAAATACTGCCGCGCTCCCAAAAAGAAATAAGAGTTGCGCCGGAATCGGTCGGATGGAAAGGATTTGGATTCGGATATTACACGGCTGATTTGTCTTTGAACTACGGAGACAATATGGACAAACAAGTCGGGGCAAAAGTGGGGGTTTTTGTGATAACCTGGCAAATCATACTTCCGATAATATTGGTTCTCTTCCTGATATTCTGGATATCGACCAAAGGAATAAAAAAATACAATAAGAGAGTTATTGAGAAATATATGAGAATGGGAAACAAAGAGTAAGGCTGCGAGCACACTCGACAGACTTTTTATGCCGTCTTGAAAACGGGAGTAAAATAAAAAAATGCGCAAAAATTATTCCCGCTTTTTATTCGCTTCGGTTTCAATATCCGCGTGGGCGGTTCTGTTTTTCGCCGTTCCCGTTTTCGCATCCTCGGTGAATATCAGTGCTTCCATCCCGTCGGTCTGCGGCAACGGCGTATTCGATACCGGCGAACAATGCGACGACACCGCGCTTGGCGGACAATCTTGCGTGAGTCAGGGATACAGCGGGGGAACGCTCGGTTGTAAGGCAGACTGCACATTCGATACGTCGGCGTGCACGGTCGGAGGCGGAGGCGGTAGCGGAGTTATCGGCGTTAGCAGAGGGTATTTTATTTCTCCAACACAAGTTGTTTTTTCCGGAAGAGCTTACCCTTCCGGTAAAGTAACCCTTCTTAAAGACGCACAAATCGCGGCAACAACGATTGCCGGAAACGACGCTTTGTTTCAAGTAACCTTATCGAATATTTCCGCTGGAAATTATATTTTTTCTTTTTATGGCGAAGACAAAAGCGGCGTCCGTTCCAGTCTCCTTACTTTTCCGGTAAGCGTGATTGACGGGACAACCACGAATGTTAGCGGTATTTTCATAGCGCCCACAATCAAGGTCGACAAAGAGGAAGTAAAAAAAGGAGACGATATAATTATTTCCGGCCAAAGTTCGCCCCAATCCGATATTGTCATAACAATATCTCCCAATCAGAAATTTTTCGGCAAGACAACTTCGGACAAGGACGGAGTTTATTCATATAACCTTGATACAACCATGCTTGATTATGGTTCGTACTCCGCGAAATCAAGGGCTTCTATAGGAAACCTTGAAATCAGCGGCTATGGAAACATTGTTAACTTTATTGTCGGAACCAAAAATGTGCCCGCCAAACAGCAGGTTTCCTGTTCCGTCCTGTTCAGGGACTTGAATGGCGATTGCAGGGTCGACCTTGTAGATTTTTCGATAGTGGCTTATTGGTACGGAAGACATGCCCCGCCCGATGCCATAGACCTGAATGGCGACGGCAAAGTAACTATCGTAGATTTCAGCATCATTGCGTACTATTGGACGGGATAAAATTATTGGGGCATCAATAAAATGAAATCGAAGTATAAAATTTTAATATGTCTTGTCTCTTGTCTCTTGCCTCTTGCCGCAAATTCAACGCATGCCGCAAAGTTTGAATTTTCCGCTCTTCTCAACACTGCCGCCATCGGCCAGTTTTTTGAGGTATCTGTTTTTCTGGATTCAGAGTCTCAACGAATAAACGCAGTTCAGGGAAACATAATTTTTCCCGCCGATATTCTGGACTTTAAAGAAATACATGACGGCAATTCTGTAGCCACTTTATGGGTAGAACAGCCCCATCTTGCCAGTCGGGGGAGTATTTTCTTTTCAGGGATAATACCGGGAGGGTACGTTGGAGTTAAAGGATTTTTATTTTCTTTTGTTGTGAAAGGAAGCACCGTAACAAACGGGCTTATTTCCGCGAAAGACGCAAAAGCTTTTCTTAACGACGGGCTTGGCACGGAAGCCAAAATCAAAGTTTCCGATTTCAGTTTTACTATTTCCGAAGCGCCGATCGCGGGAAATCTTCTTTCTCCCGCCGATACCGTTTCCCCGGAGTCTTTTTCTCCGAGCATAAGCAATGACCAATCAGTTTTTGACGGCAAATGGTTTTTAATATTCAACGCGCAGGATAAAGGAACAGGAATAGACCACTATGAAGTTAAAGAGGGCGGCGGCCAATTTGTCGAGGCCCAAAGTCCGTATCTTTTGAAATATCAGGCGCTGGACAAAGATATCGCGGTAAAAGCGATAGACAGGGCTGGAAATTCAAGAACATCGATTTTGCCGCCCCGGTATCCACAGCCTTGGTATAAACAGAATTTAATTTGGATTATAATAGTATTGTCGTTGATAATACTAATCTTCTTTAGATTTAAAAAGCGCCTTGTTTGAACGCATGAATTGCTTGGCGAACATCCATAAGATAGCAGCAAAGACCGCTGTTTTGCTCGCCGCATTTTTCGTGTTTTTCTCCGGGGTTTCCGCCGAAGCGGCCGCCTCTCTTTACTTAGCCCCGCCATCGGGAACTTTTACTTTAGGCAGCACTTTTACGGTTTCAATCTATGTCAATACTGGCGGTCAGGCGATAAACGCGATTGAGGCCAATTTAAGTTTTCCCGCCGACAAACTTCAGGTGGTTTCACCGACAACGGGAAAATCTTTAATCCAGATCTGGGTCGCCCAACCAAGCTATTCCAACATCGACGGCACACTCAAGTTTCAGGGGGCTATTCCGACTCCCGGCATCAACACAGACGCTGGTCTGCTTTCCACCATTACTTTTCGGGTAAAAAGCATCGGTACTGCCACTTTGAGAATTTTGGATGATTCAAAGGTGCTTCTGAATGACGGCCGCGGAACGGATGTATTGGGCCAAACTACGGACGGGATTTACTATCTTGCTCTGCCTCCGCCACAAGGGCCGGATGTCACTTCCCGCACCAATCCCGACCAGGAAAGTTGGTACAACATAAAAACAGCGACATTAGAATGGAACGCGCCATCCGACATACAAGGATATAGCTATGTTCTTGACCAGGGACCGGCTGGCGAACCGGATGACATATCGGAGGGAACGCGAACACGCGTTGCCTATAACAATATTTCCGACGGCACTTATTATTTCCATATTAAAAGTCTGCGGCAAGGCGCCTGGGGTGGAGTTACCGATTATGTGATTCGGGTTGATAACACGCCGCCTGCCGCTTTCAAGCCTAGTTTTTCGCCTGGCAGCCGTACTTCCAACAACCGCCCGATTATAGATTTTGTCACAACCGATGTCGCGTCCGGGATAGACCACTATGAATTGAAGATTATACCCTTGAATTCGCCTGAGGCCTTGGTTGCCAAAAATACCACGCCGTTCTTTATCGAAGCTTCTCCGCCGTATTCGAGGATTTTAGACCAAGGTAGGTACGACGTTGTCGTTCGCGCCTATGACCGGGCTGGCAACTATTTTCAAACAGAGAGCAAACTTACGATAACCGCGCCCTTCTTGAACATTATCTATTCGGAGGGATTGAATATCGGCGGTGTTATCTTGGGGTGGCAATACGTTTTGATTTTGGTTCTAGCCCTCTCAGGATTAATGATTTATTTAACGAGATGGATCTGGAAACGGCACTTGCGAGCTGATGAATATCTTCTCGACGTTTTGAAACACCCCAGTATTTCCGGGAAGCTGGCCGAACTCAAAGAAAAACAAAAAGATTATAGTCCGCCTCGTCCCAGCTACGGCGAATCCGGCGAGTCCGGCGTGAATAAGGGCCTAATGCTCATTTTTCTGATTTTCGCCATGAATTTCGGTATTCTTACCCTTCATGCCCAAGCCGCTGAGGATTCTCTAAGCAACGTCCGCTTGGACCCCCCAGTGGTAACTCTTTTCCCCAGATCAATTTCCAATGATGAAATTCTCTATATCGGCGGCAATGCCGGAGTGCCTCAAGCCCAGGTTTTAATCTATCTGCAAAACATTGACACCGGAGCTACGGAAAATCGGGTGGCGGTTACCGATGAAAACGGCGTTTGGTTTTACTCTTTCCCGCAATTTTTGGAAGCAAGTCGTTACATTGCATGGACACAACTTAAGGTTGCCAACGATATGAGTCCTCCAAGCCCTAAATTTGACCTCTTGGTTGCCAAAACGGCTATCCAGATAGGCGACACCCGCTTAAGCTATGAGAATTTCTATCTGTTTTTACTTATCATCTTCGCGCTTGCTTTTATTGGGCTGTTGGCATTCGTGCTTTATCATGGTTACCATGCCCGTCGCAAAAACGAGCGCTTGAAGCAAGCAATAAAGGACGCCGAGGATTCGATAAAAAGAGGTTTCGCCGTCCTGCGAAAGGATATAGAATTGGAACTTAATCTGGTGCGCCGCGCCAAACTCAAAAATGAACTTTCCGTGGAGGAAAAGATGCGTGAGGAGAAATTATTCAATGACCTTGAAGATATAAACCGATATATCAACAAAGAAGTTTGGTAAACAGTTGGAACTGAATCCGCCGCGAAAAAATAAAGATGTTATACGACTTTAGACTTTTGCCCTTCGATTTGTATCGTCTTGAGCTTTAGTTTGCCGTCGGGCGTCAGTTCTGCGTCCAAAATTTTTACGCGCTTGTCATAAGGCAACATTCTAACATTCTGCAGACTGTTAGAATGTTGCAAAGCGCGCGTATACACCCCATCAATTCGCATGTGCCTGTTCGCAAAGGCTTTCGCATACGTCCATACACCGGGTTCGACGCCGAATGCGCGGATTTTGCGGTCGATAAATATTGCTTTTTGAGAATCGCCGCCGAGCGCCGCGTCAAGGTCCTGAGGCTCGATAAAACCATTGGCGCTTGTAAATTTTTTCGTGTAAGTCGCACTCGCTTCATCTTGGACATGCGGTTTTATTTTTCCCGCAAGGAAATCGGGAAGTATTTCTCCAAGCGTTTTCCCGCCGGCGCCCCATATTTTGGGAAAGAGCGTTTCGTGCGTGTCGTTAGGCGTTATGGGAATCTTACACTGTGCAATAATCGGTCCGTGGTCCATCTTTTCATCCATCATAAATAGCGTCACTCCGGTTTCTTTCTCGCCGGCGATAATGGCTTCGTGAATAGGGGATGTGCCGCGGTATTTCGGAAGAAGCGAAGAATGAACGCCAATGGTGCCGAGGCGCGGAATTTCTATTATTTCCTTCGGCAAAATTTTTCCGTACGCGGCGACAATAAAAAACTCGGGATGAATCGCCGACAACTTACCAATAATAGAATTCGGATTCTCCGGCTGTAGAATTTCGACGGGCAAGCCCTTTTCAAGGATATATTTTTTGACTTTCGGCGGCGTTATAACCCGATGGCGTCCGGCAGGCCGGTCGGGATTGCAGACAACCGCCGCCGGGATAAAATCGCCCTCAATCAGCTTTTCGAGGACGATTGCGGCAAATTCCGGCGTGCCGAAAAAGACGTATTTCGTTTCAGACATTAATTCAATACTACCGCCAAACATCCCTTTTAGGATAGGCCCTTTCGGCTATTGACAAAAAAGTATAAAGGGTGTACAATGGTAGGCTGATGATCAGCAGAAAATTCTAATGTGATGACGATAGGCCGACGTTGAGGAGGAGTTCTGCAAGGAACCCTCCTCCTTTATTTTATGATGCGCTTCTGCGCTTTTTATTTTCCCGACGGGATATCCGCCGTTTTCAAGCGCTCTTTGAGCCGTTCCGAAGAAGGTATTTGATATATTTTATCGGCTCTGTCTATAAAAATTTTCCCGTTAAGATGGTCCACTTCATGCTGAAAAACTCTGGCAAGAAGCCCCCATGCTTTTATTTTTATTTTTTTTCCGTTTTTATCGAATCCCTCCATTATCAGTTTTTCGGGCCGTTCCACTCTGCCGTAAATGCCCGGCACGCTCAAGCATCCCTCTTCTATCGTCGCCTTTTCCTTCGAAAACTTCTTTAACTCGGGATTGAAAACTGCGTAAAATTTTTGTTCTCCCGAACTTTGGGAGCGCGGATTGCCGCGCCTGTCTTCTTTCGGTATCTGGGCGACGAAGACGCGCATATCCAACCCGATCTGGTTCGCGCTCAAACCGATTCCGTTCGCGAGGTTCATTGCTTTTTTCATGCGCATGACGAGAGCATTTACTTCCTGACGGCTGAATTTTTCGAAATCGAACTCGTGCGTCTTTTGGCGCAAAAATTTCTCATCCTTCCTGTTTTCGATGGTTACTATTTTACCTTCCATTTATGGTGAGCTTTGGTCTTTTTGTCGAACCATATTTTCATAAAGTAAGCCCCTTTGTTCTGGACGTTTTTGCTCTCTGATATGTCTTTTGCAACGGCAAGGAGTCTGTCGGGGTCGTTCTGTTTGGCGAGTTTTATGTAAAGAGATTTATGTTTTTCGTCTTCCAAAAGACGGGCTATTTCAAGTCCTACGAGCTGATATTTCCGGTAAACCTTCGATTCTCCAGCCCTTTTTTTTAGTTCTTTTATGTAATCCTCGGACAATCCCACCGGTTCATTTTATTCTCTTTTCCGGGAATTTCAATTTTCTACGGGGAATTTTTGATAAATAGGGGAATAAGTTGTAAAATTATTCGGTCATTCTTTTTAAAATGCTGAAACATATAAGGCGCATAAAAAGCAAAATCCCTGCTGTTAAATTTCACGTAGCAAAAAAAGCAGCGTGGTGGATTATGGGAATATTGTCGGCAGCAGCGCTTCTTTTAAGCGGATTCTTTCTGGGCTTCAGGGCCGGAGAAATGTATCCGAAAACCATAAACATAACCGACCTCACGAATACCTCTTCCGGACAGCCGGCAGCGGTTAACTTCGGAACCTTTTGGCAGGCGTGGGATGTTATAAATAAAGAGTATCTCAATGCGGATAAAATGAATGCGCAGGATAAGGTATACGGGGCGATAAGCGGACTGATAAATTCCCTGAAAGATCCTTACTCAGTTTTTCTTTCGCCTAAAGACAACGCGAAGTTTCAGGAGGACATACAGGGCAATTTCGGCGGCATAGGAGCCGAAATAGGAATAAGAAATAACCGAATTGTCATAGTAGCGCCGCTTAAGGATACGCCGGCGAGCCGCGCGGGCCTTAGGGCGGGTGATACGATACTCAAAATAAATTCAACTTCCACGGAAGGAATGTCAATATACGAGGCGGTTGGTCTGATTCGCGGACCGGAAGAGTCCAAAGTTCTTCTTAACATTTTTAGGGAAGGATGGATTGCGCCGCAAAATTTCGAAATAACCAGGGATACTATTCAGGTTCCGACGCTTGATTTCACCATAAAGGACGGCGAAATCGCGTATATCCAGCTTTACAGCTTTAACGCGAACGCAAGTTACCTTTTCGGCGATGCGGCGATGAAAACTCTTTCAGGAGGAGCGAAGGGAATAATTTTGGATTTGAGGGACAATCCGGGAGGATATCTTGAAGTTGCCACGGACATCGCCGGTTGGTTCCTCGAAAGAAACAATCTTATAGTCAAAGAAGAATCCAAGGATGGGAATTCGGAAGAATTCAAAGCCGTCGGCAACGGTCTCCTCGCAAAAATCCCCGTTGTTGTCATTATAAACGGCGGTTCGGCCTCGGCATCGGAAATACTTGCCGGTGCGCTCCATGACAACAGAGGGATAAAACTCATAGGCGAAAAAAGTTTTGGCAAGGGAACGGTGCAAAAACTTATATCGCTTCCGGATGGCTCTACGGTAAAGCTCACAATTGCTCATTGGGTTTTGCCCAGCGGAAAGATTCTTGAAAGCGGTGGGCTCGATCCTGACATTAAGGTTAAAATGGACGAGGATGATTCGCTGGCAAAAAGGGACCCGCAATTGGACAAGGCGCTTGAAATAATAAAACAGGAAATAGGAAGATGAGAGTTATTTTAACGGAAGACGTCAGAAACGTGGGCAGAAAAATGGACGTGAAGGAAGTAAGCGACGGTTACGCCAGAAATTTCTTGTTCCCGAATAATCTTGCCAAACCGGCTACGCCGGACGCCCTGAAAAACCTGGAGAAGCAAAAGGCTGATACGGAAAAAACAGACGCGCAGTTAAAAAAACGCCTCGATGAAATATCGGCGACGCTGAAAGACAAGCACCTGGAATTTTTCGTAAAGACAGGGGAGCGGGGCGAGGTTTTCGGCTCGATAAATAAGGACGCAATATTGAAGGGACTTCGCGATGTCGGTTGGCTTGGCAAGGAAAGAGCGGAAATAAAAATGGAACACCCGCTCAAGAAGCTGGGTGAACACACCATAGATATAGACCTGAAAAAAGGAGTTAAGGCGCGTCTTAAAGTGGTTCTACTAGAACAAAAGTAGCTTTGCGCCTGGAACCGTCAAAACGAGTTCTTGTTTTCTCCGAAAATTTTACTTTGCCTCCGAGTCCGGCATAAAGAGTGTCGTCCGCGCCCTGGCGAACGTTCAATCCCGGAAAATATTTAGTCCCGCGTTGACGGATAATTATCTGTCCTGCGGCGACTTTCATTCCATCCTGGATTTTGACTCCGAGACGTTTCGCCTCCGAATCCCTCCCTAATTTTGTTGAACCTCCGGATTTAGTATGTGCCATAATTGTAGTGAAATTTTCGAGCCCACAACATAGCGAAGAAAATTTCACTACAATTATGAGCACCGAGCACATAATTTGATTTATGTGCTCGGTAACGTTTCGCTTTTTATGATATTATAGTAATGTAAGCTCAACATTATGTCAAACTTCCAAAAGCTGGTTTTGGACATAGAAACCATAGGGGAAGACTTTGATTCTCTTGACAAGACCACGCAGGAAAATCTTACCCGCTGGATAAAAAAGGAATCGGAAAGTGATTCAGAATATAAAGAGGCCCTGGAAGAGCTTAAAAACCGGCTTGGCTTTTCTCCTTTGACGGGAGAGATAGTTGCCATAGGGATTCTCGATTGCGAAAAGGACGAGGGCGTGGTTTATTTTCAGGCGCCGGGCAAAAAAATATCGGAATTGAAAGAAGAAAATTTCGTTTTCAAGCAGTGTTCGGAAAAGGAAATGCTTGAGAGATTCTGGGAAGGGGCGAAAAAGTACAATTATTTCGTAACTTTCAACGGCAGAATGTTCGATGTCCCGTTTTTGATGATACGTTCCGCGGTGCACGGCATCAGGCCCAGCAAGGATTTGATGCGCGGACGCTACTTTTCCCAGCAGAATTTCGACGCAGTACATGTCGACCTTTTTGACCAACTTTCTTTTTACGGAGCAATGCGCCGCAAGGGGAGTTTGCATCTTTGGAGCAGAGCGTTCGGAATAACCAGCCCTAAGGCCAGCGGCGTTACCGGCGACGATGTCGGGCGTCTTTTTGAGGAAAAAAAATTTTTGGAGCTTGCCAGATATAATGCTGGAGACCTTAGAGCAACCAAGGAGCTTTACGAAAGATGGGAGAAGTATCTTAATTTCTAATAATTAGTGATTGGCGGCTTATGACTAAACTATCCGAACTAAAAACCCGTCTGATTAATTGGTTTATTTTTTACCAAAAAGAAATTATTTTCGGCGCGATAATTTTTCTTGTCGCTTCGATAAGTTTCGGGCTCGGGTATCTGGCGAACCGCGAGTTGAGTCATGCGCCGATAGTTATCGAAAAGAATTCCAGACAATAACAATGACTATAACAACGACAATAAATATAAATTAAGTCATTGTTATGGTCATCCTTTATTCGTAGATTTATCTGCAGTTTTGGTCGTCCGGAATGCCGGTTAGCGACTTTGTAGGGTCGAAGGGGATACACTTCCACGATATGGTCGGCGATAAGAAAACTATTTTTGCATCCGGATTGTCGGTGTCGAGTTGTTTCAAAGTTACGTTGAATTCGGGATTTATGCCGATGGTCAGTAACTGCTGAACTCCCAGTATCTCTACGCGCAGCAAGCGCTGGTTGTTCGGTTTTACCGCAAAAGGAGATATTACTTTTACGCCGGCTGCCGTTCTGAAATCCGGGCGAAGCGGGTCCGTGGGCAGATTTTGAACCTGGAAATCGCTGTAGGAAGATTCATTGTCGGGATTGATGAAACGCAAAACTATCGGCGATGAGACATTCAACCCCCTGAAAGACAAATCGAATGTCAGTCCGGTAATTTTTATTGGCGAAGTGTTCTGATTATCGAATACCAGCCCGTTGGAACTTTTGTCGCTTTTAAGGGCCGTGCTCAAGTTGGATGATTTTATGACCAAACGCCCGGGGCCGGTTTTAAAAAATATTTTTTTATCCGACATTCTCATCAACGCATCGGTCAGCGAAACGGAGCAAGTATAGGAAGTATTAAGGTCAAAGGTAGGATTCCGGTCCGAAGAATTCCCCGGAGGAGAATTCCATTGCGGATTGCAGAAAAACGAAGTTTTCATGAGAGGGATTACTTGTGTGCCGCCCGTGGTGAGCCCTGTCTGCCCCGAGCTTGTCGAAAGGGCCGAACCGCCGATTGATTCATCGAATAAACCCCAATCGAATCCGGAAGCGATATCGGTGTGAAACGAAAGAACATATACGCCGTCCGGCTTTTGATTCAAAGAAAACGAAGTTTTGTCCAAAACTTCCTGCGGAGTGAAGATGTGATTCGCCGGCAGGGGAGCGGAAGATGTTTTTTTATTTTCCTGCGGCGAGTTCTGTGCGGGTGCGGCAGCTTGCCGGGGTTTGGTCATTTTGCCCGGGGTCGAGGACGAGGAAAGCGCCGGTTTAATCGATATCGTCGAAGAGGCGTCGGGAGGAAGGCTGCCAATCGTCGTTGTGCCGACGGAAACTGTCTCGACAAGGGACGTCTCGGCGGGGAGTAAGGAGATATCGGACGGAGGATTTATCACCAAGGTGTTTGTTTGTGAAAAAATTCCGAAGACGGCTGCCAGTGAGGCGACAACAAGGCCAGCTGTTTTTTGAGCGAATAATTGAATGAAATCGAACATGGGTTTCAGAGATACCCTACTTTTTTCAGCCAATAATCATTTTCTCCCGCAAATCTCCGAAAAGCGCAGCTTGAGGCTAGATTTGCGTGGAGTCCGTTTGTCCGCGATGAAATATATGGCATGCGTCTCGTTCGGAGATAAACGGGATCGCGCCAACTGTAACCGCTCGCCTTTTATCTCGCGGACAGTTGCGGGACCATTCCCGCAATGAGTTTACGATAGATAACCTATTCTCTTCAACCATGATTCATTTTCCCATTCCCAAAGACGCTTCGCGCCCAAAAAAGCGTCGAAATCGCTTTCCCAATAAGGGAATTCCTGAAATTCGATTTCTCCCTGCGTTTCGGCCCATTCGTGCCCGCAAGTGCGCCAATTCGCGACTGTTTTAGCGGCATTGCCGTTGCGTTTTTTGTTGAAACTTATTTTTTCGCGACCGCCTTTTGTTCGCCTCGTCGCGCCGCATTTGATGCATGCTTGATTTTGGTCTATCCTCAAAATCCATCTTGTTTGAAGATGCTTGAATTGGTCCGTGAGTGCACCCATATAAGCGGCCGTTTGCAGATTGTAATCGCGGTAAATGCCTTGGGATGTTTTTATGTCCAACACGCCGAATTTGCCGTCGATCAATGCCATTACGTCTATCGTTCCTGCATAACGGTGACCGGGATGGAAAATTTGTCTTTCGACGTATTCAGGAGAGGTTTGAATGTTCTTTTCCCCGATGAATTTTTGAAAAGCCTTTATGGCGGGCTCTATGATCTTATCCACTTCGGGTTTCTGTCCGAGAAGAATGGCCTCGGCGGCTTCGTGGACAAGCGTGCCTTCCGCGGCGGATTTTTCGGTTATTTCCTGGCTGGCCTTGAAGCTTTCCTGCTCCGCGTAGAATCTGTATAGGGCCGGTTTTGATTTTATCGAAACTATTTTGGTGACTCTCGGGTACCAAACGCCGTCTATAACGTAGCCATTTGCCTCCTTAAAACCTTCGGGGGTGGAATAATAATCGAACATATTCTTACGATGATATCAGCGAATCGGTATAGTTTACAATATCTCCGGCGCCCATCATGACAATTGCGGCTTGTTTTTTGCTTCTTGGGCGCGAGGTTTTTTTGTTTTTATCGATAGGGCAGGGGAACGACTTATAGGACAGGAGCACATTTAGGGCATTTCTGATGTTTTTTAGATCTCTAATATAGAACACCTGTTTGCCCGGGTTCATCTTTTGCATTGATTTAACAAGGTTTTCGGAGTTGTATTTCGAGCCGACGGCACTTTCGCGTCCGGCGACTTTGTAAATCGGCGCGATCAAAACCGTGTCCGCCGCGCCGAAAGAGCCCTTGAATTCCTTAAAAAGATTTTTAAGACGCTTTGCCTGATGCGGCTGAAAAACGCAGACTATTCTGTGCTTTGGGAATTTTTCCCTGAATGCCGAGAGGGTTGCTTTTACTTCGGTCGGATGGTGGGCATAGTCGTCGTAGACAAGAACCTGTAACTTGGAACTTGCCTCGGTATTCCATCCGGCGCCACGAACCGCCGTACGCGGAAATCGACGAAAGAAAAACTTTTTCGCTTATCCCGACAAACTTTGACAAACAAAAAACGGAAAGGGCGTTAGAAACATTGTGTTCGCCGGAAAGTTTAATAAATTTTTTTATTTTAAGCGCTTCTTTATCCCGAAGTGAATACCATTTTACGCGCAGACCTCTCGTTTTTTTAAATTTATCGATTTTTCGGCTTAGCGAAAAAAGGGCATCATTATCCCGATTCAAAATAATCGCGCCCCTTCTGCTGATGCGCGAAAAAAATTTCAAAAAAGATTTTTTAATATTCTCGATATTTTTGAAATAATCCAAATGTTCTTTGTCCAAGTTTGTCGTTATTGCCAGAGCAGGGGAATAGTTCAAAAACGCGTTCTTATACTCATCCGCTTCCAAAACGAGATATTTGCTTTCCCCGGCGCGGAAATTTCTGCCGTCGAGCTCTTTTAACTTGGTTCCGACAATTATCGTAGGGTCAAAACCGGCCCTCACAAGCATCAATCCCGCCATCGCGGCCGTCGTGCTTTTGCCGTGCATGCCCGATACGCAGATTGTTTCGTAAAACTTCGTGAGTTCGCCGAGCACCATCGGATACGAAAGCATCGGTATTTTACGCCGCTTCGCCTCCTTGAATTCCGTGTTATTTGGGTTAACTGCCTGGCTATATACGACCAGGCCGCATTTCGGTGGTATATTAGCCCTTTTTTGCCCGATTTTTGCCTTTATACCGACTTTTTCGAGATCATTTAGGATAGGGCTTAAAGCCATGTCGGACCCCGAAACAGCCCATTTTTGGGCTAAAAACCATTGAGCCAAAGCACTCATACCAATACCTAAAATACCTATAAAATGCACGGATTTCGGCATTATTGAATCGAAAGGCTTATTGAGGGGCTTGCCCTGAGCTTGTCGAAGGGGATATCGGTTTTTGCTCTGGTTGTTCATTATTATATATGTCGCCCAATATACCTTTTACGACATGCTATAGTAAACAAGGTTGGCGCAAAACATACCCCCGGGTTTTGTGATAGATACGTTTTGTTCACAAAAAAGACAATCCTTTTTTGATTAATTGACTCGTTATATCCAGGATCCAAGCGAGAAAACTGCCGACGAAATGGATCATTTTCGCAAAAATGGGATAAGCTCCTGTAATGAAACTATTTTCGAAAATATTTTTCAGGAGGTCGGTGAGGTTGAATTGATTTATTCTTTTTCCTATATCTATGGCCTCTCCTATGGGAGCAACGTCACCATATTTTGTAAAACCGCTATTGATGGCATTGCTCAGATTTTTGGCGCTGTCGATAAACTCACTCAACGGAGACGGCAGATTGTTCAGTATTTCTTCTGTTGGCGAAGGACGGAAAGTTATTTCCGCCCTGGATTGCGCCGGGAGAGAAAATCCGAGTAAGGCAGTCAGAAGAAATAACGAAACAAAATAAATTTTTTTGCCGCTTCTCATTTTTTTAATTTTACAACTTCTTTGATCTCTTCGCGAACAATTCTGCGGTCGTCCCACGGAATTGTCTTTGAACCGATTATCATCGACTGTTCGGCTCCTTTGCCGGTAATAAGAACAAAGTCGCTTTTTTGTGCGAGTTTCAGGGCCTGCCTTATCCCCTCTCGTCGGCCCGAAATAGCGAATAAATTTTCATTTCTTATTTTTCCAGATTTTTCGGCGGCATCGACTATGTCCTCAATAATCTCGTCTGGATTGTCCTCATACGGATCAACACTTGTGACGACTACATAATCGCCTTTTTCTGCGGCAAGCCGGCCCATTACGGGTCTTTTTTTCTTGTCGCGGCCGCCGCCCTCGGCGCCGACGACAATTATGATTTTCCCGCCGCCTTTTTTCGTTTCGCCGGCGGCATTAAGGGCGGCCGCTAAACTGGGGCCGTCGTGCGCGTAATCGACGAATGCGTCGAAGTTTTGTCCTTCGTTGATTTTTTCCATGCGTCCCGGAATGACCGACATGTTTTTAAGTCCTTTTTTGATGAATCGTTTGTCGATGCCGAGAGCGTCGGCTATCGCTATGGCGCCCAACGCGTTCGAAACGTTGAAAGTTCCTTTCGTGCCGAGTTCATATTTCTCGCCGCCGGCTTCGAAAGAAACGGTGCCATTTTCCGTTTTTACGGATGTGGCAGTCAGCCCCGCTCCGGGATTCAAGCCATAAGTTATTTTTTTATCCGCCCGGGGTTTCAGAAAAAGATTCTTTTCTTCGTTATCGGAATTCACGACAATGATTTTCGGGACATTTTTGCCGTCCACGGTTTTTCGCGGCTGACGATGAAGTCCTTCAAAAACTTTGAGATGCATTTTTTTGCACCTCTCATAATCCCATTTGTGCACTGCCATGTATTCCGGATAAAGTTTCGTTAAAAGTGCTGCGTCGTAAAAAATACCCTTGTGCCTCCATTGTTCGACTCCTTCAGACGGCGTTTCTATGACCGCGTAACGGCATCCGGCATTGACCATTTTTCTCAAAAGTTTTTGGAGAACGAATCTTCCTGGCATGGTCATATGATATTTGTTCAGATGTTCTTCGCGGCCGATGCGGAAATTTGCGGTTCCTGTCAAGCCTGCTTTCTCGCCGGCCGCGTCAAGAATCGACCATATCAAATTTGCCGTACTTGTTTTGCCCCGTGTGCCGAGAACGCCGATAACGATCAGTTTTCCGGAAGGAAATCCGTAAATGAACGCGCCGAGATATGCCAGGGCCAGATGATAAATGTTGATCAGGAAGTCCGGCAAAAAAATTTTTATTATTTTTTTCATCCTGCTAAAAACAATTTGGCGAAATTGTAAGCTATGTATCTTGGCCTATCGAAAACATAATCCCATGTGCCGGCCGAAGTTATTTCTTCTCCGCCGAAACTTTTCTTGAAGGCCGTGATTTTTGTCCAATTCTTGTTTTCGTGGCTTATTCCCCAGAAGTCGAAGTAATCGCAGCCCGTTTTTTTGGCTTCGAGCATTGCGCGCCAGAGAAGATATGTCGGCGCGTTGAATTTGCCATAACCGGATCTCGAGCCGGCGAAAAGGTAAAAACACCTGCCGCCGAAATAAACGAATATGGCGGCACTTATCGCCTTTTCTCCTGATTCCGCTATTCCGATTTTTGAAGAGCACTCCCCTTCAAGGCCGACGACTTCTTCATAATAAGCTTTCGAATAAATTTTCAAACCATGCCGCCTGTTGGTTTCCAAAAATATTTCCCAAAATGTATCGAAATTTTTTTGTTTGTTCTTTCCTTCGGCGAATTTGACGGTTACTCCCCTCTTTTCGGCGGCACGAATGGAGTAGCGAGTATCGTGTTCCATTTCATCGAGAATTTCTTTTTCGCTCTTTCTCAGGTCAATGACCAAAGTGCTTTTTGGCTGAACCGCTTTCGTAGGCCGAAAACCCGCTTCTTCAAGAACTTTTTTAATTATCTCGCCGCCGATTTTTTGTGCCAGCGGCTCGACCCTGAAAAATATTGGTTTCCTGGGCGAAGGCGCTCCTTCCGCGGCCTTGATCAGATTCCGCCAGGAGTCCATAGTCATTCCGCCGCCGGCAACCGGACCATGCGGAGCATAAAGATATGTTTGTCCAAAGGGCAATGATTGTTCGACTACCGAAGCGAAAATTCCGGCGACATTGATTCTGAAAACGCGCCGGCCCATTTTTTTTTGGAGTTCTCCCCACTGCCAGGTTTGTAAAAATGACGGATTTGAAACGACTTCCCTATTCCAGCCGGCCTTGTCGTCGTTTAGGTTCATTTTTTAACGGATACGTAAAGCAAAGGATTGATATCTCCGCCGACGGGCATCGGGCCGCAGCTTGACGGTTTCGTGCCTTCCGGATAACCGGGTCTGGCAGGAGTTATGGTCTGTGTTGCGAATACGACAAAATGAGTGTGTGGCCCTGTTGCCCAGCCGGTTTTTCCGACATATCCGATCAATTGTCCCCGGCTCACTTTCTGTCCGATCGAAACGACCTGAAGGGACAAGTGTCCATAAAGCGTGGTCAGTCCGTTATCGTGTTTTACGACAATTAGTTTCCCATATGCCGCGCGCGGGCAAAGCCTGTCTTGATTTGCGACATTAATAACGACCCCGTCTTCGGCCGAAAATACTTCGGTGCCGACGGGAGCCGCGAGGTCGATACCGTTGTGCCATTTTCCGCGGTATGTTTGGATGGCAAAACTTGTCGAACCGTATCCCTGGCTCATGATTGCCTTCGGCACGGGATTCAGGAGAACGTTCGGGCCGGATTGCGGCAAAAGGCTGGGATTTATATTTTGACGCAGTTCCATATCTGCCAGTTCTATTTCTGCTTCGATCTTGTCCTGCAGCGCCTGTATTTCTTTAAGCTGTTTCTGGTAAGCTGCTTCCTTGTTCTTGGTCTGTGCAAGCACGGTTTGCTGTTCTTCCTTTTGGTTGGCAATTATCGACTTTCTTGCCGATAAATTGCTTTTATGCAATTCGATATCGGATATTTTTTCGCTTTTTTCCTCTATTTTCGAGTTATAAAGATCGCCCAGTTCCGAGAGATGCCGGACGTCAGTATGAAGCTGGTCTCTCAGGCTTGCGAGCGATTGCGTTTCCAGTATGCTTGCGGCCAGAGTTTTGTTTTTAAGAAACAGCGTCAGAAGATTCCCGTTTTCATAGTCGTTTTTTTGGATTTCGACAAGCAACTGGTTAATGGCTCCTTTTTTATCCTCGATTGACGCCTGGATATCCTTTAAATCGTAGTTCAGGGAATCGACTTCGAGACCCAGTTTTTCAATGGAGACGGTGTCATCCTTTATGTTCAGCGTCAGCTGGTTGATGGTGCTCTGATAAATGGTTACCTGTCTTTGGAGGGTCTGCCGCTGGCTCTGGGTGTCAGCGAGATTTTTCGTCGTTTCCTTAAGCTGAGTGTTAATTTCCTGAAGCTGCTGCGTTTTTTCCTGGATTTTTGCACGGAGTTCGTCCTGCGGCGCGCTCGCGGCGGAATCGGCCGTCGAAGTCGCATCGCCGTATACCATTGAGAACGAAGAAAATATGATTATCGCCAGGCCGGCCAAATACACCTTCTTTAATTTCATTTCACGCTATAACGGAATTTATTTTTTCTATTGCCTTTTCCAGGCGTCGCGCCGTTTCCTTTTTTCCGAGGATTTCTATTATTTCGAACGGATCCGGAGATGCTTTCTTGCCGGAAACGGCAGCCCTCAGCGGCCATAATACTGCCCCTCTGCCCATTTTTTCAATCGGCTGCTGGAGAGCAGCGGCTATTTTTTCTTTAATGAAATTTTCTTCAGGAAGAACATTCAATATTTTCTCGCTCTCGCGCAACGATGTTTTTGTAGCCGAAGAGGAATTATCCTTCCATATCAGCAGTTTAGGTTCGTAATCTGGGAGCTCGAAAAAGAAGCCCGCCAGTTCCAAGAAATCCCTGAGTGTTTTGAGGCGCTCTTTTTCAGCCGTGATTACTTTTTTGACGAAATCATCGCCGACAGAAATATTTTTTTCTTTCAAAAAGGGGCGGAGAAGGTCGAGCGTCTCGGAGACATTCTTGTTTTTTATGACCTGAGAGTTCAGCCAATTTAGTTTTTCGATATTGAAAATAGCTCCCGCTTTTTGAACGCGCTTGATATCGAACCCACTCAGTATTTCTTCCAAAGAAAGGATCTCGCGGTCGTCTTTCGGATGCCATCCGAGAAGAACCAAGAAATTAGCGACTGCTTCCGGAAGATACCCCTGTTCGCGGTAATCGCGCACGGAGGATTCCAGATATCGTTTCGACATTTTTGTCCTGTCGGGGTTCAAAATCAGCGGAATGTGTGCGTACTTCAGCGGGCGGAAACCGAGTGCTTCCTGCAATATTATTTGCTTTGGCGTATTGGACAAATGCTCCTCCCCGCGTATTACGTGAGTTATGTTCATCATTTCGTCGTCCACTGTCGCAGCGAAGTTGTAAAGAGGCTCATCGATTCCTTTTGCGATTATGATGTCCCCCGCCAGAGAAACATCGAATTTTACTTTGCCGCGCACAATGTCGTTAAATTCTATCTCGGTTTCCGGAGAGGCAAAGCGGATTACCGACGAATCTCCCCTTTTTCTTCTCTCCTCACTTTCTTTCTCGGGAACATTTCTGCATCTCCCGGCATATTTCGGCGGGATGCCCTGGGCAAGCATATTTTGACGGTCAATTTCCAGCTGTTCTTTGGAACAAAAGCAAAAATATGCCTTTTTCTCCTCAAGGAGCTTTTCAAGATACTTTTTGTAGAATTCCCGCCGCTCGGATTGGCGATACGGCGAAAAAGGCCCGCTTTTGTCGGGACCCTCGTCCCAGTCGAGACCGAGCCAACGTATCCCCGCAAGGATATCCTCTTCATATTCGGGCTTGGAACGCTCGGAATCGGTGTCCTCTATTCTTAAAATAAATGAACCGCCCCGCTGTCTCGCGAAAATCCAGTTAAAGAGCACCGTTCTGGCCGAACCGATGTGGAAAAATCCGGTCGGAGACGGTGCAAAACGGACACGCACGGACTCACCTTCTTTCAATGCTGTCATATCCCGATTTTCCCATATTTTGCCCTGAAAATCTACTTTATTTCGAGAATTTCAGGATTTCTTCGGCAAGTATTTCGGATGCTCTCGGCTTGAAAAAATTTCCTGAGGCAGCGCTCATTTTCCGCAGAAGTTCGGGGTTCTTAAGTGTTTCTGTTATTTGCCTGAGGAATATCCCGGGAAGCATGTTCGATTCCTCAATCACTTCGGCGGCTCCCGTTTTAGCGAATTCGTGTGCGTCTATTCTTTGATGGTCGTTTGCCGATTCGGACAGCGGAACGAGTATCGCGGGTTTCGAAAATGCCGCTATTTCAAAAATCATGCTTCCAGACCTGGCTACAACCAGGTCCGCGGCGGAAAGCGCAAGTTTCAACCCGTTTTGATCCAAATAAGGAACGGGCAAGTATCTGCTTTTGGCGACGTATTCCAGTTTTGCGTCGCTTAACGCCGCCTTGGACATGTTTTCAACCTCTGAAATATTTCCTTGCCCTGTCTGATGAAGTATTTGAGTTTCGTTCATCAAATTTTTTAAATCGAGCATTATTGTATCATTCAGGCGCCTTGCCCCCCGGGATCCGCCCAAAAAAAGAACAAGGGGCTTTTCCGCATCAAAGCCAAGTTCTTCTTTGGCAAATTCCTTTGAGGGCAGATTTTCAAGTAACTGCCTTCTTACAGGAACCCCCACCAGCGCCGTTTTCGAGGGGTCGAAATAATTTAAAGCTCTTTCGAAACTCACCGCTATTCTCTTTGCGAACCGCGCGGACAAAAGGTTGTTAAGTCCGGGCTGGGCATCCGATTCATGGATTATCACCGGGATTCTGTAAAATCTTGCGGCCAAAACTATCATGAATGCCCCTGTTCCGCCTTTCGAGAAAAGAACGTTGGGCATAAACCAGTACATCTTGAAAAAGGCCTGAAATAGTCCCAGTAAAGATTTCGGTATGTCGATAAAATTCATTAGCGAAAAATAACGCCTCACTTTCCCTGACGCGACAGAGCTCACTTTTATTCCGGCATCTTCTAGGACTGATTTAAATTCTCCCGCTGGGCCGAAATATTTTATCTCCATGTAACTCTTTCTTTCTATGGAAATTCTTTCCAGCTCTTCGGCGACGGCGACAAGGGGATAAATATGCCCCCCGCTTCCCCCTCCAGTAAAAGCAATTCGCAATTTTTTCATAGGTTTTTATTATACATCAAGTATCGGTGCCAATATATGAATTGATGCTGACCATCCGCGATGAAATTTAATTCATGTCGGTACTTTTTAGGCATGTCTCGAAATGTTTACTGCAATTCCGCTCAATGTGAGCAAAACTGCAAGCGCAGTTCCTCCGTAGCTTACGAACGGCAAAGGAACTCCCGTAAGCGGCAAGAGGCCGGATAAGGCGCCCATATTGACAATCGATTGCAGGGCCACGAGGCTCCCGAATCCCACAAGAATTAGTTGCCCGAATTTATCGCGCAGGTTTTTTGCAAGTCTGAAAATTTTGAAAACAAGAAGTCCGAAGAGTATTACGATGACTCCGGCTCCGATAAATCCCATTTCTTCCGCAGCGACGGCGAATATCGAGTCATTGATCGGATCGGGCAGATAACTGCTTTTGCTTGTCGAACGCCCGTAGCCGACGCCAAAAAGCCCTCCGGAACCTATTGCGTTCAACGATTGATTTATCTGGTAAGCCGCGCCACCCGTATCGCTGTGCGGGTTCACGAAAGTCATTATTCTTTGCAAGCGATAAGGGGTTGCCCATATTACGAGACCCAGCGCCGCTATGCCGGCCGCTATTACGATGAGTATGTGAGTCATTTTAGCGCCGCTTATGAAATACATGGCCATTCCCGACCCCATGAGTATCATAACTGTGCTCGTCGCCGGCTGCAGCAGAAGAAGGGTGGCTATGAATCCGGAAATGAGAACAAAGGGCATGAAACCCGCCCAGAAGTCCTCACCTCTGTTCATTTTTGGATTGCTCAGCCATGCAGCGAGGTAAAGAATAAAAGTAAGTTTGAGCAATTCGGCCGGCTGGAATACTATTGGTCCCAATTTTATCCACCTTGACGCCCCTCCGGCCACAACCCCGAATTTAGTGAACACAAGAGCCAAAAGTATGATGCTGAGTATGAGAAGTGCAAAAGAAATCGGGCGGTAGTTTTTGTAAGGCATGAAATATGCGGCAATAAATCCGGCCAGGCCGAACAGCAGGCCGAATAAAACCTGGTGTTTCAAAAAATAATAACTGTCGTTGAATTTTATTTTACCGAGTTCGGATGAGGCGCTTGCGAGAATCACGAGTCCGGCAACGGTCAGGATGAAAACAAGGCTCATTAAAAAATAATCGGGCTTGTGGCTCTTTTTGGAAATCATGTATTTTGCGGCAAGGATCAGGTTCCACTTTCCGGTAAAACCTTTCCGCCGGAAACGCTTGCGAGAACACCGTTCTTTATCGACAATTTGCCGTTCACCGCAACATGCTTTATCTCCCCGTTCTTGAAAACGGTCAGGTCGGCGAAGTTGCCTTCCTTAAGCTCCCCTCTTTCTTTAAGCCCGAATTTCTTCGCGGGAATCGAGGTTATTTTCCTTATCGCATCCTCTATCGGCATAAGATTTTCTTTCTCCACAAGGGACAGAAATTTGGTGAACGTGGACGTGGAACGCTCCGATTTCAAGGCTTTGTCAAAGCTCTTTTCATGGGAACTCGCGGCGTTGGATGCTATCAGCGAACGCGGATGCATTATTGCAGAACGTATCAGTCTTTCGTTTATGTTTTTGTAAAAAACCACCGCCTTCAGTTTTGTCGTGACCATAAGCTGGAGGAGGGCTTTTTTCGAATCGCTCGTTCCGTAAATCGACTTCAGTTCTTTCAAAGAGTGGCCGATTACTGCTTCATTTTTTACCGCCTTGGAAACAGTAAAATCGTCCGGAGCTATGGATGGAAGATCCTTTAATATTTTAGACCTTTGCCATTCGTCCTGTATGAATAAGTTCATAGTTTCCAAATTTTCTTTCTGCGCCCATTCCGGCAGGAAAGTGTAAAGAGGAACTATTGTGTAATCAAACGGATAAACGTCAAAATGAAAATCTCTTCCGGACGGCAGTTTGTCGAATTCTTCAAGTGCCCGTTCGTACTCTTTTTCCTCCCCCGAGCGCGGCATAAAATGGCTTATGAGGGTTTTCACACCGGTCTCCGAAGATATCTTTATTGTTTCGTCGATCGACTCCGACAATTCGTATCCTCCTTTTCTGAGATGCGTCGAATAAACCCGGTCGAAATTTTTAACGGTTTTCAGTAAGGTCTTTATTTCGCTATACGGCGTGTTTCTTCCGTGAAGGTATCCGAGCCCTGTCGAAAGTCCCAGCCCCCCTTCAGCCAGAGATTTTTTTAGTATTTCCGAAAAAATATTCAGTTCGTTTTTTGTCAGAGCTCTCTGGGATTCGCCGATGATCGATCTTCTTATCGTCGAATGTCCGACAAGCGTTCCGAAATTTACGCCAAGAGGTTTTTTTTGGAGCATTGCCAGAAATTCTTTCATTGAGTTCCAATCCACGTTCATACGGTCCGTATCGGTCCACTTCCTTATCGATTCCAGTCCGCCGTATATCAGCGGGGCAAGAGAAGAACCGCACTGTCCGCCGATTATTGTCGTAATCCCCTGTTTAAGGAAGTCTTCCTGTGGCGGGTCGTCAAAGAGCGTCAGATAATGGTCCGAATCGGTGTTAACATCGATGAATCCCGGGCTTATATACGCATCCTGTCCGTCTATTGTTTCGTCTGCGCCCCTGGATGAAAAACTTCCGAAAGCGGATATCCTGTCGCCGCTCACGAAAACATCCACCCGCGGCGGCATTTTTCTTGCCGCACAAAGCGGCTGAACGTTCTTTATCAGGAGTGTCATATTGGGCTAATTATAGCAGGCCTTATCCGGTAGTAGAAACTCGCTTATGTTGGATTTTAACCAATATGTCATAACGAGTTTTCACCACCGGGCCTATTTGCCGATAAAAACTTTGATTTTATTCCCGTCGAAATAGGCGGCAATTTGCCCGCTTTCATCCGTTCTGAAAACGGCCGCAGAAGCGCTTTTGAGCTTTTGAATGGTTCCCTGCGCCGGATGCCCGTAATTGTTTCTTTTGGCAACCTCTATGACTGCGACTTTCGGATTTACGGCCGCCAAAAATTCTTCGGATGAAGAAAATCTGGATCCGTGATGCGCCACTTTCAGTATGTCGGCGTTCAAATCGAAATTTTTTGCCAGATATTTTTCCGTTTCCGCGCCTATGTCGGCCGTCAGCAGTATTTTAAAGCCGAGAGAGTTTATGAATTCGACCAATCCGGTATCGTTGAGTTCGGCGCTTTGCAAAAGAAGTTCGTTCGGAGACAAAAAATCTATTTTATTTCCGGAGTTCCGTATGCTGTCCCCTGCCTTTAGCGCGACAAGCGGAATATTTTTATCTTTTATTTCGGAGATCAATTCCTGCCATTCTTCGACGTTTGGGTCGCCGGAACGGCCGTTATATATGAAGGCCCCGACTTTGTAATGGTCGAGGACATAGCGGAAGCCATTGAAATGATCCAGCTGCGGATGGGAAATTACGGCAATATCAATGTATTTGTCGCCGAGTTCTGCTATTTTTTCCAACTCTCCTATTATCCTCGAATCAGGTCCGGCATCCGTAAGCACCTTTACCTTGTCGGGGAAAATCACAAGTTCTGCGTCTCCCTGCCCTACATCAAGAAAAAATGCCTTGACGCTTCCACCCGAATCGTACCGGAAAATACTCCACCATATCGAAAAGTCTGCCGCTAAAAATAAAATCATGAAGAACGAAATATATTTTCCTGCAGTCGGCTTGTTTCCGTTCATATTCAATGATGATTATATCGGGCGCCGTGTCCGGAAGCGCGGATTTCTGTGAGTTTGCTTTTCGAGCGGTAAAAAAGGAAAGCCGCAAGCGCAAGATAGTAAAAAACAAAGAAAAGCGACGAATTCAGTTCGTTCAATACCGGCATGTTGAAATTTGCGAAAAATCTTATTACCGCAAGTTCATATTGAAGAAAGACATTTTCGAAAAAAGAGATTATGAATCCGGCGTAATGCAGGAAATAGCTGACTGCCGCAAGTGCGAAACCCAAAAGCATCGTCACAGGAACGAATTCAAGTATCAAAATATTCGCAGCTATGCTGGTTAGGGAAAAATTCCCGAAAGTGTGTATCAGTATCGGCGCCACCATAAGCTGCGCCGAAAGAGTTGTGACGGCATTTTCTTTCCAGGACAGGAAGCTTTCCGCTTCTTCTTCCATCCTCAAAAAATTGCTTATCGGCGGCGCGAGATATACTATGCCGATAAGACTCAAAAACGAAAGCTGAAAACCGACATCGAAAATCGCTCTTGGATCCGCAAGTATCATCGTTGCGGCCGTCAGGGCTATCGCGTTCCTTACGCTGTATTTCCTGCCTGCTTCCTTTGCGAGAAGTGCAATGAAACCCATTATTGCCGCTCTGACTACAGACGCCTCTCCGCCCACCATAAGTATGAAAAGAATTATTATTGCGGTTGTCAGCCAGAACGTGGTTCGCCGCGGCAGAAAATAGCCGAATGTTCCCGCGACGACCAGCACGAGTATCGTTATGTTATATCCAGAAAGAGCGACCAGATGCGTTGTTCCGCTCATGGACATATCTTTTTTGAGGTCGTCTGTAAAATTTCCCCGCCAGCCAAGCGTAAGCCCGCTTAGGAGTGCCGCCGAATCCCGCGGTAGCAGGCTTTTGAATTCCGAAACGACCGCTTTCTTTACTCCAAGAAGCTTTTCCTTCAGCCAAAAGCCTTTGCTTCTCGAAACGATTTTTATTTCCGGGAAGAACGATACGGGGTTCTCCACTTCCGAATTCCCGACTTTTATTTCTCCTCTCGCTTCTATAATATCTCCATAATTTATTTCCAGAGACAAGGAAGCGATAATTGTTATTTCTCCTGCCAGCGGCTCATTTAATTTCAGGGAAATGCTTTGGAATTTTTCGCTTAACTTCGGTTCCGATAAAACCATTCCTGAAAATGCGTTTTTTTCGTCAAAAATTATATTTTGGCTACTTTCTTTTGCCTCAAAATAGAAACCGTAATAAAAAAATCCGAAAGCAAATAAAAAAAGCGCAAAAACGGCGGAAGATAAAGAGATTTTTTTAAAAAACGCCGCAATTGCAGCCGTCAAAATAAAAAGTGGAGCAACGGTAGCGAACGGCAACTCCAATCC
>JACQKT010000014.1 GCA_016204355.1 Candidatus Liptonbacteria bacterium
AAGTGGCTACGAAGGCCGAGTCGAAGGGCAAGCAGGACTCGCTCTTTCAATCAAGGGAGCCGCGGCATTTACCCCGCACCACCCCTTTGCTCCGGGAGCAGGATTCGAACCTGCGGCATCCTCCTTAACAGGGAGGCGTTCTACCGCTGAACTATCCCGGAATCGCTTAATGTTTATCAGCTGATTCGAAAAAATCAAACGAATTACTTTATTCTTTTTCTGGTTCTTCGTATTTTGTTATTCTGTCCTTTCCGTTTTCTTTCGATTTATAAAGAGCCCCGTCGGCGCGCTTTATCGCCCGTTCAAGATTTTCTCCGCCCCTGTAATCCGTTACTCCGCCGCTCAAAGTTATTTTTATCGGACCTTCCTTCGTCTGAACATCGAGCGAGACCCGCGGCATCATTGCCCGCTTGTCGAAAAATTTGTTAACCACGTCCTGCTCGCTTCCCTGGAATGCAACGAGAAATTCCTCTCCTCCCCAGCGTGAAACGATGTCGTATTTTCTGAACGTATGCTTCAAAAAATCCGCCGTTGCCTTAAGGGCGGCATCTCCTGCTTCGTGCCCGAGTGTGTCGTTTATTTTTTTGAAATCGTCTATGTCGAGCAATAAAAAGCTCATCTCGCGCGCGGGAATTTCTTCGTGCTTTCTCCCGCCTCCCTTTTCGGCCTCGGCGTCCGCCATTAAAAGCTCCATTTCTTCCGTAGCGCCCCGACGATTTAAAATGCCGGTAAGGCCGTCGTACGTACTTAACTGTTCCAAGTGCCTGACTTCATCCTTCAGGCGGGCGATTTCCTCTTTTTGCGATTTATTCTCGGCCCTGAGCCTTTCAAGCTCTTCTTCCGGCGTTTCGGCGGCTGCTCTTTGAAGATTCTCGCCGTTCATTTCCACCAATTTCCCCATAATTTCGATTATACAATAAAAACTCAAAAACGCCCGTAAAGGCGTTTTTGTTTCAACGGATTTTATTTATTTACATACAGCGGGAAAATCCGCCCTTCAACAAAATTCAGGACGGATTCGCTTTTTTACATACATCTTGAGAACCCGCAGCTTCTGCAGCTCAGGCATCCTTCGCTGACAATAAGATTCGCCCCGCAATCCGGGCATCCGGGCATCATGCCGTAATCTGCCAGAGATTTTTTGGAAGCGCTTTCGTCGTGTCCGGAAAGCGCGCTGACCGCGGCCGATTCTTTTCCTTCTACAACCACCGGTTCACTTTCCTTGTGTTCGACAAGAAGCGGATTGTGATAGCCGTTCGCGCGGACATGTTCCTCAAGAACCTGTCCGATGGCGTCGGGAAGAGAAAGTATCGTTCCCTTGTCGCTAAGCATAGGCATCGGCCCGCGGATTCCTTTGAGGTTGTCAATTATTTCCTCAAGCTTCACTCCCGCGCGCAGCGCCACGGAAATCAAACGGCAGATGCCTTCGCTTTGTTCCTGGAAAAATCCGCCGCTTTTTCCGATGATCGCGAACACTTCGAACGGCGCGCCGCTCTCATCGTTGTTCACCGTCACATAAAGATTTCCGTAACCAGTTTTCATCTTATAAGTCTTGCCGGTGAGAATTTCCGGGCGCCTTCTTGCTCCAAGCCTGTTCTTGTCCATCGGGAGGTCGGTGTGCGCGGGCTCGGCGGTTTTAGTCTTGCCGCCGAATCCGATCTCGCTCGGAGCTTTGATGTTTTCTCCGGTGCCGATGTTGAGTATCTGCACTTCGCGGCTGCCGTCGCGGTAGACGGTGCATGCCTTGCACTTCATCTTCCACGCCATCACGAATCCGTTCAAAACATCTTCTTTTGTCGCGTTGTTCGGGAAGTTGATCGTCTTCGATATCGAGTTGTCGACGTTCTTCTGGAAAGCGGCCTGCATCTTTATGTGCGCTTCGGCGGAAATATCCATCGCGACCACGAAAGTCTTTCTCAATTCTTCCGGCAGGTCTTTCAGTCCCTGAATACTGCCTGTCTTTACTATTTCTTCTTTTATCTCTTTTATCTTTTCATCGCTTAACTTGAGCGAAAAAAAAGCTTTTTCGAAATATTCGTTGAAGTAGTTATACTTTTGCCCGTCTTTGTCCTGTTTGATGAAGGAAAGCGCGAAGTTTGGTTCGACGCCAGAAGACGCGTCGAGCATCATCGATATCGAGCCGGTGGGAGCGACGGTCGTCAACGCGGCGTTTCTCATTTTTGAAGCCTTTTCCTTCGCAAAAACGCTCAAATTCCAGTTGGCGAATGCTCCTTTCTCTTTGGCAAGCTCCCGGGACATCTCATGGGCGGAATCCGTTATGGTTTTCATAGTTTTCTCGCCCAGTTTATAGCCTTCTTCCGAGTCGTATGCCACTCCGAGCTGATAAAGCATGTCGGCAAATCCCATTATCCCGAGACCGATGCGCCTGTTTTTCCTCGCGAGGTCGGTTACCTGTTTCACCGGGAAGTCGAACATGTCTATGACATTGTCCATGAGGCGGACGGAAACTTTTGTCACGCGGCGGAGGCGGTTCCAGTCCATTTTTCCGGTTTTCACGAATTGCGCGAGATTGATGGAACCCAAATTGCAATTGTCGTAGTGGTGCAGGAATTGTTCGCCGCAGGGATTCGAGCAGTCTATCGGGCCGAGTCCCGGCAGCGGATTGGTCCTGTTCACTTCGTCTATAAAAACGATACCGGGTTCGCCATTATGCCACGCATACTCGACAAGCTCGTCGAAAACTTCTTTCACAGTTATATCCAATTCTTCTACGCCTATCACCGAGCCGTTCGGAGCGCGGAGAACTTTGTGAGGTTTAACTTTTTCCCCTTTCCACTCGCACATCCACTTTTCTTCCGGCTTCTCCACGAGTTTTTTCATGAACTCGTCCGTTGCTTTCACCGAGATGTTGAAGTTTCTTATTTCTCCTTCGATTTTTTTCGCGCGAATGAAGTCCAAAACGTCAGGATGAGTCACTTCCATCATCGCCATGTTCGCTCCGTGCCTCCCCTGCTGTTTGATCGTGCCGAAAGCCGCGTCGTAAACTTTCAAAAACGAAACGGGACCGGAAGAAACTCCTCTCGATTTTTTTGTCGGCCACATTGACGGACGCAAATGCGAAAAATCGAAACCGAGTCCCGAACCGGCCTGTTGAAGAAGCGCGGCGTCTTTCAAAGTTTGGAAAATGCTTTCCATCGAGTCCATCACGGGAAGCACGATGCAGTTCGCGATGAGCGGAGTCGGCCCGCCTGCATTCGTCAGAGTGCGTCCCGCGGGCGTGTATTCTTTTGTCGAAAGAATTTCCCAAAAATCTTTCTCGACTTTCGATATGAATTTGTCATCGTGGCCGTATTTTCTTTCAGCTTCGGAAAGCGCGTGCGCTACGCGATGGAACATGTCTGCCGGAGTTTCCTGTTTTCCGTTTTCATCGGTAACAAGATACCGTTTTTTCATCATCCGAAGCGCGTTTTCCGAAAATGAAGAATTGACCTTTTCTTTTTCAGCCTTTGTCATCCAGTCGTGGCCCGAAGCGGTCGATGTCCGAGAAGTTTTTGCTGTTTTTTTCATTTAACTTTTTTAATCTTCGACTTTTGTTTTTGCCTCAACCTCGCCAAGCTATTTTCCCTCCGAGACTGAAACAGCGCAACCGGGGTGTTATCCCCAAAAAATCATAGAAAGACACTTTTTTGATTTTTTTGCAACTCCTGCCCGCAGGCAGGCAGGTTTCTGTTCATCCAGGCGACTTTTCGTTCGGCCAAAAAATTTTTTTTATGATTTTCGAGGAATTTTTTCATCCGCCCCGAGCTACACCGGTCGGCGGCCGGATAAAATCCCTCCCACCGGGTGAAAAAAGGCGCACAAAACACCCCGAAAAACATTTTTATCTTGACCTTTCTTTTTCGGGGTCAAGGCCGACGCTTGTTTTCCCGGCGGGACTCCTTTTTAGAATCTTCTCGTGGGGCCTCGGTTGTCGGGATGATCTTTTTGTAAATAGAGAAAGACGAGAATAGAATTAGGAGTAATCACACGGCGGCATTGCGGGAAACTTCCGCCGAAATCATGAAAAAACGGAAAAAGGAAAACCTTTATCCACGCAATAATTCCAATGCTTCGCGCCCCTGCTGTATAGGTTCGAAGCGCGGTGCATCCACGCTGGCGCTTTTGATATTCGCGGCAGTTTTCACGATAGCTTCGGTATCTTTTGTATCGTTAAAGTTTTCCGGCAAGGATAATTCCGATCCCGGGCAAAGCTTCATCGGAAAAACATCGGCCATCATTTTGAAAACTTTCGGCGGGATATTTTCTTCTTCCGGAGAAAAGCCTGCACTTGAAATAGATCTGACAAATAAATCGGTAGCACAAGAAAAAATTTCTTCTGCTGCAAATGCTTCCCAGACGAAAAACGGAAAAAGTTCCGGTGCAACTTTGCAAAATAATTCCGCGGCAGAAAATGAAAGTGTCCCGCAGAAAAATTCTTCTGATACTCCTTCGCAGGAGAAAAACGATTCGATGCAATCGCCCGCGCTGGAAATCAAAAAAGTCTATTCGGCGTGCGATTTTTCCAAATCCGGGAATTCGAGCCGAAAAGTTATCCTCAACGAAATAAATTGGGTCGGAAGCGACACGAGCGCTGGCGACGAATGGATCGAACTGAAAAATAATTCCGGAAGCGAAATAGATCTCGCCGGGTGGCAGATACTTTCCGGAGACGGAGATATGAAAATAATTCTTGAAGACGGAAACAAAATTTCTCCGGGAACTTTTTATCTTCTTGAAAGAACCGACGACGATTCCGCTCCGGGAATCGCCGCCGATGCGACATATTCCGGCGCGCTTTCGAACAGCGGAGAATTTCTCAAAATCTTCGACACCGATTGCAACATTTCCGACGAACTCGACGCGTCGAAAGGATGGCAAGCTGGCAACAGTTCCGAGAGAAAAACGATGGAGATAAGTTCACTCGATCTCAGCTGGCACACAAGCGCTTCGCCGGGCGGCACGCCGAAAAAAGAAAATTCGATGGCTTTTGTCACGAAAAATTTCGAAAGAGATTCGCAATCAACCGGTTCGCAGACAAATTCGAACAACGATTCATCTTCTCAAAACGAACCTTACGGTTCGCAGACGCAAAATCAAACTTCTACTTCTTCCACCCAATCGCCGGCAAAAATATTAATAAGTGAAATTTTCTATAATCCCGCGGGGTCCGACGCCGGCAAAGAGTTTATCGAGCTTTTCAACGCTGGGAGTCAAAACGTCGACCTTTCCGGATGGTCCCTAAAAAACGGCACGAATTCATTGGCCTTAATTGGTTCGAAAAGTGAGGATAAAAAGGCCGTCGTTCCGGGCGGATACTTCTTAATAGGCCTTAACGGCTATAATTCTGCCCCGTCTGCCGACGTGATACGTTCCACCCCCTTGCCGAACACGACCGCTACGATAAATTTATACGACTCGAGCGTCAGCCTGATCGAATCGGTGAGTTACAATAACTCCGTTGCCGAAGGAGAGAGTTACGAACGCGTTTCCTGGGACAGCGGTGAATTTAAAACAGAACCGAACCCCAATCCGCAGAACTCGGGCCAGTAGTCCGCAACCGGAAAATTCCCAATTTAATTTCTCCCGCTTTTTTGGGTTAACGATTTCTCAGTTTCTTTTCTCAACACGCTCAACGTACTCGCCGGTTTCCGTATTCACTCTTACGATATCGCCTGTGTTTATAAAAAGAGGTGCAGAAATTTTCGCGCCGGTTTCGAGGGTAACCGATTTTGTTCCTCCTTGCGCGGTATTTCCTTTTATCGAAGGCGGTGCTTCCGTGACTTTCAAATCCATTTTTATCGGAATATTTATCTTTATTACTTTCCCGTTGAAAGAAACGGAATTGATGACGGTATTTGATTTCAAAAAGTTCGCGGCTTCACCGAGAACTTCTGCGGGAAGAGAGAATCTGTTTTTCGGATTCCCTTCTTCGTGGAACCAAAACTCTCCGCGATTGGAATAAATAAAAACAGCGGAACTTTTTTCCAATTCGATTTCTTCCAGCTGATCGCTCGGCTGAAAATTCCTGTCGAGAACTTTTCCCGAAATAAGATTTCTTATTTTCGCCTGAACGACGGCTTTTCTCTGCTGCATGCGCAGAAAATTGGACTCTAAAACCTCATAGGGCTGATTGTCCATCGAAAAAACAATTCCCTTTTTTAGTTCTGTGTACGAAAGCATGCTGATCGGATTTATGATTTATGCTGTGAAAAATATTCGATTAATTGAAAACCGAGCACATAAATTCTTCGGAACCGAATTTATATGCTCGGCCAATTGCCGTAAATAATTTAAACGTTTTCCTCTCTTGCCGGTCTTGGCGCGCGCGTGGAACCTTCCGGTTCTTCTATTTTGAGATTTACGCGGGCGTTGTTTTTGACGCCGACTATTCTCAAAAGAGAGCGGATGGCTTTTGCTGTCGCGCCCTGGCGGCCGACAACCTGCCCCATGTCCTGAGGATTTACCCTCAAAGAAAGAAGCACCCCCATCTCGTCAACCTTGCGGTCAACTTTGACGTCTTCGGGGTGATCCACAAGGGCTTTCACCACGTATTCCAGGAATTCCTGATCGTTTTGCGTCATTTGTTCGCTTCTAGGATTCTTTCATTTCTTTCGACCTTTCCAGGTGGTAATCCGCCCGAGAGGCGGATCACTACCTGGTTTCTTTTCCGTATTTAAGAAGGTTTCTGAACCTGAAAAGATTACAATTAACAAGATGAATTGTCAATTAATTCGCTGCTGGCTCGGCCGGCGTTTCGGGCGCTTTCCCGGCGGAAACGGACACTGCAGTTTCTTTGCTTTCCAATTCTTTCTTTTTTATGGATATTTTTATTTTGGGCCCGCTTACGACTCCCTGTTTGACCAAAAGGTTATGAACGGTCGGCGTTGGCTTGGCGCCGACGCCGAGCCAGTAACGGATTCTTTCCTGCGCGAAAGTAGCCGTTTTTGTTGACGGGTTGTATGGACCTAAATCTTCAGCCGGAGGACCTCCGAGCTTGGAGCGCTTTTCGGCGACAACAAGCCGATAACTCGGCTGATGTTTCCTGCCTACGCGTTTTAGTCTGATGACCAGCATTGTTTAAAGCCTATTCGACGCTGCTCAGGACTAATTTGGAACATGCGTCAAATTAGTCAATATAAGATAGCACGCTCTTTTTTATTTTGCAACTTTATTTGTTGCGGGTCCGCCTGGATTCGTCCCTCACCTTTTTGCGGGCCCACTCCGATTCGAACGGAGAACTTCGGTTTTGGAGACCGACATTTTGCCATTAAAACTATGGACCCAGTTTTTCAATTTTAAAAGGTGGGGGATTGAAGTCAATCAATATATCGCCATTGAAACTACAGACCTGTTAGTTTAAGGATAATATAATCAGCCCCAACCACACAATTGCCAAATTGCTCAATTGCTATTATCACTTCCCCGTTATCCTTGTTTCCTTGTGAGTCGTTTGCTTGCGGCATTTCTTGCAGTACTTTTTGAGCTCGATTTTCCTTTCAACTTTTTTCTTGTTCTTGCGAGTGTAATAGTTGCGGTGGCCACAAACGGAGCACTTCAGCGCTATTAAATTTTCCGAATATTTGGACTTCGCCATTCGAGTAAGTGGAAAAAAGTATATCTCAAGGCGATAAATTTTGCAAAATTTTTGAGCCCGAGGGGAGAGTCGGACTCCCGTTTACTCCTTACCATGGATTCGTTCTGCCGTTGAACTACTAGGGCTTTTCATTTAGTCCGACCATTATATTCCGTAATTTCGTATTTGAAAAGTAAAGCGTCAAAACGCCATATTTGCTTTTCTTACAATAAGTGCCTAATTTCCCGGTTTTGGTAATTGTCGGCTTATAAAATTGGCTTCGCTTTATTCCCAGGTTTTTTGACCAAAAGAACATTGCTTCTTCAAAATTAATGTCGCTAAATAAATGCAAATGAAATTTAAACATGCTTTTGTCGATTCCATAAAACTTATGCATAAATTCCATAAACTTTTTTATAAGCCGCGGATCAGAATTGCCGATTTTCACGGTATTCTTATCCGCCCTGGTCCCTTCGCCCCAATATAGTCCTATCCCCAAGCCGAACAATTTAGCTTCTTCAATATTGCGCGGAACGCTGAGGCTGAAGGGATCGCCGTCCGGATTATTCAAGGCGTAAATCGCTTCGCTAATACTCCGCTTTGGAATTACGTTTTTCTCAAGCCAATAGTTTACTTTGTGCTCCGAGCAACCAAGCAGTTTGGCAATTTGCGCCGAGGACTTCCGTTCCCGCACATACAGTTTCTTTAACAAGTCGCCATCAATGGAATTTTTGTCGGTATATTTCTTCATCACAATTCAATTACAACAATGATACCATATTGTTTGGTTGAGTTCAATCTGTGCAAGCAATAGCTCAACCAAACGTGGATTTTATCAGGTTTTTAAGGTGCGGCGGAGAAGTATTTTTCAAGCGCCCGCTTTGAATACGCCTCTGTCGATTAGTTCTTTGAGATACACATCGAGATTCGGCAACGATTTCATCTCTTCAAAACTTACCCATCTGAATTCATCGTGCTCCGCAGGATTCAAGTCGGGCATCCCGTCCATCTCTATTATGTAAGTCAGCCGAACAATGTGCCGTCCGCCGTAGGAAGGGAAAATGTCCTGGGCGGCGATTATTTTTTCCTTGCCGTCGAAATCAAGTCCCGTTTCCTCTCTTATCTCGCGGATAAGGTTGTCGCGGAGCGGAATGCCCGGCTCTATCCGCCCGCCGGCTATATCCCAAACCCCTTTGGCTTCGCTCCCGGAACGTCGAAGCAAAAGGTATTTGCCTTCTTTGTTTCGAATAACGGCCTTGACTCCAACTTGTAAATCCATTTTGAGCCGGAGGCGAGATTCGAACTCGCGACTTGCTGTTTACAAAACAGCTACTCTACCACTGAGTTACTCCGGCAATTGTGCGTTAAACTCTACCAAAAACGAGGTTTGGTGTAAATTGCGGCTGCCGCCGACTTCCTGCTAAAATGAAGCAGAATTCGATGCCTAAATTTACTCATTTACATACACATTCGCACTATTCCCTTCTTGATGGGCTTTCCAAAATCGACGGGCTCGTAAGCCGCGTAAAGGAGCTTGGAATGGATTCTCTTGCCGTTACCGACCACGGAACGCTTTACGCCGCAGTTGAGTTTTACAAAAAAGCTAAGGCTGCCGGAATCAAACCGATATTGGGTGTCGAAACTTACGTGGCTCCGCGCGACCGCTTTAGCCGCGAGCCGAACGAAAAATATTTCCATCTTACTCTTCTTGCCCGAAACAACACCGGCTGGAAAAATCTCATAAAACTGATTACCAAAGCCCACCTTGAGGGATTTTATTACAGGCCGCGTGTCGACAAAGATTTGCTGCGCAAATACCACGAAGGGCTTATAGCGCTTTCAGGATGCTACTCCGGCGAACTCGCGAGGGCGATACTCGACAATAAAGACGCCGAAAAAGTAATCGGAGAATACAAAGAAATTTTCGGCCCGGAAAATTATTACATCGAAATCGGACATCATCCCAATTTCAATCCCGCATGGCACGAAAAAGTATGGAAGACACTTATCGAATTGAGTAAAAAAACCGGAACTCCGCTCGTCGCGACGCAGGACAGTCATTACCTAAGGAAAGAAGACGCCGAATATCACGACATCCTCCTCGCGGTGCAAACCGGAAACAAGCTTCAGGACGAAGACCGCATGTCCATGAAAGCCGACGATTTCTCAATTACGTCGCCGGAACAGATGGCGGAAATTTTCAAGGAAATCCCCGAAGCGGTCGAGGAATCGCACAAAATCGCCGAAAAATGCAATGTCGAACTGGAATTGAATAAAATCCTGCTTCCGAACTTCCCTACGCCGAACGGACAAAGCGCGAATGATTACATCAAAGAGCTTATCGAACAGAAAATAGGAGAACGCTTCTCGCCAAAAGAACAAACCAAGGAACTCAGGGAGCGTCTTGAATATGAACTCGGCGTTATCACCAAAACTGGTTTCGCCGATTATTTCCTCATTGTCCAGGACCTTATTTCATGGGCCAAAATACATGGCATAACCGTCGGACCCGGACGCGGTTCGTCCGCAGGGAGCCTTGTTTCCTATATCCTCGGCATAACGGACGTCGATCCTCTAAAGTATGAGCTAATCTTCGAGCGTTTTTTGAATCCGGAAAGAATACAGATGCCCGATATCGACATTGACTTCGCCGACAAGCGCCGGGACGAAGTACTTGCTTACGCGCGCCAGAAATACGGCGAAGACAGAGTTGCGCAGATAATAACTTTCGGAACAATGGCCGCGCGGGCGGCGATACGCGACGCCGGACGGGCGATGGGAATCTCCTACGGGTTCTGCGACCAAATCGCGAAGCTCATTCCTTTCAATCCTACGCAAGGGATGAAAGAGGGATGGCTTGAAAAATGTCTCGAGAAAGTCGATGACCTGAAAGAGATGTACAAAGAAAACGCGGATGCAAAAAGGCTGATAGACGCGGCTATGCATCTTGAAGGAGTCGCCAGGCACGCTTCCGTCCACGCCTGCGGCACGGTCATATCGAAAGACTCTTTGACAGAACACGTTCCGCTCCAGTTCGCGCCACAAGACAAGGACATAGTAATCACGCAGTTCGAAATGCACAGCGTCGAAGACCTAGGGCTTTTGAAAATCGATTTTCTCGGATTGAAAAACCTCACGATAATAGAGGAAACTATCCGTCTTATAAAAGAGCTTAGGGACGAAGACATAAAAATATCCGAGCTGCCGCTCAACGACAGAAAAACTTTCGAACTTTTGCAACGCGCGGACACAACAGGTGTTTTCCAGCTCGAAGGCGACGGGATGCGGAGGTATCTGAAAGATCTCGTTCCGACGGAATTCGAGGATATAGTCGCTATGATTTCGCTTTATCGCCCGGGCACCCTCGAGACCGGAATGGTCCCCCGCTACATCGCGCGCAAGCACAAAAAGGAAAAGGTCACGTACCTCCATCCCAAACTCGAACCGATCCTGAAAAGAACATACGGGATAATGCTTTACCAGGAACAGCTCATGCAGGTCGCGCGGGAACTTGCCGGGTTTACCTTTTCAGAAGCCGACACTTTGCGAAAAGCCGTTGGAAAGAAAATAAAATCGCTACTTCTCGAGCAGGAAGAAAAAATGGTGAAAGGAATGATAAAAAACGGCATCGTCAAATCAATGGCGGAAGAAATATGGAAATGGTTCGAACCGTTCGCGCGTTACGGATTCAACAGAAGCCATGCCGTTTGCTACGCCCTTATCGGCTACAGAACCGCTTATCTCAAAGCGCATTATCCGGAAGAATTCATGGCGTCGCTTTTCAATGCCGAAATCAGCGACATCGACCGCATAGCGTTCCTCGTAAATGAGGCAAGGCAAAAAGGAATAGAAATACTCACGCCCGATGTAAACAAAAGCTCGGTCAATTTTTCTCCGGAGGGAGACAAAATACGATTCGGGCTTCTCGCGATAAAAAACGTAGGCGGCGCGATAGTTCGGGCGATAATCGATGAGAGGCTTGGCCGCGGCGAATTCAAGGATTTCGCGGACTTCCTCAACAGGATCCAACATAAAGACCTGAATAAAAAGTCTCTCGAAAGTCTCATAAAAAGCGGGGCTCTTGATTCGCTCGGCACGGAACGGAAACAGGCGCTGGAAAACCTCGACGAGATACTCCACTTCAGCGCTTTGATAAAAAAGGGAAATCAGCAAACCGGACAATCGCTTTTCGGGAATGTCCCTGCGGCCCCGTCATTCAAGTTTTCTAAGAACGCCGAACCGGCGACTCCGCTCGAAAAACTCGGTTGGGAAAAAGAGCTTCTCGGACTTTATCTCTCCGGTCATCCTCTCAATTCTTATAAAGAAAAAATGGGCAAGCTCGGCATTTGTACGATACGGGAGGCATGTTCCAAAGAAAAGAAAAATCAAGTGGTGAAAATCGCCGGAGCCGTGTCGGAAATAAAAAAGATATTGACGAAAAACGGCCAGCCGATGATTTTCGTGAAAATAGAAGATTTTTCGAAAGAACCTTTGGAGGTTGTCGTGTTTAACGACACACTTTCGAAAACCATCGATGTCTGGAAAGAAAACAGCGTGGTCGCGGTGAAAGGAAAAATGTCTTGGCGGAACGGCGAACCGAATATGGTTTGCGAGAAAGCGATTAAGCTGTGAACAACATAATGCGAACGGTGCGAATCGTATGCGAATACCGCGAAAAGATTTTTTTAAATTCGGAAATGAAAATAGTGCTATCACGCGTGATAGCACTATTTTTACATAGGGGGTTATTTAATCTCCATTTAGAATGGAATTGTGGTACTTCCCCGGTTCGTGCGCTGGAATTATTTTTATTTTAAGCGGCCAGTCGAAATCCTTCAAAGAATTTTCCAGGTCTTCCTTCAATTCGGTCTGGTCATAACCGAGAGCAACAACGTCGGGGCGGAGTTTTTTTACGATTTCCCACGAACCGATCTCGACGTCCCCCTCGACGGCTCCGTCGACGCCATCCTGCGTTTCTATGTGCGCGATTCTTTCGGCTATGTTTCTCGCCGGCCCTCTGCCTTTCAAAATTTCCACCACTTTGTCCGCCGCGACCACGGCCGTAAGATGATCGCCTAATTTCTTCGCTTCGTTCAAAAAATATCTATGTCCGTCATGAACTCCGTCAAAGACGCCGAAAACGATCACTTTTTTCATATTGGGAGAATATAACGTTCTACGCTTTTGGACGCATCAACGGAAAAATTACTGTCTCTCTGACGGGCTTATCCATCAAAACCGCGAAGAGGCGTTCGGAAAGTCCGAAACCGGCTGCCGGAGGCATTCCGTATTCGAGCGCTTCCAAAAAATCTTCGTCGAGGAACTGCGCTTCTTTGTCCCCCGCCGCGCGCAGTTTCATTTGCTCCTCGAAACGGGCGCGCTGGTCAAGCGGGTCATTCAGTTCCGAGAAGCCGTTACCGAGCTCGGTGCCGCACGCGATAACCTGGATTCTTTCGACAAGCGCCGGATTTTTTTCCGAACGCTTTGCAAGAGGCGCCACTTCAACAGGTTGGTTTATAAGAAAGCAGGGCTGAATCAAAGTCGGCCTCACGGTTTTTTTGAAAATTAGATCGATAAGCCGTCCTTTACCCAGATGTTTTTCCGGTCCCAAGCCGAGAGAAACGGCTTTTTTGAAAAGTTCGTCGCGAGAAGCAGAAATCGGATTGATTTTATTCGCTTTTTCAAAAGCTTTTACATACTCGATCTTCGGCCATTTCTTGGTCCAATCGATTGTTTTTCCCTGATGAGAAGTTTTCAGCCCGCCGGTAGTTTTTTTGACGACGGCCTTGTACATCTTTTCGACAAAATCTATCAAGTCGTTGTAATCGCGGTATGCCCAGTAGAATTCCAACTGCGTGTAATCCTGCAGATGTTCGCGGTCGATTCCTTCATTCCTGAAAACACGGCCGATCTCGAAAACTTTCTCGTAGCCGGCGACGAGAAGTTTTTTAAGAGGCAGCTCGAGAGAAATGCGGAGATAAAAATCCGTATCGAGAGCGTTATGTCTCGTCTTGAATGGTTCGGCCTCTGCTCCACCCGGTAAAGCTTCGAGTGCGGGTGTTTCGAGCTCTAAAAATTTTTCTTTCAAAAGAAAATCTCTGAACGACTGCCAAAAAACGCTTTTCTTCCGAAACATTACTTTCGTTTCCGGATCGAGTATTATGTCTATGTAACGTTTGCGCAGGCGCGTTTCGGTTTCTTCGAGACCGTACCATTGGCTCGGCAATGGCCTCAAAGATTTGGCTGCAAACCAGAGTTCCTTTGCCTCGATGCTTTCTTCTCCTTTTTTTGTCTTAAAAACAGTTCCGCCGACCGACAAAAAATCACCGCGGTCCAGCGTTTCCTTGAAAAGTTCGAAATTTTTAAGCGCGTCTTTTTTGATGATGGCCTGGATTTTTCCGCTTTCGTCGGTAATGTCCGCAAATATAAGGTTTCCTTGGTCGCGTAATCCTGTCACTCTTCCTGCAACACAAATTTTCTTTCCCGCTTTTTCGAGCGCCTTGAATTTATTCCGCGTTTCGCCGATGGAAATTGTCCTTTTTACGGAAGAAGGGTAGGGATTTACTCCGGCTTTTTTAAGCCGGGAAAGTTTTTTAAGCCGTTCCTGAATTATGTCGTCGAGCATCTGGTTACTCGATTTTCATTATCTGATAGTCCGCTTTTCCTCCGGGCGTTACAACCATGACTTTCTCTCCGACTTTCCTGTCCAAAAACGCCCGCCCTAGTGGAGATTCATTGGAGATCCTGCCTTCTTCCGGTTTCGCTTCGTTTGATCCGACTATGCGATATGTAAAAACACTGTCGTCTCTTTTCACTGTGACCGTAGAGCCAATGAACACGCTATCGCTGGCGCTTTTCTTCTCGCTCTTGATTATCGCTGCTTTCTTGATTATGTCATCAAGTTCCGATATGCGTATCTCGACGCGGCTTTGTTCTTCACGCGCTTCCGTGTATTCCGAATTTTCGGAAAGATCGCCGAATTCTTTTGCCTGTTTAAGCCGGTCGGCGACTTCACGCCTTTTTTCGTTTTTCAGCGCGTCGAGTTCTTTTTCCAGTTCTTCGAAACGCTCTTTGGTAAGATAGTATTTGTCCATAGTTTTTACGGTTAATCGCCAATCGCTTATGGCTAATGGCATATAAAAATTCTGTTTAGGCGATTTGCTATTTGCTATTTGCTATTTGCCCGTTATAAGCGTCCATAATTATCCACCAACGGATTTTAACGTTCTCCGCGAAAGTTTTCAAGTAAGCCGAAAATTTTACGCGGGACTCGGCGTTATTAACCCAGTGCACCGGCATCTCTTTGATGCGGTATCCGAAATGCCTTGCAAGCGCAAGCGCTTCTATGTCGAACCCCCAGCCGTTTACTTTCGATGCCCCGAATATCCTTTCGGCGGATTCTTCCGTGAACACTTTGAATCCGCACTGCGTGTCCCAAATTCCCGGAACGTTGACCGCCTGTATTATCAGATTGCTGAGTTTGCCGAGAAGCTGCCTGTAAAAAGGCTGGGGAGGATCGAGCCTGCTGCCCTTGACAGCGCGCGAGCCTATGACCACGTCGAATTTTTCGTTCCCGTTCCCTCCCTGCAAATAAGGAAGCATTTTGTCGAAATGATCTATAGACGTGGAATTGTCGGCGTCGGTAAAAAGACGGTATTCGCCCTTTGCCAAGAGCATCCCTTGTTTTACGACTCCCCCCTTGCCCTGATTCGTTCTGTTGTCTATGAGCTTTAGATTTTTTATTGCGGGCGACATCTTTTCGACAACCCCCGCGGTATTGTCGGTCGAACCGTCATTGACAACCAGAATTTCGTATGAATATTTGACGCGGCTCAGGCGTTTATCCATATCGACAAGAGTCAGCGGGAGGCGTTCTTCTTCGTTATAAGCCGGAATTATAATGGACAAAAAAGGTTTGGACATTTTTATATTCTAGTCAAAACTTTCGGCCCGTTTTTCGTTATGGCGAGGGTTTGCTCGAAATGAGCCGAAGCCGAACCGTCGGCGGTGGCAAAGCTGTCGTCATCCAACTGCTTAATCCTTCCTTTCCCGGCTGCAACCATCGGCTCGATCGCGATTACCATTCCTTCTTTCAGTTCTTCCCCTTCGCCGCGCCTGCCGGAATTATAAACGTAGGGATCTTCGTGAAGGTCGCGCCCGACACCGTGCCCGGTCAGGAGGTCTACTACGGAAAATCCTTTTGCTTTCACGCAGTGTTCGATGGCAAAACCTATGTCGCCCAAAGTCCTGCCGGGACGCGCTTCTTCGATACCCAATTCAAGGGCTTTTTTCGTCGTTTCGATGAGTTCTTTTTTCTTTGCGTCGATAGCGCCTACACCCACGGTAACCGCCGCATCTACATAAAATCCTTCGTGCTTCAAACCAAGGTCTATTTTGACGATATCGCCGCTTTTGATGACGTAATCCGAGGGCACTCCGTGAACTATAACCTCATTCACGGAAACGCATGCGGTCGCCGGATATGCCTTTTTTGCCCCGTGCGGACGGTAATTCAAAAATGCGGGCTCGCATCCCGCTTCTCTTATCAGGCGGTTGCTTAGCTCGTCTATTTCTTTGGTTTTCATTCCTGCGCGCACACTTTTCGCCGAAGCTTCAAGAACGGACGCAAGGCGCTTCCCCGCTTCCGCCATTATCTCAATTTCTTCCTCAGTTTTTAAAGTGGACATTTATTTTTTGAAAAACTCTGTACGGCGGCGGCGTGCCGTCGATATTTATTATCTTATAACCGCGCTTTCTCAATTTTTCGAAAACCGGCTTGGTGCGGTTTTTGTATTCCTCCAGACGCACTTTTATGGATGCGGGATTATCAAGTGTGCGCCTGTAAAGTTTCCCTCCGCAAACGGGGCAGTATTTAGGATTTTTCGACGGATAGAATTTTGTCAAAAGCGGCGCGCCGCAAAAATTACAGACGAAACGTTTCGAATTTCTTTTGATGGATTCCGCAACCGGCACATCGATAAAAAAAACATATATATTGCTTCTTCCGTAAAGTTTTTCAAGAAATGGAGCAAGCTTTTCGGCCTCGTAAGCCGTCCGCGGAGAACCGCTGAAGACAACTCCCCATCCAGCTTTCGCTATGGAAAGAATCTTCTTTTTTATTTCGCCTACTACGAAACTCGGCGTAACCAGGCGCCCCGTGTCGAAATTTTTCTTTTCTTTGATAACTGTTTTTTTTTGCCTGTTGACGGGGTCGTTCAGAATCGATTCCAGGTGCTTCCCGGTATTGAAATGCATGAGTCCAAGTTTGTTTGCCAAAAAATCGGCCTGCGTGCTTTTGCCGCTGCCCGGAACTCCCATTAAAACAATAGCCTTTTTAGTCATCGAGAATGACAACATTATATATCACCAGCCCGGAAATTTACAATCGGCAGCGAGGAGTAAAGTGAAATTTATTTTCATTTTATACGAACGAACCGATTGAAGCGATGTCGCTACGCTCGACATCGCCTAAAGTTTTTTTCCGCGCAGAAGCACGGCGTTAACCGCAACTATAACGGTCGAAAGAGACATGAGAATCGCGGCCAGCGCCGGCTCTAAAAGAATTCCTTTGAACGCCAGAACCCCGGCCGCGAGCGGAATGGCAATAACGTTGTATCCCGTCGCCCAAAAAAGATTCTGTATCATTTTTGAGTATGTAAGTTTCGAGAGGCGGATTATTTTCGCTATGTCGCGAGGGTCGTTGCGCACGAGAATTATTCCTGCCGATTCGATAGCGACATTCGTACCTGCACCTATCGCTATACCTAAATCCGCCTGCGCGAGCGCGGGAGCGTCATTGACTCCATCTCCGACCATGGCGACTTTTTGTCCTTTGCCCTGCAAAACTTTTACCTTTTCCGATTTTTCATGCGGCATAACTTTTGCGAAATATTCGTCGAGACCCAGTTCGCCGGCTACCCATTCGGCTACATCCACGTCGTCCCCAGTAACCATGGCCGTTTTAACCCCTATTTCGCGGAGAGCTTTCACTGCTTCGCGCGACTCGTCGCGTATAACGTCTGCCATGGCGAGTGCACCAATCGTTTTTCCGCCGACCATAACGACATTTATGGTCTCGCCTTTTTTTGAAAGAGCGTTTACTTTGTCCTTCAGTTCTCCGCCGACAGCGCCGTGCTCTTCCGCCAGAGCGATGCTGCCGACGATTATTTCTTCGCCGCCAACTTCCGCCCGGACTCCTTTGCCTGGTATTCTTTGGAAATTTTTTATTTCGAACATCCCGAGATTCCTTTTTTTCGCTTCATCGAGCATCGCTTTTGCAAGAGGATGTTCAGAGTGAGCGTTTACAGAAGCGGCGTATTTGAGAACGTCGGCTTCGCCGCCTGTCGTAACGGAAATAACTTGTTCGACGCCGAATTCGCCCTTCGTCAACGTTCCTGTTTTGTCGAAAAGAACCGTATCTATCCCACGGGCGGCTTCCAGGGCAAGACGCTGCTTGACCAAAAATCCGTTCCTCGCAGCCTTAGTTGTGGATATTGACGCGACAAGAGGTATGGCGAGACCCAGCGCGTGTGGACACGCGATCACAAGAACAGCCACCATGCGGTTGATTGCGAACGCCGCATCAGAAACCGCCAGCCAGGAAACGAGCGTTACGCCGCCCGTTACAACGGCGATAATCGTAAGATAATACGCGGCTTTGTCGGAAAGTATCTGTAGGCGCGACTTGGAACTTTGCGCCTCGTTCACAAGGCGCATCACGCCCGACAAAAACGTTTCTTCTCCGATTTTCGTTACCGCAACACGCAAAGAACCGTCGCCGTTAGTCGCGCCGGCGATAACGCCATCTCCGGCTTTTTTCGTTACCGGCTTGGATTCGCCCGTTACTATGGATTCGTTGACGTCGGACGTCCCTTCTTCCACGATTCCGTCCGCGGGGATTTTTCCTCCGGGCTTTACAAGAACAATGTCACCTTTTTTGAGTTCCGACAGCGGAACTTTTTCGGTTCTTTCCCCTCTTACCAGCTCAGCCTCGTCTGGAATGAGTTTCGATATTTCTTTCAACGCGCTTTGTGCGCCGGAAACGGCTCTCATTTCAAGCCAGTGCCCCAGAAGCATGATGGTGATAAGCGTAGACAATTCCCAGAAAAGCGTATCTGTCCCGCCGGCAAAAATCACCGCGATGCTGTAGAAATATGCAACGGATATTGCAAGTGCGATAAGCGTCATCATGCCCGGAAGTTTCGCTTTCAGCTCGCGGTAGGCGGAAGCGACGAATATCCATCCCCCGTAGAAAAATATTATCGAGGAAAGAACGGCGGGCAGATATTGGGAACCGGGAAAAACCGGAGCCCTCCAGCCAAGAAGGGCCTGTGTTATACCCGAATAAACGACGACAGGAATACTCAAAATAAAACTTACCCAAAACTTCGTCCTAAAAATATTCGTTGAATGCCCTTCGTGCTTATTGAATCCGCCGCGCTTTTTGTGCGCATCATGCGCATCGCCACCCGTCTTTTTTTCTACGACAAGATTCATTCCGCATTCGGGACAAATCCCCGGCTTATCCCGCTTTATTTCGGGATGCATGGGACATATATAAGCCGGCACTCCTTCCGGCGCGTTTTCGCGATCGTGATTCATATTTTTACTTTTTATTGCATTCGATTACGTGGTCTGCACGAAACGGTTGTGAAGCCAAGCAAAAACATAAGCAGTAACATAAGTAAGGATAAAGACCTCGATTACTCCGTATATGGCTTCAGGAAAACTCACGCCAGCATCAAGGTTAACAAGGTGAACCATCCAGCTGAAAAGCGTGAGAGTCAAATCGGGAGCAAGAGCAACCAGTGCCGCGCAAATAGCTGACCACACACCCATTACGGATGCTGCTGCCAAGGCGAATTTTGATTTGTTTAATTGCATTTTTTTAAATATGTTGCCGGCCTTTAAATATTTTACTCTTTACACTCCGCAGCCTGCGCCATTCGAGCCGTTAACCGGTTCGATTTGCTCGAGTATTTTCTGGAAACCGGAAAAACTCGAAAATTGATATCCGACTATCTGTTTCGGATCTGCGTTATCCCACTCAATGCCCCTTTTCTCCAAAAGCCTCGCTATCGCAAAATATGTGTCTGGAAACCAATATGAATTTACCTGAAGCGCGATTTTATACATTTCGTTTTCCGAAACACCCTGCGATGCCATCAATTCCAAAAGTCCCAGCATCGCCATGCCGTGATTGCAGTCGGGAAAATAAACTGAGTTGTCGCAACAGGGGCGGTAGATATTCTTACTGACGCTCTCCACCATGCGCTGCTGTTCCGGCGTCAATATAACGAACTGGTGGCGACTGTAGTGCGCCATCGCGCTTCCGCTCGCTATCGTCCAGCCGCCAGTCGACGCAAAATTCGCTGTGCCGCCGTATCTTGGATCCGCCATCGGTCCTTTTTCGAGAATTTCGTTTTTATTCCCAAGTCCAGGCGCCCACAAAAGATTCAGCAAAAAATTGGCGTTTTCCGGCGTTATTTTCAGATTTCCGTTATCCGTTCTTTCAAGAAGTTTCTTTTCGGATGTGCTCAACCCCCCGCGTGCGGTGTAAATCGATTCCAATTTTTCCTTGTCTATGACTCCGGAACTCACGAGTTTTATCCCGAGGTCTCCCCAGCGCGCCGGTAAAGCAACGCCGTCCGGCGGAAGAACTTTTTCTTGAAGTGAGGCGTAAACGTTCCCGGTATTGTTTTTCTTCCCATCGAGGTTTGTGGAGTACGTAAGAGCCCCGCCGATAATCAGGGCGGATACGGTTATGCTGACCGGCAAGAGATATTTTTCTTTCGGTTTTTCTATTTCTCGATTTTCGATTTTTTCTTCCATATAATTAAGAATAACATCAATCCCGAACTTTCAGAGGACATCCGCTTTCCGAAGACAGCCTATCCAGCCCCTGCTCGCCCTCGAGCTTTCTGCCGTCCGGCCCGCCTGCCGGCGAGGCAGGGAATGTCCATGTCGGATAACCGTTTATTCCTGCGGCTATGCATTTATCTGGTTCGTCAGGGCATTCTATGTAGGGAACGAATCTGAAAGAGCTGCCGAAACGGTTTTTTTCATCCTGGCAATGCGGACACCAGTCTGCGCCGTACATAGTTATTCCTTTTGAAGCGAGGCACTTGGCGAAAGAATCAAGCTGGCTGTATGTCTTTTCTTTTGGATAAAAAACTAATACGGCTGCTATTATTATCGCCGCGATTCCGATGAACGCGATTGCCGATTGTTTTTTATTCATCGCAGCAATCCACCAATTTATCGACTATGTCTTTGTACGTCCACGGTTTTTTGTCCTGAGCCGATTCCGAAACAGCCAGTTCTTTGAAGCCGGCTGCGTCCAATACTTTCAGCCGCACCGCCCAAAAGAGCGAATATGTTTCGTAGGCGCGCCCGAATATTTCTTCCGCTTCTTTTTTCTTGCCGTCGGAATGAAGCTTAGTCCCAACCTCGATGAGGCGCATCGTCGTTCCAAGAAGGTGCTTTGAGATGCACCATGTTTCGCCTTCGTTCTTGTCCATCATTTTGGCGAGAAGCTCTTTTCGTATTCCCCGTATCCGATCCAGGAAATCGAAATACTTTGTCTTGCCGGTTTTCGTTCCGGTAAAAAAGAAATGCTCCTCCAAACTTATCAGGTTCATTATTGCCAAGCTCAAATCCTCTTCGGTGGAAAGGTCGACACTGCCCGTTTTTTTCATTTCCTCGACTTTTTTTATGATTGATTCGAATTTTTCTTTGTCGCTCATGCTTTTAGAGAATAAAGATTATTAATCCTAAGGCGACCATCGCTATTCCTGTCCAAAGGCGCATATCCCTGTTTTCCCTGTTTTTCCATTCTTTTACTTTCTCCAACAAATCCCTGTCGCTGGCGGCGAAGAGTATTACAACCAACGGCAAAACGAAAATCAGGTTGTAAAAGAGAAGGTAACCGAACCCTCTGAAATACGTCGCCTGGTCATGCAGAAGCCCCAGCACCATCAGGTACGGACCGCCCGTGCAAGGGAATTCGCATATTCCGACAAGGGCGCCGAGCAAAAATGCCGTCGGCGCCGAAGCTTTTTCCATAAGTTCGGCGATTTTGCCGTGTACCGTCTGCGGTATGCGCAGCTTGATCGGGAATGTCGGGAAAAGAACACTGACAACGTTAATAGCTCCGAATAAAAGGAGTAGTGAAGCTCCGACTTTTGCCATGAAGTGGGGTGTATTGAAGAGATGAAGCGTCTGGATGATGCCCAAACCTATCAGAAGATAGATCATGAAGATGCCCGCGATATAAGCGGCCCCTATTTTAATGATTCCCGAGCGAGACGCGCCCAGACTGAAGAGAAATGCAATCGTTACAAGAAGAATGGAAAAGGCACACGGGTTGATGCTGTCGAGCAATGCCGAAACCGTAACCAAAGGAAGCAGCCAGCTCCCTTCTCCACTAAGATTCCAAACGATTTTTGCTCCTAAGCTTTGCGAGTTAAGAAGCGCTACTGCGCCGACAAAAATCGTGGCAATCGAGGCAAAAATAATTATTTTTTTTCTCATGCTTCAAGGAGTAACGTTCGACTTTATTTCGAATTCAAGGTATCCGGAATTCGTTTCGGCGCGGACAACTCTTTGAATCGGGCCGATTCCCGCCGGACCGTGGGCCGCCGGATCGAATATCACTTCCATTTTCGCTTTTTCCCCGGGTGCCAGCGATTCGCTAATGCCGGCGGCGAAGCCGTGTCCCTGCATGCCGAAGGGGCCGACGCTTTTGTCGCTTTTTATCAACGTTGCGGAAGTGCACATGCACGAAGTATAGATTCTCCCGATCGTCACGGGCGCTGAACCGATATTTTCGAACTCGAAGCTGTGCGAAACTTTTCCGTTCGCCATGGAAATCGTTCCGAAATCGAAAGTTTTTTCAGCGGACGCAAAACTTTCGGAAGTATTGTCGGCATTTTGGCCGCCGGTATCCGCTGATCCGTTGCGCGTACTTGAACCGCCGACGAAGTAAAGAGCGATAATTACAATGACCGTAACCAAAGAATAAATTATTGTTGATTTTTTCATTTTTGATTTAACTGGTTTATTTGGCTTGCTTTCCGGTTCGGAAAACAAAAACCGCCTGACACAAAACACGGGTTGCAAAAGACCGGCGGAATCAAAAGCTTCCGCGCGCAACCCGCGAATCAGACGGCAATATTTTCTCTGAGAACCGCGAACCAATCCAAAAATCTGTGTCTGCGCGGGAAAACAGGTTTTTTTAAAGAATCAAACGAACCGCTTTCTGCCGGCAAAAGTCCGGAAATCAAGCCTGGCAAGATTCCCGCGAAAGCAAACAGGAAGAAAAGCGCTGCGAAAATCAGCGGGATAACTGCGCTTGAAAAGCTTTTCAAAAAGTCGATATGAAACATCGCGACCGCGACAGCATTGTCCGTCATGCAGGAATTTCCGTAAGCGGAAGAAGCGAGACATCCATGACCCATGCCGAAATATGTATTCATGGCAAGAAAGCCGAAAACGCCCAAAAAGATGAAACTTGCCGCAACCAATAATGCAACGTATGTCTTCATATTTGCCGTAATGATATCAAAAATCGCCGAGCGCGGCAAATCCACGCACTTTCGAGCCGCCGCCACTTTGTTTCAAAATTATCCCGTTTTTTTCGATCTAAAAAACAGAAATGTCGCCGTCAGAAAAAGAAATGTCGAAGAAAAAGCGGAAATCATGCAGTAAAAGCAAATGTATTTTATTACGAAAATCTGAAGATAAACGAAATATGCCGACGCAAAAGACCCTACTGGGGAAAAAATAAGCGCCGCTTTGAAAAACTTTTCAGAATGCCCGGAAAGAAAGAAAACCGACAGCGAAAAAATCGACAAGTAATAAACGGCCCCGATTATGCCGAGCGGTATGCCGAACATAACGGCATATTCGCTTGAGAGAACCTTGTCGCACCCCTCAACGATGAAACAATTTACAGCAGAGCCATTATAATGCTCTATCGTAAGATATATAGAATCGGCGAGTCCGACGAAACTTAAAAAAATAAAAATCCACGCGGCGCGTTTAAACAAGGCTGAATTCCAAAAACCGACATTTTGAGCTTCGGTGGATATAATCATTCCGCAGATTGTACTTCATTCAGGAATTTAATTCCAGACTACTTTTATTCTGTTAACGTTGGCCGGCAGTTTTATCAGCCAGAAAGGCCAGAGGGAAATTTTCGCATTTGAAAGGTCTGGGAGCCCTATCACTTTTGCCCTCGCCTCGCCCAAACCTTTGCCTGCAATTTCGGCTTTGAGCGCATCTTCCGAAACCCGGGGTTCCAGCGTGCCGTCGACAACTACGATAAAGGTCAATATACCGGAATTCAGATCGGCTTTCACGTTTTTATAATCGATTTTAAGGTCTGTAAACGTTTTCCCCTGATAATCCCGCGACGCAATCGATTCGAAAAGCGACTTGAGGTGCTCGTCTTTAAAAGCGATTGCCTGAAAAGACGCCTCTCCGAAAACACTGAAGTTGCCGTTTTCATCGGTAGTTTTATTCGCGTTCAGTTTGGTTATGGCGATGGACGAAGCCCCATCCAAAATATTGAACCCGTCCGGCCTGCCACTCAAAAAACCGCTCTGAAGCGTATCTTTCAGGCTTTGCTCGGTTTTGCCTTTTGCCAAGGAAATATCCTGATCCGTCGCCACGGCTTTTTCTCCGATAAAACCGCCCGCCGCCGGCTGGGGCATGGTTCCGTAAAAACCTTCGTAACGCGGCGTTCCCTTGAATCCAGGAATCGTAAGCTTTTCGAACGGGCCGATGTTGTAATCCGTCCCGGCTTTATCGGCTGTCACAGAAGCTTCTATGCTAGATGGAGTTATTTTGCCGTCTTTCGTTACTGCGCCAGGAACAACGACTTGCTTATCGAGGCGGAAAATTTTTCCATCGGGCGTTGCGAAACGAGTTGTGGCAACGAGCGTCTGTTTTGTCGAACTATAAACGTTGTAAATGAGTATTCTTGCCGTGGCTTTGTCAGATACCTGCGTCCTTCCCGACGCCGGAAAAATCCGCGTCATATTCTTTTCCTGCCTGAAAATTTCCGCAGGCAGATTATTTTTCGAAGTGTCTACTGTAGAAAATGTTTTGCTCGCGGTTATCGTTCCTTCATAATGCCATGGGGTTTTTTTGAAGCTTAAAGATACTTCCGCTTTTCCCCAAAAAGCTCCCGCCGCCCAGCCTGCTCCCAGAACGAAAACGCAGACCGTCAGGATCAGGGCTGTGGTCTTTTTCATACCGAACCTGAAACGTTTTTTTTCTTTGTGTTCGCGAACCGGAGCTTCTTCTTTTTCCTCCGCAAAGCGCTTTTTAGCAATCGATTCCTCTCTCGCTTTTTCCCAGAAAGATTCTCCCGGAGTATTTTCTTCGATTTTGAGTTTTTTCGCAGGCTTGGAGTTCTTGCTTTCGATTTCCGCTTTTTCTTTATCTCCTTTTTTCAAAGGGAGAATATCGGAAATGAAATGGGAAGAATCCTTTTTCTCCTTTTCGGCCGGGGAAAGTTTTGTCTGGATTCCCGCCTTTTCCGCGGTCTCAAGAATGTCTTTATCCGGAGAATCAACGGATATTTTCTTGCCCGCCGTTTCCGCCTCTCTTTTTATCAATTCAAAATCGGGAACAGAGCCCTTCAGTTCCGAATTGGCGGAAATAAACAAAACTATTTCTTTTTTCCTGCTTTCCAGTATTTTTTCGACTATTTTCGGAACCGAATCTTTTTTTGTTATTGATATTTTTTCCATTCCCTTTAAAAAATTACGTAGACGAGCCGAGCCAATTCAGGCGCCGCTTCAGCCAGTCGTTTATCTCGCTTTCGCTATTATCATAATAGAATTCGAAGAAAGGCGCGAGCTGTTGAAAAACTTCGGAATCCGGCGATGGTTTTCGCATGTCGATCTCGAATCCCGATTTTTCGATAAAACCGCGAAAAGGCGGCTCGCAAAAAGGATTTTTGCCTATTAAATCAACCCTAATATTGCCGATTACGTAAATTTTGGCGCTGGTTTTAAGTTTTTTTATCTGCGATAAAAGGTTTTTTACCGCCTTTGAAAAGATTTTTTTGAAATATCTATCGAGAGATACCGAAACTCCTTCGCCCGCATAATATTCATAGACATTCGCGGCGGCTTTTGAATTCAGGTCCCAAATTCCTTTTATTTCGTCCGTCAGCGCGTCAACGGACCACCTGATTTCTTTTCTGGCGGTCGCTTTATCAGGATCCTCTTCCGGATAGTAAAGGTAACTCTTTTGCTTGCAAACCGATAAAAGATCCGCGCGTTTCGAATCAGTTCTGGCTATCGCCGAAGCCTGCGCCTGCCACTTTTCGGTAAAGAAGAAATCCTTTTTCTTTCTTACGGCTTTCACTCTTTCGAAAGTATCCCGCCCCGCGAAGGTCATTTTTATAACCGCTCTTATTTCCGCAGGTTTGAATCCCAATGGGTTTATGACCCTGTGCCCATCGATCTCGAATTCAGAAATATTGCTGTCCGCCAAAATGGTGTCGAGTTCATCCATCCCAAGCACCAAACTCGCCTCTCGGCGGCAATGATTGAAAATTTTCGCTATTGCCTGCGCCAAAATATTTTCGAGTTCAGTTCTTTCAATCGGCTTATTGGAACTTTCCCTTTTCATCGAAAGAGGCACGAATATCTTAAAGGCGAGCTCCGGCTCGCAGGCAACTATGGTTTTATCGGCAAAAACAGGCACGCGCGAGCGGCCGGAGGAAAGGTCTTTTTCCATATTTTCCCAAACCTTTTCCTTTCTTATTTTTTTCCGATCATCGAGACTTATCAAAAGTCCGCTTATCTTTTCGGCAGAAACATCGAGCAACAGAAATTTTTCCTTAGTTTTGAAAATTGGCCACATTAATTTGGACTATGGTTCAACTATGCCCCTGATGCGCCTGACTCCGCTGCCGACCGCCTCTTCCTTTACTATTTTGAATATTCCGATTTCTCCCGTATGCGCAACGTGCGGCCCTCCGCAGAATTCCTTGCTCCAGGCATTCTCCAGGTTTTTACCTATGAAATAAACATTCACCGGGTCGGGATATTTTTCCTTGAAGAAAAAGAGGGCTCCGGTTTTTTCGGCTTCCGATTTCGGCAAAACCGATTTTTGCATCGGTAAGTCTTCTTTTACTTTCTCGTTAACCCTGTTTTCAACGGCTTTTATTTCTTCGGCTGTAAGTTTCCGAGGAAAAGCGAAGTCGAACCGCGTGCGCTCAACCGTTATATCTGAACCCATTTGTTTTACCTCGGGGCCCAAAACGTCTCGCAGCGCCTGTTGGAGCATATGCGTCGCCGTGTGAAGGCGTGTCACTTTTTTCAGCTCTTCCTCGTTCGCGGCTTTGAGTTCACCCGTATCCAAAAGAAGACCGTGCCCGCCGAATTTCTTTTCCTGTCCGGCGCGGGAGATTTCCTGGTGTTTTTGAAATTCTTTTTCGAAACCTTCCTCGTCGATGTTGACCTTATGCGAACCTTCTTCGGCGAGGTCTTTTATTATGTCGAGAGTCAGTCCGTAAGTTTGATGGAAATGAAACACATCTTCGCCGGAAATATTTTTTGGTATATGAAATTTGTATGGCTCGCCTCTGTATTCCTGTGCTTTGAACTCGGGATATTTTTTAAAGAATTCCTTTAGGCCTGCGTCCATTGTTTTTTGGAAGCGTTGCTGTTCCTCACTAAAAGCCTTGAGAATCTCGGCGTGTTGGCTATTGAGTTCTTTATAAAAATTGCCGTAGAAATCGATTATCTTGTTTATAAGCTTGGGGAATGCCTCGGGCGAGCCATAAACCTTTTTTGACCTAATAATGGCACGACGAATCAGACGCCTTAAAATATAGCCCGCGCCTTTATTGCCCGGACGAACGCCGTCGGCGAGCAAAAAAACGCTCGCGCGCAAATGGTCTGCTAAAATCCTACCACTTTCCAAAAGTGCACCTTCAGCGGCTAAGAAAAATGGTTTCGCAAACAAATCCGTCTCAAAAATCGTTTTTGTTTTTTGCATACACATTGCCAATCTTTCCAATCCCATACCGGTATCCACGCCCTGTATCCTCAACGGTTCGAGTTTTTTCCCGGGAACGCCGGCGTTTAATTCTTCCCGGGAACCCGGATATAAATACTGGTTGAAAACTATATTCCAAACTTCTATGTCCTGTCCCGCGCCGTTTTTACAGTAAATTTCAGTAGTCGGCCCACACGGACCGGAAGAACCGGTTGGACCCCAGAATACATCGTCCATTCCCTGCGAACGTACGTCGGATACTCCGAGAGATTTCCAGATTTCTTCCGATTCCGTATCGCGCGGCACGCCGATTTCGTCTTTCCCCTCGAAAACCGACACCCACTCGATTTTAAGACTCATTTCTTTCGTTATGAACTCGTGCGCATAGCTAATCGCTTCTTTTTTGAAATAGCCGCCAAACGAAAAATTGCCGAGCATTTCGAAAAACGTGAGATGTCTTTCGTCGCCTACCTCGTCAATATCGGACGTGCGGAAAGATTTCTGGCAGGAGGCGGCGCCGATTTTCCCCGGATAATCTTTTGCAAAATCAAGTTCGCCCGTGAAATACTTTTTGAACTGCTGCATTCCGGCCGTGGTCAAGAGAACCGACGGGTCGTCCGGTATCAAGGAAGAAGACGGAACGACAGCATGCCTGTTTTTTTCGAAAAACTCCAGAAACTTTTTTCGTATTCCTTCTGATGACATAAAAATATAACGCAAATCTACGAATGCATGCGAATGCCGCGAATATAAACTATTTGTAAAATTGGCGGAATTTGCGGCATTCGCATTACGCTACACAAGGTTCTCGAATCCTTCGAGCGCTTTTGTCTTTCCGTGCTCCCTTATTTTTTCAAGCGCTTTGGCTTCGATTTGTCTTATTCGTTCCCTGGTTACGCCAAAGACTTTCCCTACCTCCTCGAGTGTGTGTGTTACTCCGTCCTCCAAGCCGAACCGCATTTTCAAAATTTCCCGTTCGCGTTCGGTCAAGTCGACTATTATTTCTTTTATAAGGTCGCGTATCAAAGTCTGCGCGGCCTGCTGGACCGGCGTCACGTTCTTTTCGTCCGGAATGAAGTCTGAGAGCGTCGAATCTTCTTCGTCGCCGACCGGCTGTTCGATTGAAAGGACTTCCTGCGAAATTTTCTGAATCTGCCTTACTTTGTCCACCTCTAAGCCCATTTCCGCGGCAACTTCTTCCGCCAAAGGATCGCGCCCCAATTCCTGTATCAGCTGGCGCCGCACTTGGGCATACTTGGAAATTGTTTCCACCATATGCACCGGAATTCTTATGGTTCGCGACTGGTCTGCAAGCGCTCTTGTTATCGCCTGGCGTATCCACCATGTCGCATATGTCGAAAATTTAAATCCTTTGTGATAATCGAATTTTTCCACTGCGCGCGACAAACCGATATTGCCTTCCTGAATCAAGTCGAGAAGGGTCAGGTTCGGCGTCCTGTTGGCATAGCGTTTTGCTATCGAAACCACGAGGCGGAGATTCGCTTTCATTAGTTTCTGCCTCGCTTCTTCGCTCCCTTTGATAATTTTTTTGGCAAGGTCTTTTTCTTCGTCCTTTGTCAAAAGAGGCGTTCGCCCTATTTCTTTCAGATAAACCTGGACCGCATCCGGCGTTCCGCGCTCGAATTCGAGGGCGTGCTCTAGTTCCGCACTTCCCACCTCCTCTTCTTTCGAAAGATTGATAAGCCCGCCGGTTTCGATGACTTTTATGTTGGCTTTGTCGAGTCGGTCGTAAATCTCGTCAAGAAGCGAGACTTCTTTTTCTATTTTCGGGAAATAATAAAGTATTTCGTTGTCGGTAACGAAACCTCTCGGTTTGCCGCGGTGAATAAGTTCGTTCAGCGCGGATTCATTGATTTTTGAGAGTGCTTTGCCGGCAGCCGGTTTTTTCCCTTTGGCATGAATTTTGCCTTTTGCAGGCTTGTAGCCAACCCTTCGTTTAGACTTTTTTTGCGCTTTTCTTTTTTTCGCCTTTTTCATATAAATTTAAAGGGATTCTTGGCGAACCCCTGCACTGCACATTCTTATTAATATACTATTAAATTCACATAAATTTCCAGTTTCCGGCGCATTTGGGCCCGGCAACGCAACAGCCACAGAATGAGATTACAAGCCCGGGAGATTATCCAGTTCCTGCATTGCCTTATCGACAAGTTTTTGATCGTTGGACTGTTCGGCTTCTTTGATTATTGACGTCAACTCACGTCTTCTTTCTTTCAGGTATTCCTTGTAAAGTTCTACCTTCAAAGTTTCGAATTCTTCCGTACTTGCCTCCCTTTGCTGAAAAACTATTATGTTGAGCAATTCGTCAATCGCAGGATCGTCCGAGCGCCGCACTCCGTCTTTTAAAAGAGAAAATATTTCGCGGTAATTCCCCGGAAGATTGGAGAAAATTTCTTCGGTTCCGCCGAAGTCGCCCTTGTGAAGCATCCATGCAAGGCAACGCTGTGAAAGAATTTCCCGTCTGTAAAATTTTTTGACTGCAGCCGGCTCGGAAATCTCCTCTTGTTCCGCTTTTTTGCCCGTCGGCGTTCCCCTTTCCATTTCCTCGACAAGCGTCAATTCGCCGACGCCGGTTCTCTTAGAAAGCTCTCTTAGCCAGAACGATTTTAAAACGGGACTTGTTACATTCCTGATTTTTTCGAGTACCGCTTTGAGATTCCGGAAATTTTCCCGGTCGCGGACATCGAATTTTCCGCCGGGAAGATATTTTTCGAAATAAAACTCCGCCGCAGGCTTGGCGTTTCCTATGATTTTCAAAAAATATTCTTTGTCTGAAAAAGCGGCGTCCGCCGGATCCTTGTAATCGTGAAATACGGCTACCTTGACGCCGAAATCGGCGGCTTCGGCAAGATCAATGGCCCGCTCTCCCGCCTCCCTCCCCGCCTCGTCATTGTCGAAACTGACGACTAACTGGTCTGTCAGCCGCCGAAGAAGGCGGAGATGGTCGCCGGTCAGCGCCGTTCCCGAACTCGCGACAACGTTTTTTAATCCTGCCTGCCAGCTCATCAAAAAATCCATCTGCCCTTCAACCAAAAAAGCGAGTTTGGCGTCGCGGATGAAATTTTTGCTTTTCCAAAATCCGTAAAGAATCTTAGACTTGCTGAATATCGGCGTTTCAGGACTGTTGACATATTTGCCCGACTTACCGTCATCGAACTGGGGCAGTATCCTCCCCGTAAAACCTATTACCTTGCCGAGGTGATTATGTATCGGGAACATTATGCGTCCGCGGAAACGGTCGAACTGCAAACCGCGCTCGGTTTTGAAAGAAAGCCCCGCCCTTAAAATATCGTCCGGGTGAAAACCGGAATTGATGAGATGCAAAACAAGCGTTTCCGAACCGGATGGAGCGAGTCCTATTTCGAATTCCTTTATCGTTTCTAGGGTCAATCCCCGCCCCGAAACGTACTCCTTGGCGGATTTCGAGTTTTCGAGTTCCCTTTTGAAAAACTCTTTTGCTTTTTCGTTGATGTCGTAAAGAAGGCCTATGTGTTTGTACTCCGCAGGGCTTACGCGTCTGAGTTCCACCCCGGCTTTCTCAGCGAGTACTTTCAATGCCTCGCCGAATTCAATATTTTCGTAGCGCATCAGGAAGGCGAAGATGTCCCCGCCTATGTTGCAGCCGAAACAATGCCAAGTCTGCCGCTCGGGCGAAACCATGAATGAAGGGGTTTTTTCCCTGTGAAAAGGGCAAAGCGCCTTGAAGTTCTTACCCGCCGGTTGAAGCTGGAGATAACCCTTCAAAAAATCGGCTATGTCGAGACGCTCTTTTATTGTTTCGACAGGAGTGCTTGCCATTGGTGAAATTCTAAATTAAAACAATGCTCTCATGCAAATGTTTCCAAAAACGCAGTTTTGGGCTAAAATATGAAAATAAAATAACCACTAATATGCTAAAGGTTACAAATCTTTCGGTTTCTCTGGACGGTGAAGCCATATTCGAGAACATAAATTTTGAGATAAAAAAAGGAGAAAACCTGGCGATAATAGGGCCGAACGGCTCCGGCAAAACCGTGCTATTGAAAACATTGCTCGGCTTTTTTCCGTATGAAGGGGAAATAAAATGGGCTGAAAACGCCAGAATCGGCTACGTTCCCCAAAAAATAGAGGCCGACCGCCACTTGCCGATTGACTTGGAAAATCTCATAAACGCCAAAGCTGCCGTTTTGGGTCTTGAAAAGTCCGGCGTAAAGACGGTAATAGAATCCGCCAAAATAACGGAAAAAATTTTGAAAACGCCGATAGGTCATCTTTCCGGAGGGCAATTCCAGCGGGCGCTTATAGCCTTCGCTCTTCTCGGAAGACCGACCATCATGCTCTTAGATGAACCGACGGCAAGCATAGACCAGCTCGGCGAAGAACAAATTTACGAACTTATCAACGAACTTCAGGAAAAATACGGCATAACGATAATCCTCGTTTCTCATGACCTTAGCGTAGTTTATAGATATGCAACGAAAGTGCTTTGTCTTAACAAAACAGGAATCTGCTTCGGTCCCCCGGAATCGGCCTTAACCCCGGAAGTTTTCAAAAAATTGTACGGCGAGAAACACAAATACGTTCACCACCACGAAAGTCATGCTTAATGAAACCTATTCGATAGTTTTAGCAATTTTTGCGGCCAGCGCGGCCGGGCTCGTGGGCGCTTTCGCTCTTATGAAAAAAACAGTCCTTGCCGGCGATGTCATGTCCCATGTGGCCATCCCGGGTATAGGTTTGGCTTTTATATGGCAGACCAATCCGCTCATCGGCGGGGCGTTAACGCTTTTTCTGGGTGCGTTCGTAATCTCGCGCCTTGAACACAGAACAACGCTTTCCTCGGAAGCGGCGATAGGCGTAATCTTCGCAGCTTCTGTTGCTCTCGGCGCGCTGCTTATAAACTCCGAAGAAGAGCTGATAGACGCCCTTTTCGGCGGATTCGGAAAATTGTCGCGGGGCGAATTTATATTCGGAATCGTTTCAAGCATTCTTATAGTCGCCGCACTATGGGTTTTGAGAAACAAGCTGATAATCAGTCTTTTCTCCAAAGACCTGGCGGCATCAATCGGGATTAATGTGAGGGTTTTGAATTTTTTGTTTCTCCTCCTTTTTTCTTTGGCAATACTTTTGGGTCTGCGGTTTTTGGGCGCGCTTCTTGCTGGAGCGCTTATAATAGTTCCCGCTTCCGCGGCAAGGCAGTTGTCTCACAGCTTGGGACTGTTTCTGGCCCTCTCGATGTTCCTCTCGATTCTCTCGATAGTTCTCGGGTTTGTAATTTCGTCCGCTTACGGACTCGACCTTGGACCGACAATTGTTGTGGTGGCATCGGCCATTTTTGCCTTCAGCCTGCTGAAAAAGAAGAATTAGCGCACAATTAAAGTCGACATTTGGTATAATTTCACCAAGAAAAATCTTGGAAGCTGTTTGTTGCGCAAATGCAAAATTTTTCGAGAAATAATTTTTTCACCGCCCCCGTTTTTGTTCTCGCTCTTATTTTGGCCGTTTCTTTGTCCCTTATGCTTTGGGCGTCTTCGGGCGATTCGGCAATAATGGACGAACTGGCGCATATCCCCGCGGGCTACGGATACGTCAACAATCTCGATTATCGCTTGAATCCCGAACACCCTCCTTTGGTAAAGGCGTTGTCGGCTATTCCTCTCGTTTTTTCAGATTTGAATTTTCCGACAACCCAAAACTCCTGGAAGAATGAAGTTAACGGCCAATGGACGATGGGAACGTCCTTTCTATACGAATCCGGCAATGACGCGGATTACATATTGCGTTCTGCCAGAATTGCTCCGATATTCCTGACTTTGATATTGATAATTCTGATTTATGTCTGGTCTGCCAAACTCCTCGGAAACTGGTGGGGGCTTTTGTCGGCTTTCATGTTCGGATTATCACCGACAATTCTTGCGCACGGCCATTATGTAACAACGGACATCGGTGCGGCTTTCGGAATTGCTCTTTCGACGTATTTTTTTATAAAATTTTTGTTTTCTCCGTCGCTTTGGCGTCTTTTTGCCGCGGGGCTAGCCTTCGGAGCGGCACAACTAATGAAATTCTCGGCAGCTCTTCTTATCCCCTACCTGGCCGTTGTCATGCTGTTCTTTTTCGTCTATATGGTTTGCAAAGACTGGGAAAAAACCGCCGCCGGGGCGAGACTGAAAAGATTTTCGTTGCGCGCTTTCCGGTATTTCAAATCACTGATAATTATTTTTGTCGTAGGATATATAGTTATAGTTTATCCGGCGTATTTCATCTTCACGTTAAATTATCCCGCCGAAAAACAGGCGTCGGACACGGAATTCATACTGACGTCGTTCGCGGGCGGCCCCACTCCGGCGGGCGAAATTTGCAGTCCGGCGAGATGTCTTGCGGACCTGGACATTTGGATGTCAAGAAATTGGATAACAAGGCCGTTCGCGGAATATCTTTTGGGCCTTTTGATGGTGATACAACGCTCAGATGGAGGAAATACGAATTATTTTATGGGCGAGGTTTCTTCAGCGGGTTCTCCGGCTTATTTCCCGACGGTTTATCTACTTAAAGAAACGATTCCGGCGTTGATAATAATTTTTACCGGATTCCTTCTCGCCGCAATTTCGGCATTAAAAAAGTTTTTTGGGGGGATCAGAAATGCCATCAAATATTTTTTTACGGACTATATCGGCTCGAACTTCGCCGAATTTTCGATGTTTGTTTTTGTTCTTTTTTACTGGTTATACAGCGTTAAAAGCCCGCTTAACATTGGCGTCCGCCATCTCATACCTACCTTCCCTTTCATTTACATACTGGCCGCGAGCGCCTGGAAAAGATGGCTCTATTCCGGCCTCGCCCTGGAACTGAAACCTTTATCCGAGAGAATTGTTTCCTCAGTTAAATCAATCGGCCCGCTTTTTCTAAAATTTTCTTTCCTTATGGTGCTTCTTTTCTGGGTGGCTCTTGAAACTGCCGGCAATGCTCCCTATTTTCTTTCGTATTTCAACGAAGCAGGAGGTGGCACCGTCGGGGGGTACAGGTTCGTAACGGATTCGAATTACGATTGGGGACAAGACCTTCTTCGCCTGCAAAAATTCGTAGACAGGCATCCGGAAATCGACAAAATAGCCATCGATTATTTCGGAGGAGGAAATCCCAAATATTATTTGGGCAACAAGGAAGTCGACTGGAGTTCTTCGAAAGGAAACCCTGCAACTCAAAGCATGCATTGGCTTGCAGTTTCGGTTAACACCCTACAGGGAGCCATACAGCCCTTGGCGCCCGGACAAACCAGAAATTCCGCAGATGAATACGGTTGGCTTAACTCGATAAGGGCCCGCGAACCGGGGCTTGGAGGTTTACCTCTGCCGAATTTCAGGGCAGGAACTTCGATATTCGTATACAAACTTTAATTTCAATTATTATTTATATAGATTCAGAATTAAAGAGAAACCCCCTGTTTTTTGTTGCAGGGGGTTTCTCTTTTCCCTTTCGGGGCGGTTCTGCCTGGGCAAGGTTGATCCCTTATTGGTTAAATTTTTTCCCCTCAACCGCAATCCGGAGATAACGGCGCTTTTGGAGTAAATTTGTTTTTTTATTAAATGGAATCCCTTGTCTTTAAAGTGAACCTGCCTAATTATGGTTACATTTATCTGAAAAAATCAACAGAAATCAGTGTATTTCGGGTTGATAACTCTATGAATACCTGTTGAGAAATATGTGGAAAGAGAGGTTTCCCTTTCATGAATGCATATTTTTTTGTTCTCTGACTTTTCCGTAGTACCCCGATAGAACCCAATGCACAAGGAGAGCGCTTACAATGCCGATTGCGGCGCCTGCCACTATATCAAGAGGCCAGTGCACTCCGACAAAAATCCTCGCTAGACCGATTATCAAAGAAAGAATAAAGTACCATATTCCCCATCGGCGATTCCATATGTAAATAATCAAAGATAAAGCGAAAAAAAGAGCTGCGTGACCGGAAGGCATGGAACTTCCGCTCTCGGAGATCAAAGCTTGGAAGCTCAGTGTTTCAAGCGGCCTTGGCGAGTAATAAAAAAAATTGATTATTTCTGTTATAAGACCCCTGCTCAAAATTACGGCGATCGCCGCTTCGCTGGAAAAGAAAAGTTTTAACCGCCATCCCGGCTGCAGAATAACAAGCCAAATAAATGCCGCGTACAAAAAATAAGGCAGGTATTTGGCGGCAAAAATGCCCACTACATCCAAAAAAAAGCCGCGCCCGCTGAGTCCGTGAATAAAATTGAAAATCAGAGAATCCATCCTTCAGTCCCCGAAAGCCCTTAATTATTTCCTGGAGAAAGCCAATAAACCCAAAAACCTTGCTCGTTTTATGGCTTCAGCCAGTTTTCTCTGGTGCTTGGCGCACACACCGGTGTGCCGGGGGTCTATTATTTTTGCCTGGCTGGAAATGAACTTCTTAAGAAGATCTGTTTCCTTATAATCGATCTCCTTCATATTCTGCGAACAAAAAAAACATTGTTGAGGCATGATTTTTAATATTGTTTGTTGATTGATAAAACTGATTTATTTGTCAGAAAGGCAGGTCTTCGGCTTTTATTTCTTCGTTGTCGTCTATATTTATCACCGGTATATCGTTTTCCTGTTTGCCGACCGTAGAACGCCCTTCCCGAGTTTCTTTTGGTGGGAAATTGCCGTCTGCGGGACGCGCCGGACGTGGACCGAGCTGCATGCGCTCGCAAATGATTTCCGTTGTTTTTCTGGCTTGCCCCTGTTTGTCTTGCCATGAACGCGTTTGAATTCTTCCTTCTATCAAAACTACGCTTCCTTTCGTAAGAAATTGGCTCGCCACTTCCGCCTGCCTTCCCCAGACTACGACATTGTGGAATTCCGTTTCTTCCTTTCTGCTGCCGCTTTTATCGTTCCAAACACGGTTTGTCGCGACGCTGAAACTGGTAACCGACTGCCCTCCGGGGGTAGTGCGCAATTGAGGATCCGCCGTCAGCCTGCCCAAAATGAAAATTTTATTTAGATTCATCCCGTTAGAGATAGGATAAGCTTAAAAAGCGCATCCCTGATGTTATAGTTAAACTTCTTTTAACGGCCTTGTGTGATTGCTCGACAAACATTGCGGGATTCATTATTGAAGAATTTCTTTAAGCTGCTTTTCAAGAGCTTCGTTGCTGAGATGCGAAGGCTGTTTTTTTTCAATGGTCGGAGCGACTGAGGGTTTTCTTCTAGCGGGGTACTGATGTTTTTCCTTCGATTTCATCAACGGCGGAGTGATGATAAGAAATCTCAAGACAATCGGCTGAACGCGCAATTGTTTCTCCAAACCTGCCATTTCGGACGGTAAAATGTTGAAGTGGAAATAACCAAAAAAGGCTTCTTCCCTCTTTTCAATGGGATAAGCGAGAGGAATTCTTAAAAGCGGGCTTTCGAAAATAATTTCTCCGCCGGCACGTTTCAGCGATTCGCCCATCCGTTTAGCGCCCTCTTCGTCGGCCGACACGAAAGAAATTTCGTAGGGTTTTTTATCGTTAAATTCTTCCATTTATAGCAATAAAAGAGTAGTTTATTTTCGTATTATCGTCAATTTCCGGCAGCTTCTTTATTCTGTTCCGTCTTTTGCGACGACAGCGGAGACACTCCTTCAGCATAAGTTCTTTCTTCTTTTTCTCTCTTTCCCCCGGTGGGTACAAGCCGGCCGATTATCACGTTTTCTTTCAATCCGCGGAGTGAATCGACACGTCCTTCAAGAGAAGCCTGGACCAGTACGCGCGCCGTATCCTGGAAAGAAGCTGCGGAAAGGAAACTTTCCGTGGAAAGAGCGACTCTCGTAATACCCAAAAGAAGCTGCTGCGCTCTGGCCGGCTGTTTGCCTTTTCGTTTCAACTCCCTGTTAATTTCAAGGAACTTTGATTTGTCTATGACTTCTCCGACAACCAATTCCTGCGCATCGCCGGTTTCTTTAATTCTGAGCCTTGAAAACATTTGTCTTACCATGACCTCTATATGCTTGTTGTTTATCGAAGCTCCTTCCGCTGAATATATTTTTTGGACTTCGTTGATTATATAGCGAACCACTTCTTTGCTACCTTTGTACTCAAGGAGTTCCTGAAGATCGATATGCCCTTCGGAAAGCTGTTGTCCGGCGACGACATCATCACCGACCTCAACGAAAAGAAGCGCGGCTCTCGGTACGGAATACTCCATCGTTTTTTTGTTCGCTTTCTTTTTCTTTGTTTCCCTCTTTTCTTTGACCCCGATGGTTATTATTTTAAGGGCTCCTTTTTGTTCTATTTTTTCGACTTTCCCGTCCGCAGACGACAGAATCGCCTTACCTTTCGGAGGGCGCGCCTCAAAAAGTTCTTCTACGCGTGGCAAGCCATGTGTGATATCTAAACCCGCCACGCCTCCGACGTGGAAAGTTCTCAATGTGAGCTGCGTTCCAGGTTCTCCTATCGACTGCGCCGCGATTATTCCCACTGCTTCGCCCGTCTTTATGGGTTCGTTCTTGCTCAAATCGAGCCCGTAACAGCGGCGGCAAAAACCGTAAAGCGTTTTACATGAAATCGGCGAGCGGATTTTCACGGATTCAATTTTAGATTCCTGAATAAGTGCCGCGTCGCTTTTTTCTATTATATTGCCTGCGCGCACAATTATTTTTTTTCCGGATTTAATATCCTCGGCTGCGGTCCTTGAGAAAAGAAGTGTTTCAACGGACTGGCCGATGTCTTTAGCGTCTTTCAAAAAGACTTCTATGCCTTCAGTGGTGCGGCAATCGTCATCTTTTATGGTAAGTTCCTGTGAAACATCTACAAGCCTTCTTGTTAGGTATCCTGCCTGAGCAGTTTTCAGAGCCGTGTCGGTCATTCCTTTCCTGGCGCCTCTCGTGGAAATGAAATATTCAAGGACGCTGAATCCTTCCTTAAAGGATGACTTTATCGGCAGCTCCAAAGTTTCGCCCTGCGGGTTTTGAACCAATCCTTTCATTCCCATCATCTGAATAGGCTGGGCCCACGACCCTCTGGAGCCGGAATCTATGATTTGATGTATCGGATTTCCTTTCTCGAAAGTCGATGTAACATATTTGGTTACTTCTGTTTTGGCGTTTTCCCAAACGCTTATAACCCTTGCCTTTCTTTCGGCATCAGTCAGAAGGCCTTGTATGTATTGCTCGCGAATGACGGCTATCTGGTCCTCGGCATTTTTGATAATGCCCTTCTTTTCTTTCGGAATCACCAAGTCGGCCATAGCCCATGTTATTCCGGAGCGGGTAGCCATTTTGAAACCGAGATCTTTAACTCTTACGAGAATTTCCGTCGCTTTTTCCAAGCCGAGATGAACAACGAGCGATTCGATAAATTTGGAAAGTTTACGCTTATTGAATGTATCTTTCGCTTTGAAATTTTCCGGTACTTCTCCCAGAATGCCGTTGAAAATAGCCCTCCCTAAAGTGGTTTTTTCGCTGCCCATTCTGATCGGAGCATGGAGAGAAACAAACCCGTTTTCATAAGCAATAAGGCCTTCTTCGAGACTTTCAAAAGCCTTGTCCTTGCCCTTGCCATTTTCGTCGATTCTCGTTAGGTAGTATATTCCCAAAACAACGTCGTTGGTCGGCAATGCCACAAGGTCGCCCGTGGCGGGTTTCAGAATATTGTGATTGGCGGACATAATCTCGGCGGCTTCCTTTTGAGCCTGATCCGAAAGCGGCAAATGGACGGCCATCTGGTCTCCGTCGAAATCCGCGTTGAAAGCCACGCAAACAAGCGGCGGTATTTGTATGGCAAGCCCTTCTATAAGAAGCGGTTTGAACGCCTGTATTCCGAGACGGTGCAATGTCGGCGCGCGATTCAAAAGAACCCTGCGGTCTTTGATTATTTCTTCGAGTATTGCGTAGATTTCGTCTCCGGCCTGCTCGATAAGCCGATTTGCGTTCCTTATAGTGTGAGCCATTCCCCTCTTAATTATTTCATGGATGACAAACGGCCGGAAGAGCTCGAGAGCCATTTTTTTCGGCAGACCGCATTCGTCCAAATCGAGATTCGGCCCGACGACGATTACGGAACGTCCGGAGTAATCGACACGTTTTCCGAGAAGATTTTGCCTGAACCTTCCCTGTTTCCCCTTCAACATGTCGGCGAGAGAACGCAGCGGTCTTCTTTGTGCGGACATTTGCTGCGTGCCGAATCTCGTCGAATTGTCTATCAGTGCGTCAACCGACTCCTGAAGCATTCTTTTTTCATTTTTGATTATCACCTCCGGAGCTTTTATTTCCATGAGCCGCTTCAACCTGTTGTTTCTGTTTATAACGCGGCGATAAAGATCATTAAGGTCCGAAGTCGCATATCTTCCTCCATCCAGCGCCACCATAGGGCGGAGATCCGGAGGCAGAACAGGCAAGGCCGTGAGAATCAGCCACTCTGGGCGGATTCCGTTTTTGAACATGGAACGGAAAAGTTTCAACCTTCTCAGGGCTTTGTTCTCCGCCGGTCCGGATTGTTTTGGAGAACCGGTTTCTTTTTCCATTTTTTGGATCTCGCTCTTGAGATCCATTTTTTCGAGAATCTTTCTTATCGCTTCCGCGCCGCTGGCAGCAATAAAAACGTTCCCGAACCTTCTGCTCAGTCTGAAATATTCCGATTCGCTGAGAACGAGTCCCGGCCTGAGATTGAGAAGGGTCGATTTTATCTGACTGGCCGCGTATTCCAGCTCATCGGAGGCTTTCTTGACGACTTTTTTGGTGTTTCCGGTTCTGACTGTTTTTATTTTTCCTTTAAGTTCACGCTCGATTTCCTCCAGTGCCGCTTTTCGGTTTCCTTCGTCAACCTCAGTGACAACGTAATCGACGTAATAAATGACGCGCTCGAGTTTCGAAGAAGGAACGTCGAGCATCAGGCTTAGTCTTGAAGGTATGGCTTTGAAAAACCATATATGCGCAACCGGTGCCGCCAAATTTATATGCCCGAGCCTTTCGCGTCTCACGGAAGCCCTGGTTACTTCTACGCCGCATCTGTCGCAAACAACGCCCTTATATCTTATTCTTCTGTATTTGCCGCAATAACATTCGTAATCCTTGACCGGACCGAATATGCGCTCCGAAAAAAGACCGTCTTTCTCCGGGCGCTGAGTCCGATAGTTTATCGTTTCGGGTTTTATCACTTCTCCGTGTGACCACTTGTTTACTATGTCCTCGGGCGAAGCGGGACTTATTTTCAGCGCCTTGAAATCATCTCTGTGGCTCGCCTCGGATTCATAAATGGGCTCGATATTCATTGAAAGAGCTTTCAGTTCGCTTACAAGGACATTGAACGTAGCAGGAATGTTTGGTTCCTTTATCTGTTCGCCGCGTATTATAGACTCGTAAGCAGCCGAACGCCCCATGACGTCGTCGGATTTGATGGTCAGCATTTCCTGCAAAACATGGCGCGCGCCGTAGCCTTCCAACGCCCAGACTTCCATCTCTCCGAATCTTTGTCCTCCGAATTGAGCTTTTCCTCCGAGCGGTTGCTGGGTAATCAGCGAGTAAGGGCCTATCGAACGCATATGCACTTTGTCTTCAACAAGGTGATTGAGTTTCATCATGTAAATTGTTCCTACAGTAACCTTTTGGTCGAAAGACTCTCCCGTTTGCCCGTTGTAAAGAACCATTTTCCCGTCCTCGGGCAAATTGGCTTTTTTGAGTTCCGCCCTTATTTCCTCTTCGTTGGCCGAATCCAGTCCCGGAGTAACGGCGCGATAGCCCTGCTCGGAGGCGGCCCAGCCGAGGTGCGTTTCCAAAATTTGTCCGAGATTCATACGCGAAACCACGCCCAAAGGATTCAAAATTATGTCCACGGGCGTTCCGTCTTCGAGATAAGGCATATCCTCAACCGGCCTCACCTGCGAAATCACGCCTTTGTTCCCATGCCGTCCCGCCAGCTTGTCGCCAGCCTGGACTTTCCTGAGATGCGCTACCTCGACCTGAATTCGTTTGATAACTCCTACCTCCAATTTGTCTCCTTGGTCACGGGAAAATATTTTTACGCCGACAACGCGGCCGCGTTTGCCGTGAGGCATTGTGAGCGAAGTATCTTTAACGTCGCGAGCTTTTTCTCCGAAAATCGCGCGGAGTAATCTTTCTTCGGCGGTCAGCTCCGTTTCTCCTTTCGGAGATATCTTGCCCACGAGAATGTCTCCGGCTTTAACTTCGGCGCCCATACGCACTATTCCTTCCTCATCCAAGTTTTTCAGTTTTTCTTCTGCTACGTTAGGAAGGTCCGGCGTTGTTATTTCCGGACCGAGTTTGGTGTCACGGACGTCGCAATAAAAATCTTCAATATGTATGGAAGTAAAAAGATCGTCGCGAGCAACGCGTTCTGATATTATTATCGCGTCTTCGAAGTTCGCGCCTTCCCATGACATGAAGGCAACTTTCAGATTTTGTCCGAGAGCAAGAATTCCGTCTTCCGTCGACGGCCCGTCTATCAAAACTTCTCCTTTTTTAACCGCCTGCCCTTGCGAAACAAGAGGTTTTTGGGAAATGCACGTATATTGGTTAGAACGCTTGAATTTCGTAAGAGTGTGGACTTTCTTTTCTTTGCCGTATTGCACGGTAACCGAACCGGCGTCAACCGCCACTATTTTCCCGTCTGCTTCCGCGCGCACAACGTATCCGGAATCGCCGGCGGATTTTTCTTCCTGTCCGGTCATCACGTGCGGTGCCTTCGGCTTTATAGAGGGAACGGCCTGCCTTTGCATATTCGAGCCCATCAGCGCGCGGGAGGCGTCCGTGTGCTGCAAAAACGGGATAAGCGAGGCGGCTATACTTACGAATTGATGTGGAGAAACTTCTATCAAGTCAATCTCTTCGGCAGGATAAGTTCCAACCTCTCCGCTGAATCTCGCTTCCAAAACGTCGCCGGAAAGTCTGTCTCCTTCCGTGCGCGGAACAGCCGAGTGAACTATCTTGTGTTTTTCCTCTTCAAGCGCGTCCAGCCAGACTATTTCATGGGTAACTTTTCCGTTTTTCACTTTGGCATAAGGCGTCACCAAAAACCCGAAATCGTTCACACGCGCGAATCCGGAAAGATAGTTTATCAAACCGATGTTGGTCCCTTCCGGAGTAAGTATCGGGCATATTCTCCCATAATACGAATGATGAACGTCACGGACTTCGAAGCTTGCATGTTCTCTCCTTAGTCCTCCCGGACCGAGGGCGGAAAGGCGTCTCTTGTGCTCGAGTTCGGCCAAAGGATTCACCTGGTCCATGAATTGCGAAAGCTGCGAAGAAGCGAAGAATTCCTTAACTACCGCGTTGATGGGACGGAAGTTTATAAGCTGGGCGGGAGTAAGAGAATCCTTGTCGAGAGTGGACATTCTGTCCTGGATAATTCTTCTCAGGCGGGCCAAGCCGACGCGAAGACGTCCCTGGAGGAGCTCTCCGACAGACTTGAGCCGCCGATTGCCGAGATGGTCTATATCGTCGGGCTTTGCCGCTGGATCGTTGTTCAATTTTATAATTTCCCTGACGATGGAGATAAGATCATCAAGCTTAAGAAGGCGTTCTTCCTCTTTTTTCTTGTTAACTACCGCAAGCCGCTGGTTGAGCTTGAATCTCCCTACCGGCGAAAGGTCGTAACGTTCGAAGCGCTGAAATATGGAATCCACAAGGTTCTTTGCCGTAGCAGGCGTTGCGGGATCTCCCGGCCTCAAACGGCGGTATATTTCGACATAAGATTCGTCGATGTTCTTGGCGACATCTTTTTTCAGAGTGGCGTCCATGTACCGGATGGAACCTTTGTCTATGTCCTGGAATCTCGACTTCAATTCTTCTTCCGACGCTCCGAAAACTCTCAAAAGGTCCGTCACCGGAACTTTCCTGTTCCTGTCTATTTTTACACCTATCACTCCGTCGGGATCGGTTTCGAACTCGAGCCACGCTCCGCGGTTCGGTATGACTTTGGCTCCGAACAACTGGCGGTCGTGCCAAACCGACGAAGTAAAATAAACACCCGACGATCTTATCAATTGCGAAACAACAACTCTTTCAACACCGTTTATTATAAAAGTTCCTCTGTCGGTCATGGCGGGAAAATCGCCGAAATATATTTCTTGCGAATTGGGCTGTCCCGCTTTCTTGTTTTCTAGCCTTACTTTTATATAAAGAGGTATTTCGTATGTTCCGTCTTTATAAATGACTGTTGCTTCGTCGGCTTTCGGTTTTTCAAAACGAAAATCCTCGAAATAAAGTTCGAGTTCTTTTCCGGTGTGATCGCGTATCGGAGAAACCTCTTCGAGAAGTTCCCGCATCCCCTCCTTCAAAAACCACTGATATGATTTTATTTGTATTTCATTAAGATCTGAAGGAACTCCTATCG
>JACQKT010000013.1 GCA_016204355.1 Candidatus Liptonbacteria bacterium
CCTTGTTATGTGGGGGATTCGTTACCTACTTTCTTATTAATAAAAGATCGCCCGATTTTAGCATCGTTTCGGAATTTATAAGAAGCCCCGCTTCCTTGCCCTCGGTAACTTCCGTCGCGTCTTTTTTCTGCTGCTGAAGATTGGCAACCCTGCCTGCTCCGACTACGTTTCCGTCACGTTCGATTTCGAAAGCCGCTTTATTTTTGAAAATTCCCGACTCCACTTTCCCGCCGACAATCTGCTTTTGCAGGTTGCCTTGGTTGAAAACAGCGAGAATTTTAAGGATTCCGAGCGGCGCGGGCTTTTCAAGCTCAAGGAGGAAGTCGTCGATGGCCTTGATAAGCTCGTAAATTATTTCCGACGAGATTATTTTTATCTTGTTGGTTTCGGCGAGAAATTTCGGTCCTTTTTCGGTTTTGCTTCTGAAGGCGATTATCACCGCGCCGGAGGAAATTGCGAGCTTGACATCGTTGTCACCGACGTCGCCGACGGATTCGGCGATTATTTTAATCGGTTTTTTCTCGGCGGTTGCTTTTATTATCGCCGAAAGAGCTTCAAGCGAGCCGCTGTCGGATGCTTTTATTATCAGTCGTAACGCGAGGGATTCGTCGGTCGTTGCCGCTACCGGCTTTTGCACGATTTTCACTCCTTCCGCCTCTTCTCCTTCGACTGCGGAAAATTCCTCGCCTACCTGGGGCAGAGTTTCGAAGCCGATAATCATTGCCGGCGCGGATGGCTCAAGTTCTTTTACCTGCTCGCCGAGGAAATTTTCGAGTATTTTTATTTTTCCTTTGGCGGTTTTTGTCGAAATGAATTCTCCCGATTTTATGACGCCGTTTTTGACGATGACCGAAGCTTCAAGTCCGCGCTGGCGGTCGAGTTTCGCCTCGAGGATGTAGCCGCTGGCGACCGCGTTTTTGTCGTAGGTCAGATGTTCCAATTCGGCGGCGAGTAAAATCAAATCGAGAAGTTCGTTTATGCCTTCGCCCGTGGTCGCCGAAACCGGCTGATAGCTTACCTGTCCGCCGTAGCCCTCTAAGAGGACGTTGTTGGCAGTAAGGTCGTTTTTCACGCGCTCGATGTCGGCGTTGTTCTTGTCTATTTTGGTTATCGCGACGACAAAAGGAGTTTTCGTTTCCTCGAGAATTTTTACGGATTCTTTCGTCTGTGGCTTCAATCCTTCGTCTGCGGCGACGACGAGGATGGCAAGATCGGCGATGTTAGCTCCCCGGGAGCGCATCTTCGTGAACGCCTCGTGCCCGGGAGTGTCGATGAAAGTGATTTTGCGAACTCTGCTCGCAAAATCATCCCGAGGCTTTTGCTGAGGGATCCTTCGGTCCGCTTCGCTCTCTCGGGATTTCGGTTCGTCCTTCTGCCGAACCTCGATTTCGTAAGCTCCGATTGATTGCGTAATTCCGCCGGCCTCCCGCTCCGCAACAGAGCGAGGCTCGCCTCCATCGGAGGCGGCGCGCGTCCGATAACTTAATTTTCTGATGTAGTCGAGAAGAGTCGTTTTGCCGTGGTCGACATGTCCCATAACAACCACAACGGGCGGACGCTGAAGCAAATTTTCGGTTTTTGGATTTTTATTGCCAGTCATGTTCTTAGCCTTGTGAAATTAACAGAATTCGCACATAATTACAAGAAATTTGGTGGGTTGGCAGAGCGGTCTAATGCGGCAAGGTGATAACGTGTTAAGGGGGTTAAACCCCTTCGGAGGTTCGAATCCTCCACCCACCGCCATATGGCAATGCACCCTGAAGACGTTTTAAAAGGCAGGATGGCGGAGGCATTAGTAAATGAACTCCTGCGTGCCTGCGGAAATAAAGTTTACCGCTTTGGGTATGAAACTGTACTACAGAATTTAACCCAACTGGAGCAGACTTTTAAGAAATATACTCGGACTTCTAAAATTATCCGTTCCATTCCCGATTTAGTAGTTGTCAATAAACAGGGAGAGCCGTTTTTCGTTGAAGTGAAATTCAGGACAAACGAAGCAAGCAGGCCATGGTTTAATAAAAAGGAATGGGGAGAACTCAAAGATATTTGTCGTTACTGGAATGCGGTTTTGATTCTGGTCACCACTAAACCGCCTTATTTTATGATTTTCGACGACTCCACCTATAAGAAAGGCAAGAATACATTAGTCTCTATTGGAAACGATAAAAAGTTCGGTATTAAATCTGATATTTTAGAAAAGTTTAATTCTTTAGTTGAAAAATATTATTTAAGATGATTCGCAAAAAACTCAAAAAGATTATTGTGAAAAAGGTCAAAACGAAAAATAATTTATGACAACCGTGTGGCTTATAGGATGGGTTTTTACTATAGGATTCCTTGACCTTAGCTTCGGCAAGGGTCTTTTGGCGATAATAATCTGGCCTTATTACCTCGGTGTTTGGCTGAAGGGGCGACTGAAGTAATTGACGCTTCGTGCGGCTTTGCTTAATCGGAGCTTTTGTGTTAGAATTGCCTATTCTCGCGGCTTGCTCGCGGGAATGGATAGCTCATAACACAAAATGGAAAGCGGCTTACACATACAATTGGCAGCCGAAAAAGTAGGGACTTTGTTCGGCATTCCCGTAACAAACACTCTTGTGACAACGTGGGTGGTAATGGGACTTCTTTTAATTCTCGGTATAGCCATTAAAAGTAAAGTTTCCATCGTGCCGGGCAAGCTGCAGAACGCGGTGGAAATGTTCATCGAATACGTTTTCGGATACGTCGAAGGCCTGCTCGATTCCCGCGAGCTGGCATTGCGATATTTTCCGCTAATCGCAACAATTTTTATTTTCATACTTGCCGGAAATCTTTTCGACTTTATCCCGTTCATCGGGAGTTTCGGAATTTATCATGGCGGAGAGTTCGTGCCGGTTCTTCACCCCGTGAATGCGGATCTCAATTCGACCCTCGCGCTCGCGATAATATCTTTTTTGGTGATAGAATTTTCCGGAATTCTCACGCTCGGGTTTTTCAAATACGGTTCGAAGTTCGTGAATTTCAAGGGCGGAATAATGGAATTCATCGTCGGGCTCATAGAAATCATCGGGAATCTTGCGCGCCTCATATCGCTTTCTTTCAGGTTGTTCGGTGCGATATTCGCCGGAGAGGTTCTTCTTTTGGTAATCGGAATGTTCGTACCCTTGCTGCTGCCAGTGCCTCTCATGGCCTTCGAGATTTTCATAGGAATATTGCAAGCAGGAATATTCGCGGTGCTAACGCTTGCGTTCATCAAAATAGCAATTGCGGAACCCCACGGACACGGCGCAACCGCGGGAGAGCACAAATTGGCGCATTAAGGTCGAAACAAAACTAAAAAAACAAAAATGGACATTGAAGTAGCAAAAACACTCGCGATGGCAATAGTGGTGGGACTCGGAGTCATCGGCCCCGGCATAGGGCTCGGAATTCTCGTGTCGAAGGCGCTCGAAGCGATAGGGAGAAATCCGGAAGCGGCGAGCACGATACAAACCACCATGTACATAGGCATCGCAGTCACCGACGTGCTGGCGATATTCGCGGTCGTTATAGGATTCATTATCAGGTTCACTTAAAATCGGCAGCGAGGAGTAAAATGAAATCAATTATTTTCGATGAGCCCTGCCTGCCAGCAGGCAGGGAACCAATTTAAAACAAAGTTTTATCAAATTTCGTGTCACAAGTATTAGGAATATTCGGCGTTGATTGGCGGCTATTGCTGATAAACGCCATAAATTTCGGACTTCTTCTGATAGCGCTCAGATATTTCATTTACGGGCCCATCATGAAGATGCTCGAGGGCCGCAGAGAAAAAGTTGCGGAAGGAGTCAAAGCGGCGGAATTAGCCGGAAAAAAACTCGCAGAAACGGAAGCTTCGCGGGCGGGGGTTCTTGCGCGCGCGGGCAAAGAGGCCGACGAACTTCTTTCGCACGGGAGAGAAAGCGGATTGGCAAAAGAAAAAGAACTGATCGCGGAAGGCGAGGCGGCGGCCGATTCGCTGATAAAGGACGCCGAGAACCAAGCGAAAGAAATAAAAGATAAAGCAATAGCGGAAAGCAAGGAGGAAGTCGCGAAATTAATCGTTCTCGGTATGGAGAAAATAATAAAAGAAAGAAAATGACCATAGCGACGCAATACGCAAAAGCGCTTTACTCGCTTTTGGAAAAAAACGAAAAAGACGGAAAAAAATATCTGAAAAATCTGCGCCAGGCGCTTGAGCGCCGCGGGCAGCTCAAACTTCTGCCGCAGATTTTTTCCGAATTCCAAAAGCTTGTAACTGCACGAGAGCGCGCAGAGCTCCACAAAAAAGTCACCCCCGAAAGCGAACGTACGAAAACACTTTTGGAATTATACGGCAAGTTGATTGGAATGCAGCAGTAAAAACAGAAATGCAAAAATTCATTGAACAATTCAAGAAAGAAATAGAGGGGTTCACCCCGTCGGCACATTCAGCGAATGGAGGCATCGTCACGCGCGTAAGCGATGGTGTCGCGGAAATCGAAGGGCTTGAAAACGCCGTTATGTCGGAGATGGTCAGATTCGAAACGTCCCACGGCAAAAAACTTAAAGAGGCAATTGAATCAGGCAAAGACGTTTACGGCGTGATATTAAACCTCGAAGAAAGCGCCGTGCGCGCGATAATTCTCGGAGGCGCGGAACTTGTCGCCGAAGGCATGCCGGTTGTTTCGACCGGAGAGGTGCTCTCAATACCCGTCGGCGAAGAACTCGTCGGGCGGGTAGTTTCTCCTCTCGGAGAACCGCTCGACGGAGCAGGCCCGATAAAAGCCAAAAAGAGAAGTCCCATAGAGCGCGAAGCTTACGGAGTCATATACCGGCAGAGCGTCAACACGCCGCTTCACACCGGAATAAAGGCGATAGACTCGATGATACCGATAGGACGAGGACAGCGGGAACTTATAATCGGAGACCGCTATACGGGGAAAACAACAGTCGCCATCGATACAATACTCAACCAAAAGAGCGAACCGAAAGAATCGCGTCCGATATGCATATACGTCGCGATAGGACAAAAAGAATCGAAAACCGCTCGGCTCGCGCAGACGCTAAGGGAGCGCGGCAGCATGGAATATTCGATTATCGTCGACGCGGGAGCTTCCGCACCGGCAGCGGTTCAATATCTCGCCCCATTTGCAGGCGCCGCCATAGGAGAGTATTTCATGGACCAGGGCAAAGACGCGCTGGTGATTTACGACGACCTTTCGAAGCACGCGGTTGCTTATCGCCAGTTGTCGCTTTTGCTCCGCAGGCCGCCGGGACGGGAAGCGTATCCCGGAGACGTTTTTTATCTCCATTCGCGATTGCTGGAACGCGCCGCCAAGCTTTCAAAAGAGAAAGGCGGCGGTTCGCTCACTGCTTTGCCCGTTATCGAAACGCAGGAAGGGGACGTTTCGGGATACATTCCGACAAACGTCATTTCGATAACCGACGGGCAGATATTTCTCGAAACAGACCTTTTTAATAAAGGCATGCGCCCGGCGATAAACCCCGGCATATCCGTTTCCCGCGTGGGTTCCGCGGCGCAGACGAAGGCGATGAAAAAAGTTTCCGGACGCATCAAGCTCGAACTCGCACAGTTCCGCGAATTGGAGGCGTTTATGCAATTTTCGCAGGACCTGGACGAAGATACGAAAAAGAGAATCGATTCCGGGCAGAGAATGACCGCCGTATTGAAACAGAAAAACGGCGAGCCGATACCGTTCGAAAAGCAGACAGTTTCGATTTATGCGGCGGTGAATGGCTATCTCGAAAAAGTTCCCGTAGAAAGGGTCGGAGAATTCGAAGAAAAACTTCTTTCCTTCTTGGACGCGGACGCTCCCGCGATACTGAAGAACATCCACGACTCGAAAGAACTTTCCGAGAAAACGGAAAACGATTTGAAAGCCGAACTGAAAAAATTCACGGAAACCCACCATCATTTATTTTCAGAGCAAAATAAATGATGACTTATAACTAATGACTCATGACTAATCACTAAATTTATGGCAGGACTGAAACAGATTAAAACAAAAATAAGGAGCATCGATAAAACCCGCACGGTGACAAAGGCGATGGAAGCGGTTTCGGCGGCAAAAATGAGAAAAGCGCAGATGCGCGCGATCGCCGGCAGACCCTATGCGCGCGCCGCCGCCGCCATTCTTTCCCGCGTTTCGGGTTCCAAGGGGCTTGAGAATCATCCTTTGACCGGAATCAGAGAGATAAAAAAGGCGCTGTACATAGTTATAACGAGCGATAAGGGATTGGCGGGGGCCCTGAATTCGGCCGTCCTTCGCTCAGCGCTTGCTGATATAGTCAAGAGCAAGCTGCCCGCCCCATCGGTTTCCGTAATCGCCGTGGGACGTAAAGCAAACGACTTTTTCACAGCGCGGGGTTTCGACGTAGAAGCTTTTCACCTTAACACCGACGAGATAACGTCTGGCTTCGTACATGAACTTGTCGAAGAAGCCGCAATACGGTTCGAAAACGGAGCAATAGACCAGGTAAAAATAGCTTATCAGAATTTCCGCTCGACGTTCGATCAACTCCCGACCTTGAGAGTTCTCTTTCCTCTGTCGCTCGGCGAACTCGAAAAAGTCATCCATGATATTCTGCCCGCGCGCGGAGCGTTTTCGGAAATCAAAAACGGTTCTTATCCGAAAGTTTACGAGGTCGAACCGTCGGAAGAGGAAGTTCTCGGCGCCGTTTTGAAACGGCTTGCCGGGATATTCGTTTATCACGCTCTCATCGAATCGCAGGCATCGGAACACAGCGCCCGCATGGTTGCAATGAAATCGGCGTCCGACAAAGCCGAAGAAATGGAACACGATTTGACTCTTCAGTTCAACAAAGCCCGTCAGGCGTCGATAACGCGGGAAGTCAGCGAAGTAACCGGAGGAATGGAAGCAATGGCATTATAAACCAAATAGCAAAGGGCAAATCGCAAATAGAGTTATCAAAAAATGGATTTTAAAGATTTAAAAAAAGGAATTCTTAAAACGGCAGCTCGTTACGAAAAAGAGCACAAACTTAACCTTGATGAAAATGCTGCCGTAATCAAGTTGTTTGAAGAAGTTGGAGAATTTGCAGAAGCATTATTAATCCACAGAAAAAAGAGCAGGCCTGAAAAACATTTGTTGCCCGCAAAGTCAAAAGTTAAACTTTCTGAAGAGCTTGCGGACATTATAGGAATGGTAATAATTAACGCGAACCATTTGGACATAGATTTGGAAAGGGCAATTAAAAATAAATGGATAAACAGAAATAAATAAAATGAAAGGAAAAATAACGCAAATAATAGGGCCGGTGGTCGACGTTTTCTTTGAAGGAGAAAGACTCCCGGCTTTGAAAAACGCATTGAAAGTCAGCGCACCCTCCTTCGCCAAGGCTTCGGAGGGCAAGAATGATCGTACGATCATTCTTGAGGTTGCTCAGCACGTCGGACTTGGACGCGTACGCGCGATAGCGCTTCAGGACACATCCGGGCTTGCCCGCGGAATCGAGGTCGTCGATACAGGCGAGCCGGTTTCGGTGCCGGTCGGAGAAAAAGCGCTCGGCAGGCTTTTCAATGTCATCGGCGAAACGATAGACGGCAAGGAAAAGTTGAAAAACGTTCCCAAGCTTCCCATCCACCGCGAAGCGCCACCGTTCAAAGAACAAAGGACAAAAGCGGAAGTTTTCGAAACGGGGATAAAAGCGATAGACCTTTTGGCGCCGTTCGTAAAAGGAGGGAAAGTAGGGCTTTTCGGAGGTGCCGGTGTCGGCAAGACCGTTCTTATTCAGGAACTTATCAGGAACGTCGCCACCGAACACGGCGGCTATTCCGTTTTCGCGGGGGTCGGCGAACGCGTAAGGGAAGGAAACGACCTTTACACGGAAATGTCCGAATCCGGCGTTCTTTCCAAAACCGCGCTTGTTTTCGGCCAGATGAACGAAGTTCCCGGCGCGCGCGCAAGAATCGCGCTTTCCGGACTTACGATGGCCGAATATTTCCGCGACGAAATGGGGAAAGACGTGCTCTTCTTTATGGACAACGTTTTCCGTTTCGTGCAGGCTGGCTCGGAAGTGTCATCGCTCTTGGGAAGAGTCCCATCGGCGGTCGGATACCAGCCGACGCTTTCGGAAGAAATGGGACAGCTTCAGGAAAGGATAACTTCGACCAAAAAAGGCTCGATAACTTCCGTTCAGGCGATTTACGTTCCCGCAGACGATTTGACGGACCCGGCGCCGGCCACCACATTCACGCATCTTGACTCGACAATCGTTCTTTCGAGACAGCTCGCGTCCCTCGGAATTTATCCGGCAATCGACCCGCTGGAATCGAACTCGACGGCGCTGGAGCCGGAAATAGTCGGAGAGGAACATTATTCGGTTGCCCTCCGCACAAAGCAGGTTCTTCAAAGATACAAAGACCTCCAAGATATAATCGCGATTCTTGGAATAGAGGAACTTTCAGACGAAGACAAACAGATTGTTTATCGCGCGAGAAAAATACAGAGATTCCTTTCGCAGCCCTTTGCGGTGGGAGAAGCTTTCACGGGAAGGCCGGGGAGATACGTGACTTTGCAGGAAACGATACGCGCGTTCCGCGAGATTCTCGACGGCAAACACGACGACAAACCCGAAAGCGCTTTTTATATGAAGGGAGGAATAGACGAAGTGAAAACGGAGCAATGAGGGTGATTATCGCAAAAGTTGACGAAACTTATTTCGACGGGGAAGCGGATTCTTTGACTGCGCCCGGCACAGAAGGTGAAATGACTATTCTGCCCAAACACATGCCGGTTATCACAACCTTGAAGGAAGGCAAAATAACCGTGCGCTCCAACGGCGAGACGAAAGAGTTCTCGATAGACGAGGGAATACTTGAAGTTCACGGCGAAGGCGTGACTGTGGTTTTGTAAATGAAAAAGATAATAATCGCCTCCAAAAATCCCGTAAAAATAAACGCCACCTTGGACGGATTCAAGAGAATATTTCCAGACAAGACTTTTGAAATAGAAAGCGTTTCCGTTGCATCCGGCGTAAGCGAACAGCCGGTAAACGATTCCGAAACTTTCCAGGGCGCCTGGAACAGGGCCGAAAACGCATCGAAAGCTGTTCCCGGAGCGGATTTTTGGGTTGGCATAGAGGGAGGCATAGAAGAAAAAAATTCCGATATGGAAGTTTTTGCGTGGGCGATAATAAAAGACAGAAAAGGCAGATTCGGAAAGGCGAGGACAGGGACATTTTTTCTGCCGAGAAAAGTCGCGGAACTGATAAAACAGGGCAAGGAACTCGGTGAAGCCAACGACATCGTTTTTCAAAAGACGAATTCGAAACAGGAAAACGGGGCGGTGGGCATTCTGACGGGTAACGTCGTGGACAGAACTTCCTATTACGCGACGACGATAGTTCTGGCGCTTATTCCATTCAAAAACGAAAATATATATTGATGGCGTATAATTCCCGGATTGAGAAAATACGGAAGGAGGCAAATGACGCCAGCGCATTTTTGGTTTTCAATCACGAACATTCTGGCCAGCCAGCTACCAGATATTTATCCGGTTTCTCCGGTTCGGAATCGGTTCTGGTGATAACAGGCGGAGAAAATTTTATTTTCACTGATGGAAGATATTTTTCCCAGACGAAGGAAGAATGTCCGGATTTCACGCTTGTACCCCTCGGCAAATCCACTTTTTTCGAAGATTTAAATAAGATATTCGAAAAATTCGGCATCGGAAAAGCGGCCGTTGACCCGCTTCGAACGGATTACGCATCCGTTTCGAAGTTTAAAGAAAAAATCAAAGACGTTTCCGTTATGTCACTGGAAAATGTTCTGCAGAAAATACGCATGGTCAAGGACGAAAACGAACTTAAACTAATCGAAAAATCGGTTTCCATAGCAACGTCTTCCTTTGAAGAATTGTTGCCGCACATAAAAGAGGGCGTTATGGAAAAAGAACTTGCGAGAAAACTCGAATTTTTGATGATAGAGAACGGGGCGAAAAAAATCGCTTTCGATACCACTGTGGCTTCCGGCGAAAACGGAGCGAAGCCGCACGCCAGGGCTTCGGACAAAAAAATAAAAAAAGGAGAATTGGTCACTTTCGATTTCGGCTGTTTTTATCGCGGGTATGCCTCGGATGTAACGAGAACCGTGGCGATCGGCGAAATTCCGAGCAAGTTGTCGGAAATATATGAAACGGTGAAAATGTCCCAAGAGGCGGGGCTGAAAGCGGCCAAAGCCGGAATATCGGGAGCGGAGATAGATAAAATTTGCAGGGATTGCATATCTGAGAAAGGATACGGGGATTATTTTTTGCACGGTACGGGGCACGGGCTGGGAATGGAAGTTCATGAACTGCCATACGTATCCGCCGCGAACAAAGAACCCCTTCCCGAGAACTCGGTAATAACGATAGAACCAGGAATTTATATCGAGGGAATCGGCGGAGTACGCATCGAGGACACGATTGTTTTGAAAAAAGACGGGAATGCCAACTTAAGCGGAAAACTTTTCAAGAGATAAAATAAAAAAACAGCCCCTCGACGAACTCAGGGCTGTTTTTTCCGGCAAAAGCCGGGCACATTACATCCCTCTTTTTTCGAGAGCGGACCACAGAGCCACGACCGCGACAAGAATTCCGAGGATGGCTACCGTCATAGAGGTGCTATACGTCATTATCGCAACTAAAACACCGAGAACTACGTTAACCCACTGTTTCCACATGTTCATAAATTTAGCCTAAAAATGAGCCTTTCCCGACCTTTAGGTTACTGGAACATTATAACATATTGATTATCCGTAATCGGCTTTCTCTCATTTTATTTTCTGTTGTTCTTCGGCGACCATAGCGGCCAAAAGGGCCATATTTTCCAGGCATAAAACGCCGTTCCAAACTTTGCTCCCGGACATTTTTTGTGCTAAAATTTTTGTATGATAAACGGTTGTTTCCCGCGCTTGGGATAGCGCGGGGTTAGTTTTGTAATGGCAAGAAAAAAGGAAACAAAAGAGAATAAACAGGAGCTGGAAGGCAGCAAAAACTCCTCTTATACGGCGAAAGACATTTATGTTCTCGAGGGCCTTGAGCCGGTCAGAAAACGCCCCGGAATGTACATCGGTTCCACCGGAGCCGACGGACTTCACCATCTTATTTGGGAAGTCGTGGACAACTCAATTGACGAAGCGATGGCGGGATTCGCGAAAAATATCACCGTCGAGCTTTTGCCGAAAAATCACGTCAGCGTAACGGACGATGGCAGAGGCATTCCCGTGGAGATTCATCACCAGACGAAAAAGTCCACACTCGAAACCGTTTTGACGACTCTTCACGCCGGCGGAAAATTCGGTGGAGAGTCGTATAAAGTTTCCGGAGGGTTGCACGGCGTCGGAGTTTCCGTAGTCAACGCCCTTTCCGACTGGCTGCGGGTCGAAGTTTCCCGCGAAGGAGCGATTTGGATGCAGGAATATAAGCGGGGCGAGCCGGAAGCCAAAGTCAAAAAAGTCGGAACTTCCAAAACCAGCGGAACTAAAGTGATTTTTTCGCCCGATCCGGAAATTTTTTCGACAATAGAATTCAGCGAAAAAAGAATCATCGACCATTTTCGCCAACAGGCTTATCTGACGAAGGGACTCCGCATAAATTTTCTTGATAAAAGAAAGTCCCCGTTTTCTTTTTACGGATTTTGCTTCGAAGGCGGAGTGCTTTCCTTCGTAAAATATCTTGCCGCCGGAGAAAGACTTCTGCAGGACGAAATTTTTTATGTGCACAAGCAAGCCGCCGCCTCGCAAGACGAGGCGAGCCTCTCGCCTCGCTCGTCGCAAGGCGAAGCAGGCGCAAAGAAAAACGGGCGGGATAACATGGAAGTGGAAACAGCTTTCGCATATATCGACGATTTCAATACGAAAGAATTGAGTTTCGCGAACAATATTTACACTCCTGACGGGGGCATGCATCTGACGGGATTCCGTTCGGCCCTGACAAGAAGTTTGAACAATTATGCCCGCTCCGAAAATTACTTGAAAGAAAAAGACGAGAACGTCACCAGTGACGACGTCCGCGAAGGCCTGGTTGCGGTAATTTCCGTAAAATTGAAAGAGCCGCAATTCGAAGGGCAGACGAAAGCCCGCCTCGGCAATCCCGATGCGAGAACCGCAGTCGAGGCTGTGGTCAACGAAGCCCTTAAGGAATTTTTGGAAAAACGTCCGGGGGAAGCGCGAAAGATAATAGAAAAAGTGATGCTTGCGGCCAAGGCGCGCCTCGCCGCAAAAGCCGCAAAAGAAACCGTTTTGAGGAAAGGGGCGCTTGAAGGATTGACCCTTCCGGGGAAACTGGCCGACTGCAGTTCGCGAAATCCCGAAGAGTCCGAACTTTTCATAGTTGAGGGAGACAGCGCCGGGGGGAGCGCCAAATCCGCGCGCGACAGGAGAACGCAGGCAATTCTGCCGGTGAAGGGAAAAATATTGAACGTTGAAAAAGCGCGGTTGGACAAAATGCTCGCCAATCAGGAAATAAGATCTTTGATTGTGGCGCTCGGAACGGCAATCGCGGAGAATTTCAATCTCGAAAAACTCCGTTACCACAAGATTGTTCTGATGAGCGATGCCGACGTCGATGGCGCGCACATAAGAACGCTTTTTCTGACGCTTTTTTACAGGTATTTCCCGCAGATGATAGAAAAGGGATATCTTTATATAGCCCAACCTCCTCTCTACAGAATCCAGTCGGGGAAAGAAGCCAAGTACGCCTTCAGTGACTCTGAAAAAGAAAAAATAGTAGCCGAAATTCAGAAATCGAAATCCCAGAAAGGAAAAAACGCGAGAAAATCCGCCGCAGGCGAAGAAGAGAAAGAAACAGAAGCGACCGAGGTTACTGAAGAAGGAGAAGAAAAAACTAAAATTTCCGGCATAACGATCCAGCGCTATAAAGGGCTCGGGGAAATGAATCCCGAGCAGCTTTGGGAAACTACCATGAATCCCGAAAACAGGATACTTAAGCTTGTTGGGGTGGAAGACGCGGAAAAAGCCGACCGGCTGTTCAATATTCTCATGGGAGACCTCGTCGAGCCCAGAAAACAGTTCATTCAGGCATATGCCGCAGAGGTGCAGAATTTGGACATTTAATAAACAGTAAAAATCGTGGAAAAATTTTACATTTTTACTCCGGTAATTCTGCTGATAGCTGTTGACCTGTGGTTTTATATGAAACAGATTGGAAACAGCTTGCGTAGCGCCATTCCAAAAATTTCCTGATATCAACGTAGGCCGATAGCCTGCGGGGTTGATTCTTTGTCGTTTTTTTGGTAACTTGTTGTAACCTATGTTCGAGCGGATAAGGAGATTTTTCCAGGAAACGAGGCAGGAACTCCGCCACATCAACTGGCCGACAAGACAAGAGGCGACCCGCCTTACGGCCTTTGTTGTAGCGCTCTCGCTTGCGCTCGCGGCTTTTTTGGGGGCGTTCGATTATCTTTTTACTTTCCTGCTCAAAAAATTCATACTAAATGTTTGACAACATGAAAGAATCGGCAGAAAAAACAAAAAGTCCCGTGAAACATTGGTTTGCGGTGCATACCCAGTCGGGATACGAGGAAGCCGTGGCAAGATACCTTAAGCAAAGAATAGAATCGCTTTCCATGGGCGACAAAATTTTCGAAGTAATCGTCCCCAAAGAAAAAAAGATAAAAGTGAAAGGCGGGAAGAGAGAAACTATAGAAGAAAAAGTTTATCCGGGCTATGTTTTGGTCAATATGATTTTGACTGAAGATTCATGGTACGTAGTCAGGAACACGCCGCGCGTGGACGGATTCGTGGGCCCGGATAAAACGACCCCGACGCCTCTTTCCGAGGAAGAAGTGCAGTCGCTTTTGAGCAGAATGGGCAAAGACGAAAGCGGGTTCAAAGTAGATCTTCGCGCGGGCGATTTGGTCAAAATAATCGACGGCCCGTTCAAAGAATATGAGGGAAAAATTTCCGAAGTCGATGAGGAAAAAGGGAGATTGAAAGTTATGGTCCCGATATTTGGCAGAGATACCGCAGTCGATCTGGACGCATTGCAGGTTAAAAAGATATAAAGTGATTTAAGAATATGGATTTATGATTTAGGAAGTAGAAAATTCTTAATTCTTAAATCATAAATCTTAAATCCAATAAAAAATCATGGCCAAGCCCATAAAAACAATCATCAAAATCCAAATTCCAGCAGGCGCGGCAAATCCTGCGCCGCCTATAGGAACTGCGCTCGGCCCTCAGGGAGTGAACATCCAAGAGTTCTGCAAGCAGTTCAATGATGCAACGAAGGAAATGGGCGGAGACATAATTCCGGCGGAAATCACGATTTTCGAGGACAGAAGTTTTACCTTCAAGCTCAAAACCCCTCCTGTTTCAGCGCTTCTTAAAAAAGCCGCAAGTATAGAAAAAGGTTCCAAGGACCCGCTTAAATCCAAAGTCGGAAAAGTTACGAAAGAAGACGTCAGAAAGATAGCCGAGAGGAAGATGGTTGATCTGAATACCGACAGCATTGAAGCCGCGATGAAAATCGTTGAAGGGACCGCGAGAAGCATGGGAATAACCGTCGAATAAGAAAAAACCGCCGAGGGCGGTTTTTTTGTCATGTTATAATCGGACACAATGGAGAAAAATCCTTATCCGGGGAAGTTCGTTGTCTTCGAAGGACCGGATGGGTCCGGACAAACCACTCAGGCTTCTCTTTTGGCAAAATATCTTGCCAATCTTGGCAGGGAAGTTTTGCTGACCAAAGAACCGACTTCCGCCAGCGAAGCAGGCAAGAAAATTCGCGATATACTCGATAAGAAAAATGAAATTGATGCGGCTGGATTGCAGAAGCTCTTTGCGGAAGACAGAAAAGAACATCTTCAAAACGAGATAGTACCCGCATTGAAAGAGGGGAAAATAGTGATTTCCGACAGGTATTTTTTTTCGACTTTTGCCTTCGGCTCGCTCGGGGCGGATTTGGAGTGGCTTATTTCGATAAACGATGAATTCCTTTTGCCGGACATAGCCTTTGTTCTTGTGGTCAAACCTGGAACATCCATTGAGAGAATCGCGAGCCGCGGGATAAAAACAACTCTTTTTGAGAGGCTGGAAACATTGAGAAAAGTCGTTGAAAATTATAAAAACCTCGGCAACAGATTTGAAAACATGATTTTAATCGACGGCGAGAGGTCTATTGAGGAGATTCATAAGGAAATTGTTGAAAAAACCGAAGCTGTCTTAAAATAATAGATATGGAATACAAACCAACAATCGGTTTGGAGATTCACGCAGAGTTGAAAACCAGGACAAAAATGTTCTGCGATTCGCTCAACGACGCGGACGAAAAACATCCCAACGAGAACGTTTGTCCCGTATGTCTCGGACATCCGGGAACATTGCCCGTCATAAATAAAGACGCCGTAGAAGCGGTGATAAAAGTCGGTCTTGCACTCGGCGGGAAGATAGCCGATGTCAGCAAGTTCGACCGCAAGAATTATTTTTACCCCGACCTTCCGAAAGCCTATCAGATTTCGCAATATGACCAGCCGCTCGTGAAAGGGGGCGAGCTTCTCGGCGTTAGCATAACAAGGATTCACCTTGAGGAAGACACCGGAACATTGATACATGCAGCCGATGAAAAAGGAAAAGACACGACACTGGTAGATTTTAACAGGGCAGGAGTGCCATTGATGGAATTGGTGACCGAGCCCGACATTAAAAGCGCAGAAGATGCAGTGGCATTCGGAAAAGAATTGAGATCGATTTTGCGGTATCTCGGTGTTTCGGATGCGGACATGGAAAAAGGACATATGCGTCTTGAGGCAAACATTTCCATCAGCAAAAATTCCAAGCTCGGCACTAAAGTTGAAGTAAAGAATATAAATTCATTCAGGTCGCTCGGTTCAGCCATAGATTATGAAATAAAAAGACAGGAAGAAGTTTTGGAAAAAGGGGAGAAAATAACACAGGAAACGCGCGGCTGGGATGATACGAAGCAGAAAACTTTTTCCCAACGGCTAAAAGAAGAAGCCCACGACTACAGATATTTCCCGGAGCCGGATTTGCCGCCGCTCGAACCAACTAAAATTTTCGATATCGATGATATGAAAAGGCATTTACCGGAGTTGCCCGCCAAGAAACGCGATAGATTTGAAAAAGAATTGGGGCTTTCCGGAAAACAAGCGTCCCTGCTTGTGGAAGATAAGAATTTCTCGGATTTCTTTGAGGCGGCAATTAGCGAACTTGCAACCAGAGACGAGCTGAAAACTGCTTCAGTAGAAAAAAATCCTAGAGAGTTGCTTTTCAATTACCTTACCAGCGATTTAGCCGGACTTTTGAACGAATCGGGAACGGCGATTTCGGACTCTAAAGTAACCACAGAGAATTTCGCGGAACTTATAGATTTAATCGCGGACGGGAAAATAAACAGCCGCCAGGCGAAAGACATTCTTAGGAAAATGTCAGAGACAGGGGAAAATCCGGAAAATATAATGAAAGCGGAAAATCTCGAGACAATTTCAGACGACAAAAGCGTCAAAGTGATTGTTATCGAGGTTCTCGGGGAAAATCCGCAGGCAGTAAGCGATTTCAAGAAAGGAAAAACTGCAAGCTTGAAATTTCTCATCGGAAAAACGATGGCCAAACTCCGTGGCCGCGGAAACCCGGAAGCGATAAGGAAAATTTTGGAAGAGGAATTGAAGAAATAGCGGTTAAATCCGATAAAATTGACAAAAAATAGAGTAATTTGTACCTTTTCAAGGTGAAGCTTGAAAGAAGAATAAATCCCGCATAACCCCCCCCTAACCCTGAACTGCGTGGGAGGCAAGATGGAGGTTCACAAAATTGTTCTTCATGTATTGGATAATGCCGGACAGGTTTGGGAGCTGATTTGCCAGTGGGAAATTCCTGCCGGTTTCACAGGAAATCCGCTCAATTTGCCTGCAAAAAGCTATTGCAAAATGTGCGAGTGTCCCGTCGATAAAATCAGTCTGGCAAAGTCATTACTTCCAACAGCAAGCTGACAGGAAAGGAGAACCACTATGTTTTGTGGAAAACATGACGCCGCCGTCGATTGCAAGTGGCGGCTGAATCTGCCGGCGGAGCTGAAAGGAGAATTCGAAAAAGCCGGCAATGAATGTATGTTCGCCATGGCCGACAACGGCTGCGTGAGAATGTGCCCGTTCACGAGCACGAACGGTCACGACAAGCCCGACTACAAGTTGATAGATAAAGGGAACATCGCAAAGAACAAGAAAAACGGCAGTTCAAGGATAACGATACCGGAGATGTTCCGGGACTCCGTTTCCTTCCATTTCGGAAACACCGTCACTGTAGTTGGGATGGGGAATTACATCGAACTTTGGCCGAGACCAAGCGGGCACAGGCAATAACCGCGAACGGCGGAGCGGTTGCAAGGAATTCATGGGTGTCGAGTGTTACATATACCGGCGCCCTATTGTTTTTTATCAGCAAGCAGAAAATTTTTCACTAACGGGAAAGTTTCGCTTTCTTTTTCGACCCACTTTATTTCCTTGTCCTTTTTGAACCAGGTCATCTGACGTTTGGCGAAATTTAAAGTATTTTTATTCATCAGCTCCCTTGCTTCTTTTAGAGAAATTTTTCCGTTGAGGTAATTTATAATTTCTTTGTAACCGATTGCATCGAAAGCTATTTGCCGCTCGCCGTATTTTTTAACCAATTTTTTTACTTCGCCGACAAGCCCTTTCTTTACCATTTTGTCGGCTCTTTTATAAATCCTTTTTTTAAGCGTTGCAGGAGAAAGCTCTATACCTATTTTAAAAGTTTCGAAAAGGTTTTTGCCTTTTTTTCTTTGTGCTGAAAAAGGCTTATTGGTTAAAATAGTTACCTCGAGGGCGCGGACGACACGGCGCGGATTTTTCCCGTCAACGATATATGCAGCCTCGGGGTCGATTTCCAACAGTTCTTCAAAAACTTTTTCCAGCCCCTCTTTTTCTATTTTCCTTTCAAGTCTGCTGCGTAGCTTGTGGTCCGGTTTCACCTCCGGAATCTCGAGGTTTTCCGTTACCGCTTTTACATACAGCCCTGTCCCGCCGACAAGAAGCGGAATTTTCCCTTTTTTTATTATTTTATTTGTTGCGGCAATGGCGTTTTTTTTGTATTCGGCAACCGTGTAATTTTCATCCGGATTTTTTATATTTA
>JACQKT010000015.1 GCA_016204355.1 Candidatus Liptonbacteria bacterium
CAAAAGGCTCGAACGGAAAACGGTTCCGTCTATGTCGAAAACGGCCACTTTTCGTTTTCTACTTATTTCTTTAGACATTTATTTTATATTTTGCGAGCGGGCATTTTTCATGTTTGTGCGGCCTGGCTTGGCAATATTTTCTTCCGTAGTCTATCAAAAGATAAGTGAATTTAAACCAGTCTTTCTTTGGGACTATTTCCATCAAATCACGTTCTATTTTCACGGGATCGTCGTGAGCGGTCAATCCTAATTTTTTCGAAAGGCGTCTTACATGGGTGTCCACGGCAATACCCTCGACGACTCCGTAAGCGTTGCCGAGAATTACATTCGCTGATTTTCTTCCTATCCCCGGAATCGTGAGCATCTCCGACATCGTTTTGGGCAACTTCCCGCCGAATCTTTTTTTGAGCTCTTTCGCGGCAGAAAGAATATTTTTTGCCTTATTCCTGAAAAACCCCGTTGATTTGATGTCTTTTTCGAATTCCGGCCTGCGCGCCCCAATGTAATCGTCGAGCCTTTTGTATTTTTTGAATAGTTTTTCAGTCACTTCGTTAACTTTCTTGTCGGTGCAGTGCGCCGAAAGAACGACTGCGACGAAAAGTTCCCAGTTATTCGAATAATGGAGTGCGATTTTTGGATTCGGAAAGAGCTCTTTCAGCGCTTTTATTATTTTTGCCGCTCTGGCTTTTCTTTTTTTTATCTCTGTCGGAGACATCGTTTTTATTTTCATTTTTATCCTAATATTTTGAGAATTGTAATGTATCATGACAATTCTCCAATTGGTTCGCTCGGCAACACAAGAATTAACTGCTCTTGTGTTGCCTCGCTGCCAATTGTAAACCATTTTGACAAAAGGAGATAATTCTCATAGGGTAAAATAGTCTAACTTGAAATCTGCAGGAGGTTTTCTATGCCCTCGTATCTCAGGCGCAAGCGGAGATTCAGACGGAGAAAGGAGCGCAAAGACAGACCGATAAGAACTGTCGACCGCTCGGCGATGAAAGCTGCTGGCGTGCCAAAACCGGAGATCAGACCAAGCCCGCCATCTCCAACAAGGCGCGGCATACGGATTGTCGTATGCGGCTGGATAAGAAAAATAAGAAAACTTAAGATGCCGTCACGCAACTAACGCCCCGCCATCGCTTGTCGGGGCAATTCTTTATAAAAAACTTGCAAAAAAATTTATTTCTTGTTATCATATGCCCTGCTTTTTGTCATAAACCAACAAAGAAAGGAAAGGAAGAGATGCAGAAGCAAAGGTTTTCGGAAATACTCGGCAATTACGGCTTTAACGACCGCCATATAGACCTCCTTTGGGAAGGCAGGAAGGGTCACTTGAATGAAGAATTGGCGGCCAATATAGCCCGCTTACTTGCGCCGATAAGTAGGGAGGTTCATCAAGCCAAGAGATAATAAGTATTTCCGGAACTAAGCGGATGCCGCCAGCCACAAGCTGCGCGGCATTTTCATTTTCCGTGAAATTTTTTATATTTTATTCTTTTGCCACAGGTCGTTCGCCATCGAGATATAAGCATCCTTCCGGCCCGACTTTGGCACTGTGTATCACTTTTGCTGGAAAAAATATTTCATCTCCGGGCTTTAGAACTGAAGTTTTTCCACTCATTGTGATTTCAATTGACCCTCTCATCACAATCAATAGTTGGTCTCCGGGATGGTCGTGATCAGCGAACACTTCATTCGGAGGATCATTATACTCATTGATGATCGTAAAACCCTCTCGCAACATTCGCTCTTTGATCGCCTCTTTATTTTCCATGACACCTCTTATACTTTTTCCCGCTCCCGCATGAGCACGGGTCGTTACGTCCGATTTTCGCGCCCTGCTGAATTTGCGGCGCGTGCGTATGAGGAACTGCAGCCGGCATTTCCTGTGAGGAGCCGTCGGCCCGCGCCAATTTAAAGACATTCATAAACACCCAGCCGTTGAAATTATTCCAAAAATCTTTGAACAGGCGGTGCGCTTCGCGGCGATATTCCACGACCGGGTCTTTCTGCCCGTAGGCGCGCAAACCGACGGATTCGCTCAGCGCTTCGAGGTCTTCCAAATGGTTCATCCACAGCAAATCCAAAATGCTTAAAAGCCGGTTTTTGGAAAGAGGGTCGGTGGATACATCGCCGCTTCTTTTTTTGACGAATTCCGAGAGCGTTCCGATGTCTGTCTTGTCGGGAAAAAGATTTTCCTTGCCGGTTAATCCCGCCTCGTCGAATATTTTCCGGATTTCTTCATCGGGCACAAGCGAAGTTTCGCTTTCACCGCCGAAAATATTAATTTTGAGATATTCTTCCGAAGAGCCCGAAATGATTCCTGTGACGCTTTCTTTATTCATGGCGTTCAAAATCTCCTGCCGGCGTCCGTAAATATTCGCACGCTGGCGGTTCAAAACATCGTCATATTCAAGAAGGCGTTTTCTGACATCGAAATTGAACCCTTCCACTTTTGCCTGCGCCTGCGCTATGGCTTTCGATAGAAATCCCGCCTGTATCGGCTGGTCCTCGGGCAGATTCAGCGCCCCCATCATTCCTTTTACCTTGTCGCCGCCGAATATTCTCAATAAATCATCTTCCAAGGAAAGGAAGAATTGAGCTGAACCACGGTCTCCCTGTCTTCCGGATCGTCCGCGAAGCTGATTGTCTATGCGCCGAGCTTCATGCCGTTCGGTTCCGATTACATGTAATCCGCCAAGTTCGCGTATCTTCGCCGCCTCGTCCTGGTCGACAGGATTACCGCCGAGAATTATGTCGACTCCGCGTCCCGCCATGTTGGTTGCGACCGTAATTGCCTTCAGCTTTCCCGCTTGTGCTATTATGGCGCCTTCTCTTTCATTGTTCTTGGCGTTCAAAATTTCGTGCGGGACACCGACCTTGGAAAGTTTTTCGGAAATAAGTTCGTTTTTTTGTATCGAAGTCGTGCCGACCAGAACCGGCTGCCCTTTTTCGAAGGCTTCTTTTATTTCTTTTACAACCGCGTCCCATCGCGCATCCGCGGTTTTATAAACCATATCGGGAAGATCCTTTCTGACAAGAGGCTTATTCGTAGGTATGCTGATTACTTCAAGATTGTAAACTTTGTGAAATTCTTCGGCGGAAGTTTGCGCCGTACCGGTCATTCCGGAAATTTTTTTATAAAGACGGAAATAATTCTGTATGGAAACTTTTGCATAGGTTCTCGATTCCTGCTTCACCTCCACGCCTTCTTTTGCCTCGATTGCCTGGTGAAGGCCGCTGCTGTAGCGCCGCCCGTGGAGCATTCGCCCGGTGAATTCGTCGACAATTATCACTTCTCCGTTTTTAACGACATAATCCTTGTCTCTTTTGAAAATCGCCTTCGCTTTCAGGCTCTCCTCGAGATAATGAACCAGCCGCAAATTTTCCGGCGCATAAAGGTTCACGACACCGATGAATTTTTCCACCTTGCCGATTCCTTCGGCGGTTATGCTTACGGCCCTGAACTTTTCGTCAACCGTGTAATCTTCATCCCGCTGCAACTTTTCGGCGATTCTCGAAAACACTTTGTAGAACTCGCTCGATTCGGTGTCAGGAGCCGAAATTATAAGCGGGGTCCTCGCTTCATCTATAAGAATACTGTCGACTTCGTCGATTATTGCGAAATTTCTCTCTTTCTGTACCTGATCCTCCATGCCGTAGGCGAGATTATCGCGCAAGTAATCGAAGCCGAACTCGTGGTTCGTCCCATAGGTAATGTCCGCGGAATATGCTTCCCGGCGCGAAACCGGCTTCAAAAATTCCTGCTGAACGAGGTAGCTCCCGGTTTCGTCCCGCTCTTTATCTATAAGCGCAGCTGCGTTTTGTTCTTCCGCTTTCCATTCCGGATCATAGATAAAAGCGGCATTCGGCACCAGACAGGAGACCTCGAGACCGAGAGCCAGGTAAATTTGACCCATCCAAACGGCATCTCTCCTTGCCAGGTATTCGTTCACGGTAACGACGTGAACTCCTTTTCCGGAAAGAGCGTTGAGATAAGCGGGTGCAACGGCAGACAATGTTTTTCCTTCTCCCGTCACCATTTCCGCCACAGCTCCGCGATAAATCACGATTCCGCCCATAAGCTGAGAATTGAATGGGCGCTGTCCAAGAGTCCGCGAAGCGGCTTCGCGTACCGCGGCAAAGGCTTCCGGCAAAATATCATCCAAAGTTTCGCCGTTTTTCAGACGCTCTTTGAGCTTCGATGTCGAGGATTTGAGTTCTTCGCCGGAAAGATTTTTGAAATCTTTCTCTAGATTATTTATTTGTTCGATAATCGGCTGGAGTGATCGAATGTAGCGTTCGTTCGAATCGCCGAAAATTTTTCCGAGAAATGACATTCCTATGATCTTTTTTGTCTAAGTGCTTCCTCTCTTACGAAAACGGGCGGCTTCCGAAAGCCGCAATGATTTTTTTGCGGAACGTTCGCTGCGTCTGGATAAAGTCGCAATTTTTTCTTTAAAGCTTACGATTTCTCTTTTCAATTCGTCCTTCAAAATATCGATGGCATTGCGCGCGCTTTCACCGTCCGCTTCGGCTCTGAATAAAATTTTCCCCGCTTTTAAATTTCCTTCTGCCCTGAAAATTTCCCCTTTATGGTGATGCTTTGTCGGTTTCGATATTTCCACGATTATTTCCGACTCCCCTTTTTTTTCGAATCGACTCATCAGTTTGGCCACAGACTCAAGTTTGGATTTTACAAAACTTTTTAAAGATGGGGTAATATCGACTCCCACCCCTTCCATTGTTATTTTCATCGGCTTAAGTTTACTCCCGGGTTATTCGAAAGGCAACATTTATATACCAATTTTACTGCAAAAAAATGATCCTTTGATGAATAAAAACTCCCGCCTAACTCTCCGATTGTGATTAATTTCCAAACGGAAAGTTAGACGGGAGCAACAAAAACTTCCAGGACCTTATCTCCTTCTCCTTCTCGAGGTTTTCTTGGCCTTCTTGGTAGTCCTTTTTGCTTTCTTAGCTTTTCTTTTTTTAGCCATTTAAGAGCTGACGAATTTTAACCGGGCCCCTCGACCTTTGCTCGCAAACTTTTTTAATGCGGCGAGCGCACCCAATCGAGTTAACAAAAAAAATTATTTGTTTTTTCTATTACTTAAATTATAACAAAACAGCTTCGGCAAATTTTGCCGAAGCTGTGGATAACTCAATTCGAGGCATAAGTAAATATTTATGCGCGCAAAAATATTATCAAACCATTATTATTTCTTCTTCCAATTCTATTCCGAATTTCTTTTTTGTTTCGCTCTTTATGAGATCTATCAGGTTTTTCACGTCCGAAGACTTCGCCCCCAGCACGTTAACTATAAAATTCGGATGTTTCGGTGATATCATCGCTCCGCCGGAACTTACTCCTTTCAATCCCGCTTCCGAAATGATGTGCGCTGCCGGAACGACCGGAAAAGGATCAGATTTTATCACATTCGCGAACTGGCTTACGTCGCTCGCGGGTATTTTCCTGACGTCGACGTTTTTAAAAATACTGCCGGCATTCGGATATTCCATCGGATGGCGCTCTTTGCGGTAAGAAATTTTTTCATCAATGCTATTTCTTATATCCACAGAACTCCCCTCGTTCAGGCCGAATACGACCGAAAGGATTATTTCGTCATTCGGGTTTTTCTTGAAAAAACTGGACCGATATCCGAAATCGCATTCCGATAAATTTCTTTCTATCTCTCGCAAATTTTTCGTGTCCAGACTTCTGACGCTCTTCACAGCATCTTTCATTTCTCCGCCGAACGCTCCCGCATTGCCCCGCACTGCGCCGCCGACCGTCCCCGGCAATCCCCCCGCCCATTCCAATCCGCTCAATCCGTGCTCCGCCGAAAAATCCAGAACGTCGGCAACAGAAGTCCCAGCCCCGACGGATATCTCCTTTCCCGAACTGTTTACGAAATCTATCGATGGTTTCAGAATCAACCCCGGGAAGCCTTTGTCGTCGACGAGCAAATTCGTACCCCCGCCTATGACCAAAAATTCCAAATTTCTTTTTTTGGCTTCCTCAATGGCTTTTTTCAGTTCTTCTTCAGTTTTTGGTTCAAAAAAATAGCGGGCTTGTCCCCCTATCGAATAACTGGTAAGCGTATGAATGGGAAAATTTTCTTTAAACATAGAAATATAATGCTAATGATGCGAATTTAAAATCGCGAATGATGCGAAATTTTTGCGGTATTCGCATAAATTCGCATTTTTTGCATTATGTTTTTTGTGAGCGGCCGAGGTGACCTCCATTTGTTCTGTTTGATTAAATGAGTGCGCTTCGACCGCTCGGGAACATATTAAACCATTGCAATATAAAGTTCAAAAAACAAACCCCGGCCGAAGCCGGAGTTTGCCAAACAGAACCGAAGGGCATACCTCAATCGACATCATCGTTGAGGCATACTCACACTCATCTGACGGGATTATAGCAGATTTTATGCCAATCAGTCAACTGCTTGCCGTCTTATCAGTATTTCTTAAAGACCACGTATTTGTATCCTATGAAATTCCAGAGAAAGACCGTGAGAATTCCGCACAATGGAGCAACAATATTGACAAGGAGGTTGGCAGGAATGAAGTCGGGGTTCGCTGCGCGCACGGCGGTTGCCACGCCGACGTTTAAAAAGCCGCCGATGATCGCTATCGCGTAGAATTTCAGGACTTCTCCGGCTTTCGGCGTCGCGTTAGCCCCGAAAGTCCAGTATTTATTCCAGACAAAACTGTTGGTAGTGGCCGCAAGGAATGAAACTGCTTTAAACACGGAGAAAAGGGATGGAGCCGGAAGAGAACCATATAAGAAAGTTTCCAAATTGAAAATTCCCAAATCTACGGTCGTGTTCAAGACGCCGACGGAGGCGAACTTCGCGAACTGATAAAGAACAGGAACAAACCTGCTTAGAAGCCAAAAGACAAACAAGGCAGCCGGAGCACCTGCAAGAAAAACAAAAAATGCCATTATCCTTATTTCAAATAAGGATAATCCTGCCGGAATCCCGGCCGAAAAAAAATTCGAAATTATCGGCTGAAACAAAAGCCCAACAGCCCCGCCCAACGCCAGCGACAGGACCAAATCTTTCCTGTTCATCTTGCCCCGTACTTTCTGTTTTTGTTGCGCAGGTTCGACTGAATTGCGGCAAAGACCGCTGATAGTTTAATTCTTATATTCTGCATGTGGATACTCCCCTCGCAAAAAACGCGAGGTTTTATTCAATCGCGCTTTGTTTATCTAAGCGAATATGTTACCGAAATATTTACCGTCAATTCCTGCGTGCCCGGTTCAATCGAAGGGACAACAGGCACGGAGTCGGCAGCTCCCCCTACCCCTAAGGCGGTCTTCGCATAATAAGGAATAGGACCATTTTGATACCCGCTCACAGCCACAACTTCGCCCAATTTCGCTCCGTTGGCCGACGCGATTTTTTCGGCTTTTTCCTTGGCTTTTCTGAAAGCATCGGCGCGGGCTTCAGCCAAAAATTTTTCCGGATCATCCACCCTGAAAGAAACTCCCCCTATCTGATTAACGCCGAGAGGTGTTACCCCCGCGATTACTTTCGCAACTTTCGTGAGATCTCTCACTTTTACGAAAACCGTCTGAGTCAGACTGTAGCCGTAAATGTAACTGCGGCCGCTGCTTCTGTCATAGCTGTAGTTCGGCTGAAGGTCGTAGCTCGTCGTTTTTATATCTTTCGCATCAATTCCATTCGCCTTTATGTTCTCTATAACCGCATTCATTTTATCGTTGTTCGCGGATGCGAGACTTTCCGGATTCACTCCCTGCGAGACAACCGAGAAAGAAATCTCCGCGATATCGGGAGAAACAGTGGTCTTGCCTTCCGCAGTCACGTTCAAAACCCGCGCGGGCACGATCGAATCGCCGAATTTTCGTATGGTCGGCATAACAAAAAATACGAGATTCAAAATGATGGCGACTATGAGAACATCGAGCAAGAGCCAGAAATAATTTTTGTATTGCGTGTTTTCCATATTTTTTTAGTTATTAGTTAATCGTCCTTTCCGATTATCCGGCTGCCCGGATAATTTTTATGAATTCTTTGGATTTAATACTGGCACCCCCGACGAGGGCACCGTTTATTTCTTTATATTGTAGTAAACTGCCAGCGTTTCGAAAAGTTACGGAGCCTCCATATAAGACGTTAGGGTTTAGGGTATAGGGTTTAGCGGCCAGTAAAGACTTGATAAATTTTGCCATTTCGACGGTATCTTCTGGTTTGTCGGCCTTGCCTGTGCCGATGGCCCAGACGGGCTCGTATGCTATGACAAGATAGGAACTTAGAGCTTGGAGCTTAGAACTTGGAAAATTTTTTAAATCTTTTTGTAGCTGATTTTTAACGAATTTTTTTGCCGCCGATAATCCTTTTTTTCTTATTTCAATTCCTTCGCCGACGCAGAGAATAACTTTGAGCCCCGTCTTCAAAGCGGCTTTGACTCTCTTGTTTATCATTTCGTCCGTTTCCCCAAGCCATTTTCTTCTTTCTGAATGACCGATAATAACGTATTCGACACCCGAATTTTTGAGCATCGCCGGAGATACTTCGCCGGTGTAAGCTCCGCTGTTCTCCCAGAAAACATTTTGGGCCCCGAAGCTTAATCCTTTATGTTTTTTATGCGAAATATCCGTGAGCCAGGGGTACGGCAAACATAGAACGACTTTGGCGTTTTTCGACGAGGCTGCAGTTTTCTGAACAGCCCTAACTAAAAGTTCGGCCCGACTGAAAGAATCGGGGTTCATCTTCCAATTTGCAACAATCAACTTTTTCATGTTTTTATTTTATCATTTTCATCAAATAAAAGCCTAGCATCGTTAAAGCCCTGTTCAATCGTTCTAATGATACGTTTCCTATTGGTATCAAATTGATAAAACAATGGCATTTTGCTTGGCTCTAAAATTTTTACGATGGAAGAACTGGCTTTAATTAAATTTTTTTTGCTAACAACGACTATAATTTCTGAGAATCCTTCTGCATCAAGTTTTTTGATAATCGAGTCGAATGCTTTGCCAATCGACAATCCTCCATCAATATACCTTACCCCATCAATATATATTTTATTAGTATAGAGAAAAGGAAGAGCACAGGTTGCTCTCATAATTTTAAATATTTCCTCGCTTTTCAAATTTATAATAGCTGGTTCACGAGTATTATAATTAGTTACAACGCAAAGTAATTGCGCTTTTGAAGCATATAATGTTTTTAAATTTAACCTAGAATCTTCTGATTGGAAAAGACGGATAAGATAATCAAGATTTAATATTGGCCTGCCCTTAAAAAGGTTAAAAAAGTTTATTAACTTGTTTCCATAGATATCGTTGCGCCATATATTTTCCATAACATGAGGTTCTCTCGCGGCATAAAATGCTTGTTCAAAAACACCTACCGAGGTTGAGTAAATTACATCAAAATAATCTGGACCAAACTTCTTATGTAAAAATTTAATAGCTCCAGCCGCAAATGCGCCTTCAATTGTGCCCCCGCGAAGTATAAGCGCCCTTTTTCCCATTTACTCTACCGTCACCGATTTCGCCAAATTCCTCGGTTGGTCAACGTCCAAACCTCTTGCAACGCCGAAATGGTAAGCGAATAATTGGAGCGGAACGACCGATAAAATCGGTGTCAGCATTTCGAGCGTTTTGGGAATATAAATCACGTCGTCGGCTATTTCTTTGATTTTTTTGTCGCCTTCCGTCGCGACCGCGATAATCGGCCCGCGCCTTGCTTTCACTTCTTCCATATTCGAAACCATTTTTTCATAAACCGAATCTTGAGGCGCTATAAATATAGACGGGAAATTTTCGTCTATCATTGCTATAGGTCCGTGTTTCATCTCCCCCGCCCCGCATCCTTCGGCATGAACATATGAAATTTCTTTCAACTTCAGCGCGCCTTCGTAAGCGACAGGTAAGTTATATTTTCTTCCGAGATAAAGAAAATTTACGAATTTTTGATACTTCCGCGCAAGCGCTTCAATATTTTTGCTTTGCTTCAAAATAAGCCTTATCAAATCCGGAATTTTTTCCAGTTCTTCGGCGATACGCCTGCCTGTAACCAGCGACATTTCACGATGACGGCCCACTAAAATAGTCAAAAGGGCAAAAATTGAAACCTGGGAAATGAAAGCCTTCGTTGATGCCACCCCGATTTCCGGGCCGATATGCTGATATACCCCCGCGTCGGTATAACGAGCGATTGTCGAACCGACTACGTTAACAATACTGACAACAGGAACTCCTTTTTCTTTTGCTTCGCGCAAGGCAGCAAGAGTATCCGCCGTTTCTCCCGATTGCGACACAGCGAGGAAAATGTCTCCGTCGCGGAAAACCGGCTTCCGATAGCGGAATTCCGAAGCGACATCGGTTTCAACCGGAATCCCGGCATATTCCTCAAGCATATATTCCCCGACCCTACCGGCATAATAAGCGGTGCCGCATGCGGAAATAAGAATCCCTTTTGCTTCTTTCAATTCCGTTAATGATTCGAGTCCTCCGAGTTTCGACATTCCTTCTTCTGGTATAAGGCGTCCTCTTGTCGAATTTTCCACCGCTTCCGGCCCTTCGAAAATTTCTTTGAGCATGAAGTGAGGATATCCGTTTTTCTTTGCCAACTCCGGTGACCAATCGATGACATGATGCTCTTTTTCAAGCTGGTTCATTTCCAAGTCAAGAACTTTATGCCCCGACTTGGTAAGCACGGCCATTTCTCCGTCGTCAAGATAAACGACGTTCTTTGTGTGCTTCAGAACTGCCGTCGCATCGGAAGCTACGATATATTCGCCCTCGCCGAGACCGATAAGAAGCGGACTGAAGTTTCTCGCAGCGATAAGCGTGCCGGGTTCGTCTGATTTCAAAACCACAAGTCCATATGTTCCTTTTATTTTTTTTAGCGCCGAACTGACGGCGTTCTCGAATGATTTCCCCTCCATTTCCTCCTCTATCAAATGCGCGATGACTTCTGTGTCCGTTTCCGATTTAAAGGAATGGCCTTTCTCGGAAAGTTCTTTTTTAAGCTCTTTATAATTTTCGACTATACCGTTATGCGCAAGCCATATTGTCCCGCCGCAATCCGAGTGCGGGTGCGCGTTTTTTTCTGTTACGCCGCCGTGAGTTGCCCAGCGCGAGTGAATTATTCCCGTTTTGCCGGAAAATCTTTTGCCGGAAATTTTTTCTGCGAGCGCAGATATCTTGCCCACGGATTTTTCGCTTTTAACACCGTCGTCTCCGAGAATCGCGAACCCGGCGGAATCGTATCCCCTATATTCGAGGTTTTTTACTCCCTCCATCAAAACCGGCAGGGCTTCTTCTTTTCCTATATATCCGACAATTCCGCACATATTTTTTGCAAATCGTTAATCGCGAATGGCCGATGGTTGATTATTATAGGCGAGTTTTTTAACTTTACCATAAAAAAAGCTGCGAGTACCCGGAGGCACTCGCATTTACTGGTTGCGCACGTCTGCGTATTTTAGTGTTCTTCTCTCGGCACAGAGACGATATACGGAAGCTGGTGCCTAAGCATCACCTCCGAACGTCCACCGTACTGTGTTCGCATGCCGACAACGCCGTCGGCGAAAATCTTCATGTACGAGTTGATGGCCCGAAGATTGCCGGAGTAAGCCCACACAGTGAAATTGATCTGGGCTTCGATACGCTTGTTATTGTCTCCGACCCACCTGGCGATCGTCGCCATACTCTCATTCTGAAGAACACTGCCGAGACCCTTGTCCTGGAAACTCGGCATGAGACCGATCTGCTCCAGTTCTACGACTGGAAGCGGGCGTTGAAAACCGCCGTGGATTTCCCAGCCGATGTAGCCGACCACTGTGCCGCTCACTTCGAGCACGAACACCTGATAAAGCGGGAAGGAGTTCAGACGGCACTCCATCCACTGCTTCGCGCTGTCGGGCCCCCCTTGGTTGCCACTGAAGCACGCGAGGTTGATTTCGGTGAGGGCTGGCAAATCTTCTATTTCGGCCAGCCGTACCACAGACTGCAAGTTATTGTTTGTCAAAGTGCCTCCTTGAGAATAACTATTTCATCGGTCGATGAAATTACTTTTATCAAAGCATTTTTCAGCAAGAGAGTCAAGAGAAACTCACTCGCCTGTTTTTCCAAGAATTCCGGCTATGATCTGACCGAGTTTCTCCGGATCATGCCGAATCAAAGTGCGTTTTACGGAATCCCCTTTCTGCGGTTTCGGAAATTTTTTGTTAATGAGATTCTCTAAAATATATTTTCCATTTCTGAAACGCCCGTTTTTTACCGTATGTTCTCCTTCGCGGGCATAGAGTTTGAGTATTTGCGCAGACGGTTTTTCTTTGTTCACAATCACATAGTCCAGCTTGCTTTTAACGTTGCGTTCGATAAGAGACACAAAATCAGCAACCGTATAGCCGTCAGTGTGGCCTTCTTTGGTCATAAGATTGCATACATATACTTTTTTTGCCTTTGTCCGCGCAATGGCCCGGGAAATGCTCGAAACCAAAAGGTTTGGGATAAGGCTTGAATACACGTCGCCCGGAGCAATTACAACGAGATTTGCCTCGCGGATGGCGGCGACGGCTTTTGGATTCGCGCGCGCTTGTGGCTTAAGCGCCATTTTCCTTAATTCGCGGAGGTTGGAATTGTGAATTTTGCTCTGTCCGCGTATCGCCTTTCCGTTTTTGAGATAAGCAACGAGTTGCACTTTGTCGAGCGTGGCGGGAATAACCTCTCCCTCCAACCGTAGGACCTCCGAAGCCTTCTCGACCGCCTTGTCGAAACTGCCGGTGGTTTTTTCAAGCGCAGAAAGAAAAAGATTTCCGAATGAGTGCCCTTTTAGTCCGCCATTCGAAAAGCGGTAGTTCATAAGTTTTCGCATATACCGATCGGATTTGGAAAGCGCGACTAAACACTGGCGTATATCGCCTGGCGGCAGCACTCCCAATTCGTCGCGAAGTATTCCGGTTGAACCGCCGTCATCCGCCATGCTGACTACCGCGCTCAGATGCAGCGGATATTTTTTAAGGGCGCTGAGCACGGTAAAAGTTCCGGTGCCACCGCCTATAACGACCACGTGTTTCATGAGTGTAATCGCGAACAATATACGTGTTTGCGAAATAATGCGGATTTCGACAAATGCACTTCCGATAATCCTACAATTGGCAGCGAGGCAACGCAAGAATTTTCTAATTCTTGTGATTGCCGAGCGAACCAATTGATGAAACGAAGTTTCATCAATCAGAACTGCGGATATTAACAGGCGGATCTTAAAATCGCTGTCTTTTGTAAATAACTTTCCCTATTTGCCAAAATGCGATTTTTATGATAGAATACATTTATGTAACTTGATTCGTTGTTAAGGAGAACGCCATGCCGACGAACGGGTATTCTATCAAAACCGGCGCCGAAATGCGCGCGGCTATCGAAACTTTTGTGAAACGAAAAAGAAAATCGCTCGGAATAACCGGATTCCCCGGGGAACTGTCAGGCGAAATGTCGTGTTTCGCCTTCGGAGAATTCCACAACCTCTTGTACAGGAACCTTCTGTACACAAGCCCGACGGAATGGTTCGCGCTTGCGGACCCCGAAATTCTGCTAGGCGTGTACAGAGAGGTGGTGTGGGAAATAGACCACCCGGGTAAAAGGTGCTCACGACGCCTGAAGCACTGAAAGGCGTCAACGAGGGGGTCGTCTTAACCGACTCCCTCATTTGTTTTTTGTAGCGCCAACGGCTTCGAACCGGTGTTACATGGATGACCCGCACTAAAAATTACGCAGCCCCGACGGGATTCGAACCCGTGTTACATGGATGAGAACCATGCGTCCTAGACCGGACTAGACGACAGGGCCATTTTTTTAAAATAACGTAATTTTAGTGCGGGGTAAAGAACCATGTGCCTGCCTCGGTGAATCAAGAAATTTCTTTTATCGCCTCAACTATTTTATCGAGCTCCATCGCGTGAGAGCCTTTTACAAGAACGAGGTCGCCTTTTTTAACCGCTTTTTCGACGTCATCGACTGCTTCATCGGCATTGTCGAAACTCTGGACATTTTTTCTCTGAAGTCCGCTTTTTCTTGCCGTTTCGGCGAGAATTTTTGCCGCCGAACCAACGGTTATCAGCAAATCCACCGACTGACTGGCAAGCCTCCCTGCGCGCTCGTGGGCTTCTATCGAATATTCTCCGAGCTCCAGCATATCACCGAGTATCGCTACTTTTCTTTTCCCCGGCAAATCGCGCAGAGTATCGAGCGCAGCATGCATCGAAAGCGGACTTGCGTTGTAAGAGCTGTCTATAATGTTTGTTTCCCGTACGCCGGGCAAAATTTCCATTCTGCCCGGAGCCGGATGATATAACCTCAAAGCTTCGGCGATTTTAATCAGATTCAGCCCAAAAATCAGCCCGACTGCGGCTGCGGCCCCGGAAGCATATGCCTGAACCTTTCCGAACGTTCCGTCTATTTTAACGGGCACCGAGCTCCCGCCATATTCCATCTTAAACTCCACTCCTTTAGGTTTCCTGCTTTCCGTATTGTTTTTGAAACTGGTCAATCGCAGTTCCGCTCCTTTTTGAAAACCGAAAGTTACTACATGGGCGCGGGTTCTGTCTTTCATTTTAAAAACGGTTTCGTCGTCGTAATTCAGTATCGCGAATCCTGCAGACGGCAGATGTTCCACCAGTCTCGATTTTTCGCGCGCGAGTTCTTCAGGCCCGCTGAAAAACTCGACGTGAACCGGTATATCTCCTATGGCGGTAACGATACTTACGTTGGGCCTCGCTATTTCAAGAAGTCTTTTTAAGTCGCCCGGCCTGTCAGCGCCGTATTCAAGAACGAGAATTTCCGGATAGCCGCGTTTCTTCACAATGAGATTGAAAATCCCTACGATTATCACCTTTATCCAAAAAAATATTTTTCTTATTCTTTTTTCTCCCGACGGAGTATCATGGCTGGCGATTTTCAATTCGCTGTCGGAAAAATCTCCAAGTATGGCCAAGGGCAATCCCAGCTCGCTATTGAAATTTCCTCTTGAAAACCTGGTACGTCTGCTCGGGCCGAGCACGGCTGCGACGGCGAGCTTGGTGGAAGTTTTGCCGACATTGCCCGTAACTCCGATTATTCCGGGACGATACCGAAGTATCGCCAGCTGGGCCAGTTTTTTCAACATCCAGGAAAGTGTTTTTACAAAAAAAGTTTTCATTGATTGTTCTAAAACCTGTCCGGCGGCACGTTGTAATAGTTCAAAATGAACTGCGCCAGTTCGCGGAAGGCCGGGACTACGGTGGTCGCGGCCTGCGGAGCGTCTTGTGGTTCATCAAGTTTCATCAATGCTATGAATCGCGGATTGCCGGCGGGAGCGAATCCGACGTAAGTATTTATGACATTGTCAGTATAAGTTTTGTTCTTAAAATCAGGAACATTTGCAGTTCCGGTTTTCCCCGCCAAAGTGTAACCAGACAACTTTGCGACGCCGGCCTTGTCCACTGCGGAAATCATCATTTCCGTCACCATCCGCGCAGTGGAAGAATTCACGATTTGGCCCAACGTCTTCGGTTCCAACGCGGCATTAACGTACGGGCGCATCATTTGTCCGCTGTTGGCAATCGCGGATACGGCCGTAATGAGCTCGATTGGCGTAACCGCTATTCCCTGGCCGAACGAAGCCGTTGCGAAGTTGACTTGCGGAATGTAACTTGCAAAAAGCGGCTTGAGGCTTCCGGAAATTTCACCCGGCAAGTCTATGCCTGTTTTATTCTGCAGGCCGAATTTAGCGAGATAATTCCTGAAAGTCTCGTTCCCCGTTTCGCTTTCCGCAAAAATCGCGCCAGTGTTCAAAGAATTTTCTATTACGTTCGTCATCGTAATAGAACCGCGCCCGCCTCGCGTCTTGAAATCGTGATTTTCGATGCGCTTGCCGCTGATGATCACGAAACCGTTATCGAAATAAGTGGTCTGTGGCGTGATTTTCCCGGAATCTATCCCCGCAGCCATGGTTATTACCTTTATCACAGAGCCCGGCTCGTATATTTTCTGAACTACGGGATTAAGAAAATCGGAAACGTTCGCACGGGAATAATTGTTGGGGTCGAAATCCGGATATCCTCCCATCGCAAGAATTCTCCCCGTTGAGGGCTCTTCGACTATAAAGGAACCGCTTTTCGCCGCGGAGTTCTTTACAAGGTCCGATAAAATTCTTTCGCCCTCTTTTTGTATGTTTTGGTCGATGGTCAGCAACAGATCGTCCCCGCTCTTCGGCTGAATAAGTTTTCCTTCTTCCGTCTTGCCGGGAACGCCATTCAGTTTTTCTTCGTAAAGCTTCTCGACCCCATACTTTCCACTTTCACCATTGTCGTCCGTGTTCGGACCGACAAATCCCAGAACGTGCGAAGCCAGTGTGCCGAACGGATAAAATCTTTCCGGCTGCAAATCGACAAATATTCCTTTTATTTTTTCTTCATTTACCTTATCAACGACGTCCTGGCTGGCTCTTCTTTCCAAAAGAACATAGCTGCTATTTTTATCGAAGAGTTTTTTCTGAATGTTCTGAGGGAGAACCGAAATTATTTGGACAAGCCGGTTATATGTTTCTTTGGCGTCGTCGACGACTTTTGGCACCGCATAAACGATTGGAAAATCTTTTTCGACGGCAACCGCCATTTTATTTCCGTTCTTATCGGAAAAATAAACAGTTCCTCTTTTTGCCGACAAAACGCCCGAAGAAATATATTGTGATTCTGCTCTTGCAAGATAATAATCGCCTTTGGTTATCTGGATTTTATAAAGCTGAAAAAATAAAAAAGAATAGCCTCCGGCTATTGCAACGACAAGAAACAGAAAACGTCCTTTCATTTTTGCGAAATTTAAATCAAGTCAATTAATTATACATCGATTGAGCCGCAAAAAAATCATCTGTTGTGCGAAATTGCCAAACCCACGTCCGGTTTGTTTCCGATTTTAAAATACTGCGGATTCTTGTCCTCGACCAGATTCCTGTCTTCCGAAAACTTTTTCAGGTTGACGTCGTTCAAAAGCGAGAATGTTCTGTCCTGAAGCTGCGATTTGTCCGTCTGCATTTTTTTGATAGCCGCTTCGGTCAGGGAAATCTCATGCTCGAGATCAACCGAGCGTGTATAGGACAAAATTACCCAAATCGAAGCGAATAAAGACGCTGTTACAAGAGCGACAATCGCGTAATTTATCAAACTTTTGCGTTCGGGTTGAAAGAAAGTCATATTTTATCGATAAATATTGATTTATGTTTATTTTCAAATCCGATAATTAATTGCTGATTACTCTGGCGGCCCGGAGCATTGCTGAACGGCTGCGGGGATTTCTCGAAGATTCTTCCTTTGTGGGCCTGATGGGTTTGGGTGTCAGTATTTCGATCTCGTTTTGCCTGGCCATCCGCTTAAAAAATTTCTTAACTATCCTGTCTTCAAGCGAATGAAAACTTATTATCGCCACTCGTCCTTCCAATTTAACCGCTTCGGAAATTCTTTTAATTATGTTTTCGAGATTTTCCAACTCGCGGTTCGCATAAATCCTCAGCGCCTGAAAAGTTCTTGTTGACGGCTCTATTCGGCCGCGTTCGTAATTTTTCGGGAGTTCGCTTTTTATTATTTCGTTAAGCTCTCCCGTTGTTTCGATTTTTTTCTTTCGACCGGCTCTTTTTATCGCCGCTGCTATTTTCCTCGAAAATCTTTCTCCGCCGAACTGGTAGATTATGTCCGCCAATTCCCGTTCCTCTATGTTTCTCAAAATTTCTCTAACCGGAGTCGCGGACGGATCGTAAGTCATTATCAGTGGCTCGTCCTTCTTGAAAGTGAATCCTCTACCGGAAGATTCGAGCTGTTCGGAAGAAAATCCCAGATCGAGCAGCAGTCCGTCGCCTTTGGGAAGATTTTTTTCTTTCAATATTTCCGGGAGATTCGCATAGTTGCCGCAGAAAATTTCTATTTCGTTTTCTTTCGAGTATTTTTCCAATCGTCCACTTCTTTTCAAACTTTCTATCATCGAATCGTCCAGGTCTATTCCGAGCAATCTGCCCTTTGGCGAAATTCTTTTGAGAATTTCCTCCGCGTGCCCTCCTCCGTCAATCGTGCCGTCTATGAAAAACCTTCCTGGTTCCGGTTTTAAAACTTCAATCGCTTCTTTTAGAAGAACCGGGATATGAGCCATTAATTGTCTTGTCGGATTTCTAAATCCCCAATTCTCCCAATTTCTCCGCTATCTCTTCCGAAGCGCTTTCGGTTTTTTGTTTGTAGCGCTCCCAACTATCTTTGTCCCAGATCTCCATTCTGTTATAAAGCCCCGCGACAACAGCTTCCTTTTTCAACCCCGCGTAATTCCGCAAATAATCCGGTATAAGAATTCTTCCCTGGCCGTCGGGAACCACGTCGCTCGCTCCTGAAAGCATAAGTCTGACAAAAGCTCTCGAGTTCGCCTGGCTCAACGGCAACGCCATTAATTTTTGCGCGAGCGATTCCCACTCTTTGTTGGCAAAGACAAAAAGGCAGTTATCCAAACCTCTCGTAATGATGGCGCCCGCCGATAACTTTTCTCTGAACTTCGATGGAATCGCCAACCGACCTTTTGAATCCAAATTGTGCTTGTATTCTCCTAAAAGCATTTTCGTTAAACGCAATAATGAGGAATTTTATTTTTGAGGGGCTATCGGAAGCCGCGCAGGCGGCTGAGATGCAGGCAAATTTTCAGCAGAAAATTATGCCGGCCCTCAAAAATAAAATTGTGAATTATCCCCAGAAACCCTTACTTATCCCCAGATCTATCCACAATTCCCCACTTCGTATCTAATGATAAGCAATTTAGGGGATCAGTCAAAGAACTTAAAATAAATTTTTGATACTGGCGCCGGGCATTGATTTATTTATATAAAAGCTAGATATATTCCCAGGATATCAACATTTTATTAAGTTTCGCGACTATCCCATGAACACAAGTAGCCAATAAAATGAAGAAAATTTTTGATACAGAAAACGCCTTATTTTGCGGTATAATCAGGCGTATGACACGGGATGTTGAAAGATGGTGGGTTCTATGGAAATTGCGTGATACTACTGAACGACATATACAAAGTCAATCAGAAGAAACTCTTTCGGCGGGTAAAAGCACATTTGATAGAAGAAAGGAATTTGTTGAATGGCTTGCTGATAGTTCTATGAATGATACATTTGGCGGATGGATATGGAGACCATTTAAATTATGGAGTTATAGATTTAGGACATTTTGGGAACAGGACATAAACAAACGAAAAACTTTACGTTCGATTAAGCGTAAAGAAAGAATTGATTTATATAATTCTATTGTCAATTCCTGCATCTTTAATAACTACATAAAAGTACATAAAGTAAATGGCTTTGACCATCTTCACACCACTCCATTAGGAGACGATTATTTTTCGGCTTACTGGTATAAGCGAACGTTAGGACATCCGATTACGACAGCTGTAATTATTGCTTTTATTGGAGGTGTTCTTATTTTTTATACAACTGAAAGAATTAAGGGACTACAACCGCAAGAAAAACAAATATACCAAATACAAATTTTGCCCTATGAAACTCAACAAAGATAAATTCCACAAACTATTGGACGCCGCTATATCCGGCTCATCAAAGCGGAGAAAATCGGCTCGGCTCGGTAGTTATATCGGAAAGAAAACTCGTCCACGTAGGACTGGAGGTGCTTCGGCGAAACGACGTGGTAAGTCCCATCCATAGCCCGCTTCATATTGCTCCAAAACCCTTCAATCGTATTAGTATGAGCAGAACCTCTAACATATTCTTTAGCAGAATGATTAACCGAGAAATGAGAGTATCCCATACCCCAAGTTCTATGATACGCCCACAATTCATCGCTCATAATCCGAGAACCTTTCTTGATGTTCTCCCGAATCTTTTTCAGAAGCGTGCTGGCTTTGATGTTCCGAACTTTGTAAGCCCGAACCCCGCCGCCGCGCTGAACCATTCCCATAACGGCGGTCTTGTTGTCGCGTCTGAATCCTTTTCCTTTTCCTTGAAACTTTCCGCCTATGTAGGTTTCATCCACTTCAATCGTTCCTTCAAGAGGATTCTTGCCCGCTTTCATCAAGGAGCGTATCTGCTTTCCGATTCTCCAAGCCGTCTTGTAAGTTACGTCAAGTTGCCTTTGAAGTTCTTTCGCCGATACGCCGTTCTTGGAAACCGAGAAAAGATAAATAGCGTAGAACCAAGAAACAAGCGGAGTGGGAGATTTCTCGAAGATAGTCCCCTTTACCGGATGTATCTGCTTGCCCTGCGGATTGGCGAAGCACTTGCGGCCTTTTACGAAATAATACTGCGCGACGTTCGGGTATTTCTTTTTGAAGATATACTCCAAACACGCCCTTTCATCAGGAAATTCCCTCCTGAACTGGGATATGGAATAGGTAGTCATAGGGGTATTGTAGTCGAACCCTTACTTGTTGTCAAGGGATAGTCGCCTTAAGTTTTGCGAGTAGCGAAACAAAAAGGGAACGGCTTGTCCGTTCCCTCTCCGGCTGGCACCGTCATGGATTCATATGCATCATGAATTCTTTGATGTTGCGCAGTTTTCCGTATAAATCCTTGACGGTAATCGTCGAACTCGGGTAGAGCATCAGCGTCGCCCTGACGATCTCCTCAACCGGCTCCGCAAGAATTCTCTTGTTGACGAAATTTTTCCAACCCGAGGAGATATTGGCAACGCGTATTTTGCCTTTTTGTTCGAAGTATATCGCCTGGCCGCTGGCAAGACGAGACTCGATCCGTATGGTGTACGGCCAGTATTCGCGAACGGCCTCATTACCCGAAAGGCGAATGATCACATGTGCTTTCCTCGACGATTTCATAAGATTCATGAAATCGCCGAGGGACAGGGTTTCTATCGGCGGTTTCATCAATCTCATTTTGTGCCTCCTTGTCAACGGGTTAATGCCCGACTGTAAAAACAGTGCCACAAAACAAAATCATGGTCAAAAATGCGATAAGCTTCCAATTTGGATATTTTACGGTACAATAAAAATGTCGAAATAATCAACCAAGGCAAAATGGAAATAAGCAAAATACCGGCGGGCAAAAATCCGCCGCAGGAGATAAATGTTTTTATAGAAATTCCACAAGGGTCGTCCGTAAAGTACGAGATAGACAAAGAGTCGGGCGCAATAATGGTGGATCGCCTCTTGTATACGGCGATGGCTTATCCATTCAATTATGGATTCATCCCTGGCACACACGCGGCGGACGGTGACGCAACCGATGTCATGGTTATAGCGCCCTATCCTCTTCATCCTGGAACGATTGCTCCTGCGCGCCCAATTGGAATGCTGGAGATGGAAGACGAAGGCGGCGTAGACCATAAAATAATTGCGGTGCTTACAAAAAAAATCGACCCCTATCAGGCACGCATTGAGGACATAACGGACCTGGATGACGCGACCAAAAATAAAATCAAACATTTCTTCGACCATATGAAAGAAATCGAACCCGGGAAATGGGTCAAGACGAAAGATTTTCTCGACAAAAGCCGCGCCGAAGAAGAAATAAAAAAATCTCTTATTTGAGCAACAGTGAAAAATAAACTGCCTGCCCTGAGTTTATCGAAGGGAGCGAGCGTAGCGAGTCGAACGGGTCTGTAATAAAAAATCTCCTCTAAGCGGGAGATTTTTATTTCGCCGCGAATGAAAATTCAATCAAGCGCCGGGTTCGAACGGCCGCCGAAACTTTTGCTTTCGGAGTTCATCAGAAAACGGTATATTTCTATCATCGCAAAGAGAAGGCTGAGCACCAGCGGGCCGAGCAAAAATCCTATCGGGCCGAAAAACGTCAACCCGCCCATGACCGAAAGCAGAATCAAAAACGGATGTATTTTTATTCCTCTCTCCAGAAGAAACGGCGCTAGAATGTTGTCGATAAGGCCGACGGCGGCAACGGCCCATATCAAGAGACCAATGGCATGCCCGGTCGAACCTATCGCGAAAAGATAAATTATGGCGGGGATCAGGACCAAAGACGTGCCGACGCCGGGAACAAGCGCCGCTATCGCAGCAATGCTTCCCAAAAGCGCCGGGTTCGGAACTCCGAAAACGCTGAAACCTATCCAGGATAAAATTCCCTGAATTACGGCTATAGTCAGCGAGCCCCTAACAACCGAGCTTACAGCGCCCTCCAGCTTGCCCAATATTTCGTAATCGTTTTTATCCGGCAACGGACTCAGCGAAACCAGCGCCCGGACGATTTTTTTCCCGTCTTTTAGAAAATAATAAAAAGCGATGATGCCGATAAATAAATTGAGTAAAAGGTTTATGGTTACTATCGCGATTCCCGTAAATATCGTTCCCATATTTTGTGCAAACCAGCCAGTTGCTAAGCGAAGATATCCGTTAAGATCGAGCTGGATGCCCGGCAAATAGGGAGAAGCACTTTCCTGTATTAAATGCAATGCTCTTGAAATATTTTCCGCTCCCCCGCTGCTCAATTGATGGGAAAATTGCACCGCTTCCTGAAATACGGTCTTGCCGATAAAAATCAAAGGCATGACAATTATTAAAATTGTCGCGACCACCGAAATAAAAGCAGAAATGCCGCGGCGATCTCCGATGGAACGCGAAAGTTTTTCGTGTAGAGGATGGACAAGAAACGCAAGCGTTGCCGCGATGGTCACAGGAACGAGAAACGGAAGAAAAATCTGAAAGCTTAAAAAAATAACCGCCAGAAATAGAGCAGTAAAGAAGTAAATTTGAAATCTTTCCATTGGGCTTATTATACACTTTTGCCGGTTTTTTTTCAGCAAAGAATTTCCAGTCGCCGGAGGCGTTGGCAAACGGCGTGGATTTTGCCGTTTCGGGCCGGCCGCCATGACCGAAATGATATAATAAATCCAATCACGATGAAGTTTTTCTGGGTTTTTTTGTTTGCTTTGTTTTCTTTTGTTTTATTTTCTTTTTTCGGCAATCCGCCGATTCTGACCGTCACGGATAACCTCATAGGACTCAAAAATAATCTCGCTGGAATATTTTTTGTGGCCAGCACGAGCGAGGAACTGCTCAAAACAAAATACGCCGCGGCTAAAAACGGGGGCGAGGCGATAAGAATTCTTATCGTGCCCGGCCACGACAGCGCTTCCGTCGGGGCGCAATTCAAAAACGTAAAAGAAGCCGACCTTACGGCCGAGCTCGGCGAGCGCCTTGCGGCGCTCTTTGAAAACGGAAAAGAATTCGAAGCGATTACCGTCCGCACGAAGTCCGGATATTCCCCTGAAATCGCTTCATATCTGGAAAAAGAACGTTCTTCAATACAAGCCTTCAGGGACGGATACCGTCTGTACATGAAGTCGGCAGTTGATTCCGGCCTTGTAACCCGGCGTGAAGGAGTCTCTCATAATGACGCTCCGGAGGAATGGACCATAAAACTTTATGGCATCAACAAATGGGCGAACGAGAATGACGTTGACCTCGTGCTCCACATCCACTTCAACGACCACGGAGGCCGTCCCGCAAACCGCCTCGGAAAATATTCGGGGTTTGCGATTTACTTTCCCGAAAAACAATTCTCCAACGCAGAAGCGAGCGCTGCCGTCGCGCGAAACATTTTTAATCGGCTCAGTGCGTATTTCGCGCCAAGCGACATGCCGCAGGAATCGCCGGGAATCGTGGAAGAACAGGAGCTTATAGCCGTCGGCTCGAATAACTCGCTCGACCCGGCAGGAATGCTTATCGAATACGACTACATATACGAACCGCAATTCCTCTATCCCGAAACTCGGCAAGCGATAATAGATGAACTTGCTTTTCAAACCTATATGGGAATCAAGGACTTTTTTGACGGCACGGCTACCGGGGCCGAAAATCCTCCCGAGACCACCTTACTGCCGTATAAATGGAACAGCGATATGAAAGAAGGGTTTACAGGAAGCGCCGACGTGCTTTCGCTTCAGGCCGCGCTGATAAGGGAAGGCGTTTATCCCCCGCCCGGGTTCACCAGAAATGATTGCCCGATTACCGGAGTTTTCAAAAAATGCACAGTTGCCGCAGTAAAAGATTTCCAAAAGGAATACGGCATCGGGCCGACAGGATACGTCGGCCCGCAAACAAGAAAAATTCTCAACGAGAAGTACGCACCTCAACAGTGAGCTTGCGCGAGAGAGGAATCTCAGTGAATCATAACTTGGTAGTACCGCCGTTGGCGGGACATAAGACTTTGTAACGGGCCTTCACGCTAACAAAATCTAATGTGCGCGGGAGAGGATTTGAACCTCCATGCCTTTCGGCGCTACCACCTCAAGGTAGTGCGTCTGCCAGTTTCGCCACCCGCGCATACTTTTACGGTCTGCAATCCGCCAGCCGACGGATTGCCATCCTCGTATAATGTAGTTCTTAATTATAATAGCGAGTTGGAAAATAACGCAAGACATTGTATAATTATGGCGAGTAAAAATGAATTATAAAAAAATATTATCAAATAAAATTGCGTGGATTGCCGCCGCGCTCGTTTTATTGATAGCTGGCTACTTCTATTTCACAAGAAGCGGCGGTCAGAATTTGGAAACGGCGAAAGTGCAAAAGCGCACGATAACGCAGGAAGTGTCCGCCACGGGAAACGTAAAGCCGTCGCAAAGCGTTGACCTCGCTTTCGAAACAAGCGGGAAAATAGTGTCGGTTAACGCCAAGGTCGGAGACGAAATATTTCAAGGGCAAGTCCTCGCATCAATCGATTCATCGGGGCTGGAAACCCAGCTCAGTAAAGCCAAGGCCGACCTTGCCTCTCAGGAAGCATCCCTGAATAAATCCCGAATTGACCTTGAGAATTATTACGGGAACGTAATTGATGCCGTCAACAGCGCCTATACAAGCGTCAATGATGCAGTCAGAATAAAAATAGATTCTCTTTTCTCCGACGATGAAACCAACAACCCGAAACTGACTTTCGATTCGATAAATTCCCAACAGAGACTATCTTCCGAATATCAACGTTTGTTGATACGTGACATGCTGAATGCATGGCTTTCCAAAATAAACTCACTCGATTCTTCTTCGGAAAGCGCTTTGGAACAGGGCCTTTCCGATTCAAAGAGAAACTTGAAATCGGTTTATGATTTTTTGAATTTGCTGATGGAAACAACGATAAATGCACTCTCTCTTTCGTCCTCTACTCTTAATTCCTATAAAACAAGCATCAACGATGCGCGCGCGGAAATAGACACGGCTACGTCTGCCATAACAACACTTAGCCAAAACATATCTTCTCAAAGGGCTTCGATATATTCTAAAGAAGCGGATATAAAAAGTTATCAGGCGAGCGTAGACAACATAATCACGCAGATTTCAAAAACAGCATTGCGTTCCTCTATCTCCGGAACCGTAACAAGGCAGGACGCGAAAGTCGGGCAAATCGCGACCGCCAATTCTACTATTGCATCCGTCATTTCGGCAGGAAGTTATGAAATAGATTCTTATATTCCGGAAGTCGATATTGCAAGAGTCAAAATCGGCAATGACGCAAGAGTTACTTTGGACGCTTACGGCAATGATGTCATATTCGAAGCGAAAGTTACTTCTATAGACCCGGGCGAAACTATTATTGAGGGAGTATCGACATACTTAACGAAACTGCATTTCACAAAAGCAGACGAGAGAATAAAGCCCGGAATGACCGCCAACATAGACGTAATATCGGCGGTGCATGAAAACGTTTTGAGTTTGCCTCAAAACGCCGTCCAAAAAGAGAGTAATAAAGAATTTGTTCTTATATATAAGGGCGGAACGGAAAACGGGCCGTCCGTTGAAGAAAGAACAATCACGACTGGCCTGCGCGGAGTCGATGGATATGTCGAAGTGACCGGAGGCCTGTCGGAAAATGAGGAGGTTGTGATATTCAGGCCGGGGAAAAAATGAACGGCGAGACAGCCGAATATAACGTTAAGCTCCGAGGAAGGAAAATTCACAATGCCAAAATCTCCTCTCATAGAAGCTAAAAATCTCCAAAAAATATACGGGGACGACGGCGCCCTGACAAAAGCGCTTCAGGGGGTATCTTTTTCCGTTGACGCCGGAGAATTTGTGGCCATTATGGGGCCGTCCGGTTGCGGAAAATCGACGTTGCTTCACATAATTGGTTTTCTCGACAGACAAAGCGCGGGCGGCTATCAATTCGAGGGAAACTCGATAGACAGTTATGCTGATGAGGAACTGGCGCACGTCCGCAACAAAAAAATGGGTTTTGTTTTCCAAACCTTCAATCTTTTGCCGAGACTGACAGTGCTTGAAAACGTAAAATTGCCGCTTTTATATTCCGGAGTAAAAGAATCCCTTTGGGAAGAAAAAGCAAAAGCCGCAATCAAGTCCGTGGGATTGGGACACAGAATTGAACATGAATCGTCGAAATTATCCGGAGGCGAAAAACAGCGTGTCGCCATAGCGAGGGCACTCGTGAACGATCCTCAGGTTATTTTCGCCGACGAACCCACGGGCAATCTCGATTCGAAATCCGGACAGGCGATTATATCGATAATTCAAAAATTGAACGTTCAGGAAAAACGGACGGTTATACTTGTTACTCATGAAACTTATACCGCCGAGCATGCTCAGAGGATAATCCGGCTCAAAGACGGGAGAGTCGAAAGCGACGAACAGGTAAAAAGCCGCAGAAGCGCAGGCCAGTTCGAAAAATGACATGATTTTGAAACATACTCTTAAAACAGCGGTTGCCGGACTTGAAACGCATAAGTCACGCTCTCTTCTTACAATCCTTGGCATAGTCATCGGAGTGGCGGCCATCATGATTGTCATGTCGCTCGGCCAGGGGGCACAAAATCTAATTCTCTCGCAAATTCAGAGTATCGGTTCCAAAACGATAGCGGTAATACCCGGCCGCCAACCGAGTGGCCCTACGGACCTCACATCGCTCTTCGCAGATTCCCTTAAAGGGCGTGACCTGCAGCTTTTGGAAAGGAAGGAAAACGTTCCACACTTGTCCGAGATAATGCCCATTGTTTTCGGGTCAGAAGTTGCCGCTTACGGAAACGATACGTATCGCCCGACAATCCTCGGAGTCACGCCTTTGTTTTCCGATATTTACGACATTTATCCGGAGGAAGGCCGTTCGTTTAACGATGACGAAGTAAAGCAATATGCGCAGGTTGCGATAATAGGCTCGAAAATAAAAACGGAACTTTTCGGCGATGACAGCGCAGTCGACCAGAAGATAAAAATAAAAGGACGGAATTTCAAAGTAATAGGAGTTCTTCCGGAAAAAGGGCAATTATCGTTTCTCAATTTCAACGACATTATCATAATGCCCTATACGACCGGACAGCAATATGTTTTCGGCATAAAATATTTCAACCGCATCATCGTTCAAACCGATAAAGAAGAGAACGTTCCGCAGACTGCTGAAGATATAAAAACAACCTTGAGAAACTCGCATAATATCACCGACTTTTCCAAAGATGATTTTTTCGTTGAGACTCAAGCGCAAGCTCTGGAAACGGTCGCGAACATAACCAACATTATAAAACTTTTTCTTGCGGCAGTCGCGGCAATATCCTTGTTCGTCGGAGGAATAGGGATAATGAATATAATGCTCGTTTCGGTTACGGAACGCACGCGTGAAATCGGCCTGCGAAAAGCAATCGGCGCCACAAGCAAGAACATACTTTCCCAATTCCTTATCGAGGCAATAATCTTGACCGGCGTCGGCGGAATAATAGGAATCTCTCTCGGAACGATTATTTCTTTCGGGGCGTCTTTTGCGCTAACGGAGTTTCTCGGCCTTGTCTGGCTGTTTTCTTTCCCCGCTCAAGCGGCCGCTCTCGGAATAGGAGTTGCCGCGGCAGTCGGCCTTATTTTCGGAATCTATCCCGCTTATCACGCATCTAGGTTAAGCCCGACCGAAGCGCTCAGGTACGAATAAGACAACATATAAAAACCGCTTACGCGGTTTTTATTCCTTTTAACAAGCAACTAAAAAAACGAGGGCTATTGAGCCTACAGCGACACTCCCAGTCTCTGCCTTATCTTCGTGCCGGACGCTTTTCTTGTGAAATAAAGTTTCGAACGATGGATTTTTTTCGGAGAGCTTATGACCTCAAGTTTCGATATAGAAGGCGAATTTATCGGGAAAATCTTTTCCACTCCGACGCCGGCGAGAATCGAGCGCACAGTAAATGTTGCCCCCGTTTCCTTGCCGTGTTTCCGCGCAATAACCAAGCCTTCAAAAATCGACGTCCCGCCTTCTCCGCTGGATTCGCTTACTGCGGAATAAACCTTGACCTTCGCTCCCGGTTTTATTTTTTTGATTATTTCTTCTTTCATCCTATTGACTGTTTTGCGCCGTTCCGGCATCCTGTAATTTCGATATGTTACTTTTTATTATACTCACGAAATCGTCAACCGAAGTCCTGATCTTGATGTGGTAATCCACCACTCCGAGAGATTTCGCTTTTTCCATGTCTGTTTCCTGCCCGAGGTTGGTAAGCGCTATCACGGGAACATGGCTCAGTTCCGGATTTTTGGAAATACTTTCCAAAACTTCGAAACCGGACCTTACGGGCAGTATCAGATCAACTATTATCAAATCCGGCCTCTTCGTTCTCAGCATGTCGATGGCTTCCTGGCCGTCGAAAGCCTGCTCAACTTCAAATCCTTCCTTTTTCAATCTGTTAGCCAATATCGTGGACAAAAACCGCTCGTCCTCGACTATGAATATCTTGGCCGGATTCATATGGGGCTAATTATATGTAAACAACGCAAAATCTGCAAATGCGTTTACATTCTAAAAGAGCTTTTCAGTTGTCCCAATGTGCTTACGTATCAAGTATCAGGATACATGATTACCTGATATCTGATACGCACGACTACATTTGGCAACGAGCCAACAAATAAATTCAAAGTTGTATTTATTTGGTTGGCGAGTGAACCAAATGAGAAAGTTCCACTTTCTATTCTTAAGTTTAATTGTTCCACGCACAGCTTCCGCTACGCGTGCCTTGTTACGACTTAGTCCGTGTCACCGAGCTTGGGCTGCTCCGACCGAGGTCGAAGTTCACCCCTTCCCGGCTCCCTTGACTTGACGGGCAGTGAGTACAGGACTCGAGAACGTACTCACCGCGACATATCTG
>JACQKT010000001.1 GCA_016204355.1 Candidatus Liptonbacteria bacterium
ATTACTAACACCATATGCCCTAATTCCTTTCTTAATATTTTTAGCTGCTTCGATAGGAAGTCTTGTTTCATTAGATAATTTGTTCCAATAATTATCATTTATGTATTTGATCTTTTTAAGTTCTTTTTTACTAATAATTGCCTTTTCCCATTTAGTTTCTTTTAGAAAATCTTTAACTGTAAAAATTACTATTACAAACAGGTAGCTACACCTGTGCCCGCTCTAACTACCCAATATAGATGATCTGCTGACCTCTTCGGTCTCGTATTTTTAATAATCCTTACCCCACATAGCTCCCAGAGGATTCTTTAATTTTACCAAATTGATGCTCCTCGGGCGGGTCATAAAGACCATCATTAAAATATGAAAATATGGTTATTTATGATAAGATTTTTTGTATATTGATTATGACGATTAGGCTATATTTTATATGGATTTTTTGAAGAGACTGACTTAACACCTCTCATAAAAGTATTATTTTAAGTGTTCCCGCTCCTTCCATAGCCTTGACTTTGCAGTAACATGCGCTATCATAGTTATACTGGACAAACTAAGTTAACCATTTTCTATGACAAACTCAGATCCGTTAGAAAAATTAATCGTCACCGAGGCTCAAGCAATTAATCGACAGGAGTTGGCAGATTTGCTTTCCCCGTATTTATCAATCGACAAGGAAACGAGGTCCTTTCATTTTTCTTCTGAGTTCAGGGAATTACCAAATGCAGAAAAAATTCTTGTGATCCTTTCTGCGGTGAAAGCAAGGGCATTGGTACTGGACACAACTGACGAGACCAGTCCTACCGAAATAATTAAAATGGATATTATGCCAACAGGCAGCGTTAAGGGCACGCTGAAAACATTAGCGGATTCGAAAGATATAAAAGTTGAAAATGGGAAGTATCATTTGCCAAATTACAAAATTCATCAGGTTGTTGCCCGATTAACTAAGAAAAAAAAGATATAACATGGAAAACAATGCACTTGAATCTAGAATGGAGGCTCTCGAAAAGCGAGTTGAAGCATTGGAAAATGGCTTAACGGAAACGATTCGCACAAGTACGATTATTGATCCTGAAAATAGGCTGAATTTTAATGAGTTTTTGAATAAACAAAAGCTCGATGATGATGTTAAGCGGACATTAGCTCTTGCTTACTGGCTTGAATATTTCGAGAAAGTGAATTCAATAAATATAGCCGATATCGAGAAATATTTTCGCTTAGCGAGATTTCCTATTCCTAAGAATATCAACGATAAAATAAACATGAATGTTAAAAATAAGCACTTGGCTCCTATCAGGGAAAAGAAAGATGGCAAAAAGGCATGGTACATAACCAACAAAGGCGCGGCGTTTATTGAAAGCAATTTAAATAAATAAATCTATGTCTGAAGAACTGATTAATAAAATCTTAACACAGCTCAAACATCACGAAGAAAGAATTAGCGCACTCGAAGGTGTCAAAACTGAACCAAAAGGAAAGAAGGTGCGGCAGTCTGTGATAAAAGGTAAGGCAGATGATCTGACATTGCCCATTAGGAAGCTCTTTGACGAAGGGTTTTTTAAGGAAGCGAGAGTTGATTTGGAGGTTGTGGATGAATTGCAAAAAAGGTTGCTGACAAAGAAGAAGCCTCTGCGTGCTAGCGTTGTGAATGTCCTAAGAAAAATGGTTCGCAACAATCTTTTGGAGCGAGCAGAAATTGCACGTGGGAAAAAGAATCTCATTGCGTATATAAATAAACCCTGATTCAGGCCTATTAGAAATTGCAAGTATCTAAAAGATTATGAATTTTGATAAGAGTCTGCGCGCGTTTTTATCGGAGCTACCTATTCAAAAAATGAGTGGGCACCAAAAACTCTTAGCAGTTGTTGCTCATTTTTCGGGCGGCGATATTTCAGAAGAAGTGGCACTTGCAAACGTTAATAGAGAGTGGCCGAGGTCTACTTTGAAATGTGCATATAGTCCAAAATATTATGTAAAAGCTGATGAAGCGGGATGGATAAATTCTTCGGGCAAAGGTTATCTGAAAGTCACAAAAGATGGGATAGAACATCTCTCCGCGCTTTTTGAATCAAAGGAGATTATGGAGACCAAAGAAGGTGAAGTTGGTTTACGCATCTTTGATAAAAAACAGACCCATTCTTTTGATAAGTTCATTCGTGGTGTATTTGCCCAAGCGAAAAAACGAGTTTGGATAGCTGATGCATACGTTGACGAGCGAATTTTCGATACAGTTTTAGATGTTATTCCTGCCACTGTAGATTTTGATTTGATCTATAACAATAAGCAAGGAGCATACGATGCCCGCATAGCAAGATTTCGTACTCAATACCCAAAGTTTATAACAAAACAATATCCTGATTTACACGATCGCTTTTTTATTATTGATAACATCGGTTACGTGATAGGTCCGTCACTCAAGGATGCGGCAATGAAAAGTCCTGCATTAGTAGTTGTTTTAAATGAAAAAGATTCTTTGTCTTTAATAAAGTTTTTCCAGCTTATAAAGGCAAGGGCAAAATAACCAGCTTTTCGAGCGGGTGCCAGTAATGGATGCTCCTCGGAATCCGAACCTGTCTCAAGGTGGCTGGCAGGCTTGAATTCTAACTCAATTACCCCAAATTCTCCGCCAAACAAACCTCAAGGGGAACTATCGCAAACGGGGAATAGCGCATTTCCGAATATGCCCTGATAAATGACTTTATAAGCTTCACTGTTTTTTGGACTTCGGCTTCCATTGCCAGTTTTTTGAGTTTCACGATTTCGTCGTTCGTAAGTTCGGACTGGAAAACATTTTCCATTCCCGGGTTCAGTTTTATCGAAAGGACTTTCCGCAAATAGTGGATTAAGTCTTTCGCCAGCTGAACAAGATTGTGCCCTTCCTCATTTATAGTCGCGAGATAATCGAGCGCGCCCTTCAAATCGTTCTTTATTATGTAAGAAGCGAATTCCTCGACTTTTTTCAGCCCGACTCTGCCAGTCAGGCGTTCGGCGGTTTCCAAATCTATTTTCGACTGGAATGAAGCGATCTGGTCGAGAAGCGATTCCGAATCGCGCAAACTTCCTTCGCCCGCCGCGGCGACAAGCTCAAGCGCCGCCGGTTCGATGTCTATTTTTTCCGCCTTGGCTATGCCGGCGAGCTTTTCCATAATTTTCGTTTTCGGCAGTTTTTTGAAAAGGAAGCGCTGGGCGCGGGAGGTAATTGTCGCCGGAAGCTTTTCATATTCGGTAGTCGCCATAACGATAACGGCGTGAGCGGGCGGCTCTTCCAAAGTTTTCAAAAGCGCGTTGAAAGCCGGCCCGGTGAGCATGTGGACTTCGTCGATTATATAAACTTTGTATTTGCTTCCGACTGGCGCCGACCTGATGCTTTCCTTTATATTTCTTATCTCGTCTATGCCACGGTTGGAAGCGGCGTCTATCTCAATGACGTCGAAAGAGGAATTGGAATCGATTCCTTTGCAGGAACCGCATTCGTTGCACGGTTCGCCGAGGTCGGCGAATTTAGCGTCGGCATGCCTTTTTTCACAATTCAGCAATTTGGCGATAAGGCGGGCGGTCGTCGTTTTGCCAGTTCCGCGCGAGCCGTAAAAAAGATAGGCGTGCCCGAGCCGGTTCTGGCGGGCGGCGTTTTTGAGTATTTCGACATTCGTTTCCTGTCCGACAAGTTCGGAAAGCAACTTAGGTCTATATTTTCTGTATAGGGCTAATGCCATCGGTAGTTAATTCTATGCCAACTCATTGTCAGCGGCAACTTTTCCCGATATAGTTTATCGTATGAAAACGCTCTTCGGGGCCATTTTTGCCGTATTCGCCGCAGGCGCGTTTTTTTTATTTTTTTCACCACATACGCTGACCATTAACGGCCAGCAAACGAACGGTTCGGCAAGCTCATCGCAGGGAGGCAATTTGTCGGTTTTGCCCGAAACGTCGAATCCGACTTCATCTTCCGGGACGGCGATAAAAAGCGGCGTTTCAGACATTGAGAAACAATCCCAGCTTAAAAATCCTCCCGAGATGGTCAAGGCGATTTATATAACTGGATGGTCCGCCGGCTCCTATAATAGGATGACTTCGCTTATAAATCTCGTCGAAGCGCGCGGGCTCAATGCAGTCGTCATCGACGTAAAAGATTATTCGGGATACGTGTCGTACGCGACGGACGTTCCGGAGGTAAAGACGAGCGGCGCCGAGAAAGAACTGAGGATTTTGCGTCCGAACGAATTGATAAAACGGTTGCATGACAAAAATATTTATGTCATCGGAAGGATAACAGTTTTCCAGGACCCGATTTTGGCAAAGGCGCATCCGGAGTGGGCGCTTCAGAACAAGACTACCGGCAAAACATGGAAGGATAATCATGGCCTTGCGTGGATGGATGCGGCCGGCAGGCAGACCTGGGATTACAATATCGCGATAGCAAAAGACGCACTCGGACGCGGGTTCGACGAAATCAATTTCGATTATATTCGTTTCGCCTCCGACGGGAATTTGGGCGTTATAGGATATCCTTTTTGGGACGAGAAAACTCCGAGGCACACGGTTATCAGCACATTCTTTTCTTATCTGCGGCAGCAGCTCCCGGACGCAAAAATTTCCGCCGACCTTTTCGGCCTTGCGACAATAGATACGTGGGACGACCTCGGAATCGGGCAGGTTATCGAGGATGCTTACAAATATTTCGATTATGTCTGCCCGATGATATACCCATCGCATTTCGCCGCCGGATTCATGGGATACAAAAATCCGGCGAATTATCCTTACGAAGTAATCAAGTATTCGATGGACGGAGCATTGAAGCGGCTCTTGGGAAAACCCGTTGCGGCGGCCACAAGTACGGCGACAACTACGGCGGGGAACGCGACATCTTCCTCGGCTTCATCGGGCATAAATTACCGTGCGAAGTTGCGCCCGTGGTTGCAGGCGTTCGACCTCGGCGCAGCTTACACTTCCGAAATGATACAAAAACAAATTAGCGCGACGGATGACGCGTTCGCCGGTTCGCCGGATAAATACGCCGGATGGCTCTTATGGGACCCCGCGAACAATTACAAGAACTTCAAATGACCGATAACTAACGACTGATAACTAATAACTGATGACTAATAAAAGATGACTAAATACGAATTAAAACTCGAGAAATTCCAGGGGCCGTTGGACAAACTCCTCGAACTTATCGAGGAGAAAAAATTGGAGATAGCGGAAATAAGCCTTGCCGAAGTCACCGGCGATTTTTTAGAGTATCTGAAAAAACTCGAAGAGCCGCAGGGCGGGGAAACGAAAGAAGAATACCAGGCAAGACTAAGAACGCTCGCGGACTTTATAGCGATAGCGAGCCGCCTGATTCTGATAAAATCAAAATCGCTTCTGCCGGACGCCCCGCTGACCTCGGACGAAGAGGCGGAAATAAAAGACCTCGAGGCGAGATTGAAAATTTATCGCGCGCTGAAACCCATCATGAAACTGTTGCAGATAAGATGGAAGGAAAACGTCGGCGAATTCAGCAGGCCGTATTTTTTGAATGCGTCTTTCCCGCGGGCGGCATCGGGCGCGAACATTTTTTTTCCGGGCGCCAACCTGACGCTCGATTCGCTAGTCTCATCGGTGCAAAAAGTAGCCGCAGTCGTGCAAAAACTCGCCGCGGAAGAGGAAACTGTTGCCAAGGAAATAGTTTCAGTGGAAGAAAAAATAAAGGAAATCTTCGAACGACTTCAGAAATTCAGCGAAGTCAGCTTCAGCCATCTTTCCGGAAGTAAAACGCGCCCGGAAATAATCGTCGCATTTTTGGCAATTCTCCATATGGCGCATGAGCAACTGATTTTTCTTGAACAAAAGTCGCATTTTTCTGATATAATCATCAAGCATAATGCGAGTGACGCGAATAATATGCGAATGCCGCGAAACTAAATAAAAATGGAAAATATTGAGAAAAAATTAGCCGAATTGGAGGCTCTTCTTTTTATACACGGGGAGGCGCTTTCCAAAAAGAAAGCCGCAAAACTTCTCGAATTGGACAAGGAAAATTTCGATTCTCTGCTTTCCGAAATGGAAAAGAGGCTCGATTCCGAAAGCAGGGGATTAGTGATAATAAAAGACGAAGAAAAGATACAGCTCGGCACCAAGCCCGCATTCGCGAAGCTTCTCGAAAATTTCGTAAAAGAAGAATTGAGCGAGGACCTGACGCCGGCGACTTTGGAAGTTCTTTCGATAATCGCATACCTCGGGCCGGTTTCCCGTGCGGAGATCGACTACCGGCGCGGGGTCAATTCTTCTTTCACCGTGAGAAACCTTATGTTAAGGGGACTGATAGAGCGGTTTTCCGACCCCGAGCGTCCGGTTTCGTTCCTTTACCGTCCGACATTCGAATTTTTCAAGCATATCGGTGTTAAGAACAGGGAAGAACTGCCCGACTTCCGGAAACTGAAAGAATCGCTGTCCGTTCCCGAGCAGACCGCCCAGCCGGATGAAAATATTTCATAAATATCAATCATGTCATCGTTTCATAAAATTTTTTTCGTCGGAGTCGTGATTTTATCGGTCGCGGTAGGGAATCATTTCAACGGCGTGGATAAAGCGAGCGGCAGCAAGGACTCTTCGGCGATAATTTCCGTATCCTACAGAGACCATCAGCCGGGAAATCCATCCTCGAGCGAAACAAACCAATTGTCATCCCAGGTTCAGGTTTCTACGACAGCGAACGACGTTCAGGCGGGAGCCGAACCCTCCAAGCCGCAGAACAGTAATGACGATTCCAAAAGCGTGATGTACAACGGCGCTCTTTTGAAGGCGGATTCCCTTGTCGGGCAGGGCGCCTTCCGGCAGGTCGCTTTCGAAAATCCTCCCGCGATAGATACGCGAGCCGCTTTGATAGCCGATTTACAAACCGGGAAAATTTACTTCGCGCAGAACCCCACGCTCAGACGACCGATGGCGTCCATCACCAAACTGATGACCGCGATGACGGTTTTGAAAAACATCGATCTGACCAGGCCGCTGACCATGGAACCAAGCGGCGTTTCTGCGGGGGACGACCAGACGTTGGTTGAAGCTTTCAATTCGAGCGGCTCCTACTCCGGCAATGATATTTTGACGTCGATGCTTCTCGTTTCGCAAAATGAAGCGGCTGAGACATTCGCAAATGCTTACGGGCGCGAAAGTTTTACAAGCGCCCTGAACCAGGCGGCGGCGGAACTGGGAATGAATTCGACCAATTTTTCCGACCCGACAGGCCTTTCGGTGGCGAACCAGTCAAGTGCAGCAGACCTTCAGAAGCTCGCCCTTAAAATCTATCAGGATTATCCGAAGATACTCGAGATAACGAGAAAAAAAACCGCGACGATAACGGAACTGAATTCGCAGAAAAGAATAAAACTTACGAATATAAATATTTTTGCGGGGACAACCGGCTTTATCGGGGGCAAAACCGGGGAAACAAAGGCGGCATCGGGCAACCTGCTTTCGATTTTTTCGTTAGAGAAGCGGCCTGTACTAGTGATAGTTCTGGGAACGGAGGACAGATTCGGAGAAACGGAAAAATTACTATCTTGGTTCGAGAATAATTTCAAACTGGTTCGTTGACCTTTATGACGGGAGGAAGGAAAACATTTTTGATAGTTGCCGTTTTGCTGGCAGCCGTCTTAGTCGGACTGATTTTTATTGCGGCGCGTGATTGGAGAACGTTGACGCAATACGGAGAAATATTGCCAGGAAGCGAAAAGCCGACAAGGCACGATAAAGAACCGGGCGAACAATTCAATCCGGCATCTTTGACTTGGGAATCGGCGACATCTTCGGCCGAATGGCAAACGCGCGATTCCGCGGCAAGTTTTGTCTTCAGCGGCAAAATGTGGACGATGGGCGGCCTGGACGGCAACCGATATTTCGAAGGAGGCGGCAGGGTGCGTTACTGGGAGGCGCCGCATTTCAACGATATTTGGTCCAGCGAAGACGGGACTGTCTGGAAACTGGAAAAAGAACACGCAGAGTGGCCCTTAAGAAGGTCGATGACCGTTGTCGAATTCCGGGGCAAGCTTTTGATGTTCGGCGGATGGAGCAAGATCACGGGCTACGACACGAGGGACGTCTGGCAATCCGAAGACGGAATAACCTGGAACAATGTAGCTTCAAGCACCCCCTGGTCCGCGCGCGAGGGACATACCGCGGAGGTTTTTGGCGGGAGAATTTGGATTTTCGGGGGAGTGAACTACGACGAAAGAAAAACCAAGAATGACGTATGGTACTCGGAAGACGGCATAAACTGGCATGAAGCGACGACGACCATTCCGTGGAGCACTCGCTGGGACCACGCTACGGCCGTCTTTAAAGGAAAAATATTTCTCACCGGCGGCATGGACCTGAAAGGAGGGGCTTTCAACGACGAGTGGGTTTCTTCCGATGGCCTGAATTGGGAGCTTGTGGCCACAAGCTCGCCGTGGGCGAGCCGGCAGGGGCATTCGATGGTTGTTTTGAAAGACAGATTATGGATAGTCGGCAGGTTGAACGACGACAGCGCAAAAGGCGGGCCTAACGACGTATGGTACTCGGAAGACGGGGTAAACTGGCAGAAAACCGACACTGACCCGCCATGGCTCGGCAGGGAAGACGAGTCAATCCTCGTTTACAAAGACAAGATATGGGTTTTCGGCGGCATGGGTTCCGACTGGAAATGGCATAACGACGTCTGGTATTCGAAATTTCCGTAAAGCAGGGATAAAATATAAAAATGGACACAGTTATTTTCGAATCGATCCGGGTCATGACGCTCACCGCAATTTCGTTTTTGGTTGCGCTTCTCATAACTCCGGCATGGTACGCGTTCATAAAAAAATACCAGGTCAAGAAACAAATAAGGGAAAGCGACAAGACACCCGTTTTCCACAAATTTCACGAAAAGAAAGCCGGCACCCCGACAGCCGGCGGAGTGATTATTTGGGGAACGGTTTTGCTTCTCGCGTTTATTTTTTTAATCCTTTCAGTGTTGGTCGACGGTCCGTGGGAATATTTCAATTTCGTTAACCGCGCCGAAACATATCTTCCTCTGGCGGCGCTGTTCCTCGCTGCGCTGTTCGGCCTTGTCGATGACTGGTTGGGGGCGCTGAAAATAGGCGGCGCTTCCGGCGGCGGCCTGAAAGTAAGACACAAACTCGTTCTTTATTTGATACTTGCCGCCATCGGCGCCTGGTGGTTTTATTTCCGCTTGGGATGGGACGTTCTTTATGTACCCTTTGTCGGCAGCATTGTGATCGGTCCGTGGTATATTCCGATTTTCATGTTCATCATCGTCGCGAGCGCATTTTCTGCGAACGAAACCGACGGCCTCGACGGCCTTCTCGGCGGCGTGTCGCTTTTTGCGTTCGTCGCCCTTACGACAGTGGCTTTCGTGCTCGGCCGTTACGACCTTGCGGCGTTCGGCGGCGTGACTATCGGGGCGCTCCTTGCGTTTTTGTGGTTCAACATCTATCCCGCGAAATTTTTCATGGGCGACACCGGCTCGATGTCTCTGGGCATAACGATAGGCGTCATTTCAATGCTTACGAACACAACGCTTTTCCTGCCATTTTTCGCGATAATTCTCGTTTTGGAATCTCTTTCGGTCATTATCCAGCTTACGAGCAAAAAACTGCTTCGCAGAAAAGTTTTCCTTTCCACGCCGGTCCACCATCATTTTGAAGCCCTCGGATGGCATGAATCGCAGGTAACCATGAGATTTTGGATAATTTCAGCCGTTTCAAGTGCCTTGGGACTCGTCTTATTTTTCCTCGCGAGATTTTTCTGATCGGCCGTACCGAACTCCGGGATTCTTATAAAAATGCCGCGTTCGCACGCAGCATTGTAAACGTTTGGACAAAGGGAAGCCGGCGAATCTCGGTCAGTGAAGGACGTTCATCATCTTGTTTTCGGTCGCTGTCTGTGTGACAAAGGCAATCATGAAGTCGGTGAATTTTATCTGCCTCATGACTCTGACAACTAACCCCTTTCTGAAGTTCGGCGCCGAAATCGTCAGCAATCTTTCTGTGGATTGCTTGAATTGTTCGAATATCTGCTCCCCGGTTTGTTCGATTAACTCCACAAACCCCTGCGGCTCCAGCTTTACGAGATAGCTTGCCATCTCGACCCGTTGCTTCTTTTCGGTATGCAGCAGATCGCCGATTACTTGTCCGACTTGTATGGTGATGAAGAGCTTCTCGTCCGAGGTCAAGCCGTAGATCATCGCGGCCTTGTTCACATCGTCATTTATGCTTTTTATGGCATTAATGACCGAATCGCAAATAGTGCCCATGGCGTCCCTCCTTAATTCACAAAACGTTAAATTTCAAAATGCTGGTGCTTAAACGGGTATACAGATAAATTACTACGGCGTCACTTGGAGGTCAATTGCCGTGCCTTCTTTACCTTGCTTATTTTGGCGTGCTAAACTTAAACGTAATTCCAAACTGCGAATGCGCGCGAATACCGCAAATGCTGCGAATGCGACGCTTTCAAAAATTTGCAGCATTCGCATTTATTCGTAGATTAGCATTATATTTTTATGCTTCAGTCAAAACTTTTCACCAAAATCGAGAGAAGTTTTCCCAAAGACGAGGAAGCCCTGAACGCGAGATTTTTGGAGCGTGCAGGATTTATCTATAAAAATTCGGCAGGGGTATATTCCTATTTGCCGCTCGGCTGGAGGGTTATAAAAAAAATCTCGGACATCGTCAGGGAAGAGATGGACGCGATAGGTGGCCAGGAAATTTTCATGGCGGCCCTGCACGACAAGCGTTACCTGAAGGCGACCGGAAGATGGGACGTTGAAGTCGTTTTCAAAGTAATCGAAGGGGACAAAAGAGAACCTTCTTTCAATATCAGCTGGACCCATGAAGAAGTAATCGCGGAAATCGCCAAAAAATACGTCAATTCGTACAGAGACCTTCCTTTCGCCGCATATCAGATACAGACCAAATTCCGCAACGAACCGCGGGCAAAATCGGGACTTCTGCGGGGCAGGGAATTTTTGATGAAGGATTTGTACAGTTTCCACGAGTCGGAAGAGGACCTAAGCCGTTATTATGAAGAAGTCGGCAAGGCATACATAAAAGTTTTCGGCCGGTGCGGCCTGAAGGCGTTTTATACCCTTGCCGCCGGAGGCGAATTTACCGCCAGCAACACGCACGAATTCCAAGTCGCTTCCGAAGTGGGCGAGGATACAATTTTCGCCTGTTCGTCGTGCATGTACGCCGAGAACAGCGAGGTTTCGAAGCTGAAAGATGGAGGCAAGTGCCCGAAGTGCGGAGAAAAAATAAAGGAAACGAAATCGATAGAAATCGGAAATATTTTCCCGCTGGGAACGAAATATTCGGAAGCGTTCAATCTGAATTTTCTGGACAAGGAGGGGAACAAGAAACTGGTCGTAATGGGCTCATACGGTATAGGCGTAAGCCGGCTTATGGCGACTGCGGTGGAAGTGTCGCATGACGAGAAGGGAATAATCTGGCCGGAGGCCATCGCGCCGTTCAGGGTGCATCTGCTCGCGCTCGGTGAATCGTCCGCAAAAGACATATATAACGATTTACAAAATAAAGACGTTGAAGTACTCTATGACGACAGAGACGTTTCTCCCGGAGAAAAACTCGTAGAATCGGATCTGATAGGTTTGCCTTTCAGAGCGGTTGTCAGCAACAAGACGGGAAACATGATAGAGGTCAAACGCCGCAATGAGAAAGAAAGCAAACTAATGGATAAAAAAGAATTCATCAAAATCGTTTCTTAAACCGGATTCTTAAATCATAATTCCTAAATCGTAAATCATATTTTCATGTCCATTTTCGATAAATTTTTCAAGGAAGTAGGAATAGACCTTGGTACCGCGAACTCCCTCGTTTATCAAAAAGGGCGAGGGCTGGTTCTTAACGAACCAACCGTGGCGGCAGTCAATAATAAGACTATGGAAATTCTCGCTGTAGGCGAGAAAGCCAAAAAAATGCTCGGACGTACCCCTGGGCACATAAGCGTCGTCCGCCCGCTTGTGAACGGCGTTATATCGGATTTCGATATGACACAGGAACTTCTGCGGCAATTCATAAAAAGAGTTAACAGAGGAAGCGATCTTTGGGGTGTCAGAAAGGCGATTTTGGCCGTTCCCGATGACCTTACGGAAGTCGAAAGAAAATCCGTTGAAGATGCTGCTTTGCACGCCGGGTGCGCAAAAGTCCATCTTATGAGTGCTCCGATGGCCGTGGCGCTCGGCGCCGGGCTTCCTGTCGAAGAGCCGACCACAAGCCTTGTTGTGGATATAGGAGGAGGAACGACCGATATCGCGGTTATTTCGATGGGCGGGACCGTGGTTTATAAAACTTTAAAAATCGCCGGAGACCGCTTCAATGACGACATAACAAAATTCATGCGCGAAGAATTCCGGCTTGCAATAGGAGAGCCCACGGCGGAGTACGCGAAAATAGCCGCGGGGTCGGCAATACCTCTCGATGAGCGGCTTGACGTGGCTATCCGCGGAATGGATCTCTCAACGGGATTGCCTAAGGAGATAATCGTAAAAAACAGCCAGATACGCGCCGCCGTGACGAAGTCACTGAAGTCCATAGTCGATTCGATTAGGGAAATAATAGAGGTAACCCCTCCGGAATTGGTCGGTGACATGCTCAAACAGGGCATCTACGTTTCCGGCGGTGGAGCGCTTCTCCGCGGACTGGACCGGCTGATAGAAAAAGAAACCTCGGTCGAAACCAATGTGGTTGACGATCCGCTCACGGCTTCGGCGCGGGGACTCGGACTTGTATCGGAAAACTTCGAACACTACAAACGCTTTTTGACCAATCCTTTGAGGCCATTGGACATATCGTTGTAGTTCCTCCCGTAAATGAGGAAAGAAAGCATACTTTTAACTGTTCTCTTAATAACGGTTTTTTTGATTTTTTTATATCCCTCCTTGGGATGGAAAATAAGAGCTTTGATGACAATACCGGCGGCCCAGAACGGGGATTATAAAAATATTGCGGCTGAGAACGAATTGTTGAAGGCCAGAATTGCCGCGCTTGAAAATTTGAAGTCGAGCGCATCAGGACCGCAAAAACTGGTGCAGGCCTCGGTTTATTCCGATTATCCCTTCAATTTCAAAAACGAGATTCTCGTGGACAAAGGGGAGGCGGACGGAGTAAAAGTCGGTCAGCCGGTTTTACTTTTTGTTTCCCAACGGGGGTCGCTGTTGATAGGAAAGGTGGAAAAAATTTTCAAAAATAGCGCGCTTGTCGAAACCATTTTCGATTCCCGGTTCAAAACATCCGTCAGAATAGGAAACAGAGGCGTGAATTCGCTTCTTGTCGGAGGCAGCGCGCCGAAGCTGATGCTTATCCCGAAAGATTCGGAGGTAAGAGACGGTGAAGGAGTTTATTCGGCCAGCTCCGATTATCCTTTGGGAACCCCAATAGGGGTCGCGAGGAACATTAGAATTTCTTCGGACCAATTTTTCAAGGAGGCAGACCTGGAAACCGCCTACAATCCGAATGATTTTCAAACGGTGTTCATCGATAAAAATTATGAACCTCAGAGCGCAAAATAAATTTATAGTTTCTTTGCTTTTGCTCCTGATAGCTTCGTTTTTGCAATTCAACTTCAAGCTTCATTTCGGCTGGACTCCGGAATTCGCTATGGCAACGCTGGTTGTTTTCGGATTTTATCTGGGTTTTCTCGAGATCGCTTTCCTCTGCGCTTTAGGCGTTTTTCTTTTTAACTGGATGCCTTTGCCCGGATTCGAGATTTTATTCTTTTTTCTTCTTCCCTTCCTGGTTTTATCCGCAAGAAAAATTTTTCCGTGGAAAAGCGAAGTGAACAATGTTCTTATCGTATCCGTCTCGGCGTTTCTTTTCTACGCTATCTCGGACTGGTCGGTGATATCCGGGAATGCGTTCCTTTTCGGCTTGATTTTGATAGGAACGGCAGCATTCGGCGCGGCCATTTTCCAGATTTTGAATTACTTTTATAAACTATCCCCGATATAGCGCCCCGTAGGAAACATTATGTTTTACGCTTACATATTGCAAAGTGTCAAGGATAATAACTTATATTCAGGGTTTACCCCAGACCTTAAAAAAGGCTCTTAAAACATAATTTCGGCAAAGCATTATCAACAAAATCACGACGGCCGCTTAAATTAATTTACTGCGAAGTTTGTCTTCATGAACAAGATGCTAAACAAAGAGAAAAATATTTTAAAAC
>JACQKT010000016.1 GCA_016204355.1 Candidatus Liptonbacteria bacterium
GCTCGATCATCGCCTGACCTCCTTCGTCACGGCCTGTGAGTTCCTGGCGCTGGACCAGCCGGGGATATAGGCCGAAAACGCGCCCGCCCGCCCGCCCGCCGGGGTCTTATTTTCAATATGCCGGCGTCGACAAAAGATATCCTTCCGTTATTTTTTTTAACGACGCCGTAGCCGATTCGCGATGTTCCGGGGTCGATTCCTAATATCGTCATAGTTATCGGTTTTGGTTGTGGGCGCCGGTTCTACTGGTTGCCAAAACTAAACCTGAGCCCCTTTTGCATTCGTATAAATTTCCTGCACGTCGCTGTGTTCGTCCAGTTTTTCTATCAGGGAACCGAGCTTTTTCCCGTCGCCCTCGCCGAGTTCCTGAGGAAACTTCGGTTCGAACCCCTCACCCTTTTCTTCGAAGGCCCATCGCACGCTTCCCGGTTCGGCCCATTTCGCGCCGCCGTCGCTCAGAATTTTTTTTATTTCCGCGATAGTCCTATTCTTGCTGTCGGTTACCGCTTCTATCAAAATCGCCGCGCCGCCAGGTCCATAGGCTTCCATTATCAATTCTTCAAACGCCACACTGGGATCCAACGCCTTTTTGATTGCGCGCTCGATGTTGTCGGCTGGAACTTTTGCATCCTTGGCTTTCTGAACGGCGGTGCGCAGCCGCGGATTGAAGTCCGGATTCGGCTCGCCGCGGGCGGCCGCCGTTACCGCGGTCAGAAGCTTGGAAAAAATCTTCCCGCGCTTTTGGTCTGTGATTTCCTTTTTGTGTTTTATTCCCGCCCAATGCGAATGTCCTGACATATTTGTTGGAATAATGAATAACGAATTATGAATAATGGTGAATAGAGAATTATGAATAAAGAATAATGGACTACAATTTTTTATCAAATCAGACTTTTATCAAATCAGAATTATGTCAACCGGCAAAAATTCGACTGTTATGCTATAGCATAGCACTGTGATGCATCACAGTGCCTACCAAAAATGGCCTTAATCGAATAAAAAAATTCCCCGGAAGACACAAGCACTGCGCTTGGCCTCCGGGGCATTACTTGAAGTTACTAGCCGGTCGGCTAGTAACCGCTACCTATACCTACGTTGATGATCTGCCAGCCGCCGTTCCCTCTGATACTGACGGAGAACGTGACGACCCTGACCGTCTGCAGTCCGCCGAAGTTCGATGTCGGCTGTTCCCTCGTTACTTTCACGGAGTACTCGCCAGGGAAGAAGGCGATGTCAGCACTGGACTGATATGGCAGCAAACGGATTTCCGGTTGACCTCTTATTTGAATCCGTACCACATTCGGCGATTCGTTTACGAATGTGACAACAGTCGGGTCATTGGCCAACCCATAATCCATTCCGCTCGCCGCCGCGACATAAGTCCGTCCCGGGGATGGGACTGCAGCGGGAGAATCCGCTTGAGGCGGGAGCGCTCCGGGTGGCGAAGGCGGCGTTCCGGGCGGCGTCGGTGCCGGTTGTGTGCGGTAATTATAGTTGTGAACCGTGACAACGGAACCGAATGCCGGCACAGGCCGACCTTCCTTGTCTTTCTCGCTCTCGAAGCCGAGCCACGGTTTCCCTTCATACGTTATCGTCCCCGCGCATCCGCCCAGCATTATCATGATGGCCGCGGCGAGCGAGAACGTGGCGGTTCGGATTCGCATTCCCTCATTGAAGTCGAACAGCCATGCACCAATCCTCGGGAGATAGAAAAGCAGAAGTTTGTCCATAACTCTCCTTTCGTCAGAACGGTAATTGAATCTGAATCAGTGGCAGCACCGCGTCGGGAATGTTCACTCCGGTTTGCAGCAACCACCCCCAATGGCGCCCGCTGTACCAGTAAGAAGTCGGGTTGTTGCCGAGGCAAATGGAAGCCGTCTGGCTCGGCAAATCCACGCGATACTGTCCGTACAGCAGATGCCAGGCTTTGTAGAACGGGTATATTTCAACCCGATAACATTGCCCCACTTCCGGCATCGTCCGTATCCAGTACTGCGGGTAAGGCTGTCCGTTTGCCGACAGCAAATGCCTGTCGGCGCCGTTGATGTAAACCTGTTCGACAAGACGGTTCGCCTTGTCGTAGATGAACAGGTTCATTGGGGCGGTCCCGGTATTAATGACTAACCCGACACGCGGGTCCTGATTCCGCAGAGGAAACTCCTCCGCGGCCGTCCGCGGCTTGGCCGGGTCGGACAAACCGGCGCAGCCAGTCATTCCCCCCAAGACAAATGCGGCGACAACGATAACCATCCCGACTTTTTCCCCCCATTTCGAAAACCAGTTCCAAAAAGCCGGAATGAATACGGTGCCCATGACACCGCTTATTGCGACTAGTGCGAACAACGGAAAATTGAAGCGAATCATAGCATCTCCTTCCCTCGCCTATGGCGAGACAACCAGTTATTAAACCCCGTTTTTCAACGGGAACGTGTAAATTTCCTGCCCAAATTATATATTTTATTGATTAATTTGTCAATCCATGGGCAAAAAATGCCTTGTAAACGAATACCCCCCGTCATAAACTGCCTTTAATGTTCGGAGCCAAGCAGCAGGACGCTCTCCAGAAGAAGCTGGGTGACATGCGCCGCGAAGCGGAGGAACGCGCCGCGGAACGCCTCGCCGGGAAGCTTAATCTTCAATATATAGATCTGAGAATCACGCCCGTCAGCATAGACGCCTTGAAACCGATACCGGAAGAGCTGGCAAAGGACGCCATGGCCGTGGCGGTCGAAACCAAAAAAAATCATGTGGCCGTTGCCGCCACAGACCCCGGCTCGCCGCAAACCGGGAAAATAATCGAAAAACTCAAGGCAGCCGGATTCGAAACAAGGGTGTTCACCGCATCAAGAAGCGGAATCGAAAAAATTTTGGAATCGTACGCTTTCGTCCCAAAGGAGAGCAAAGAAATAACCGGCAAAGTGGAAATTTCTCCGGAGCGCCTCGAAGAACTCGCCAAGCGTCTGACCACGATTCAGGAAGTCAGCAAAGAAATGGGCAGCGTCGATTTCGACGACGTGAATACGACTCTGCTTCTCGAAATAGTTCTTGCTGGCGGTTTGGCCGTGGGCGCGTCCGATATACATTTCGAGGCGGAAGAACAGAAGGCGAAAATAAGATTTCGTCTGGACGGAATTCTTCACGACATTTTCGGAAAACTTCCTCTTCGCAATTACGAACATCTTGTTTCGAGAATAAAACTGCTCTCCAATCTTAAAATGAACGTGCACGACCAGGCGCAGGATGGGAGGTTCACCATAGAAATGACAAAAAAAGAGGTAGAGGTAAGGGTATCAACCATTCCTTCCGAATTCGGGGAGACAATAGTCATGCGTTTGCTCGACCCGGACGCGACGACTGTTCAGCTGGGCGAGCTGGGCCTGCGCGAAGACGACCTGGAAGTAGTAGCGCGCCAATTGAAAATGCCGAATGGTCTTATCCTGAATACGGGACCGACGGGCTCCGGCAAAACGACGACCCTCTACGCCTTTTTGAGGAAAGTCGCCAAGCCGGAGGTGAAAATAATAACCATCGAAGACCCGATAGAATATCGCGTCGAGGGGATAGAACAAACACAGGTTGACCCGGAAGCCGGGTACGATTTCGCGGATGGGCTGCGTTCGATAATGAGGCAGGACCCCGACATAATTCTCGTCGGAGAAATACGCGACCGCGATACCGCGGACATCGCTCTGCAGGCGGCACTGACGGGACATCTCGTTTTCTCGACGCTTCATGCCAATGACGCGGTGGGCGCGGTGCCGCGCCTTGTCGATCTCGGGGTAAAAACCAGCGCTATAGGTTCCGCGATAACGCTGGTTATCGCGCAGCGGCTTGTAAGGAAACTTTGCCAATATTGCAAAGTCGAATCGAAAATACCGCCGGAACTGATACAAAAGATAAAAAAATTATTGGACAGACTTCCGCCTAACGCAGACAAGGGAAAATACAATAAGACTGTTATTTACGAACCCACGGGCTGTTCAAAGTGCAACAATTTCGGATACAAAGGTCGCGTGGGAATTTTCGAGTTTATGGAAAACGGTCCGGATTTTGAAGAAGCAATTTCAAAAGACGCTTCGAGAACCACACTCAGAGAACTGGCGAAGAAACAGGGCATGATAACGATGCAGGAAGACGGAATCCTTAAAGTTCTCGAGGGACTTACGAGCTTCCGCGAGGTGGAAGACGTAACCGGGTCGTTGGAGTCGGAAAAGTAATTTAAAAAACAAAAATCGCCTCAGATCTGGGGGCTTTCCCTTGGAAGGGATTGGATAGACTCTTTTAATAAAATTAAAAGAGGTTAGAATTACCCACGAGGATAGGCCTCGCCGAGACCAGGCCGTCCTATCGTAAAATAATTCGCGCCCCCAGGTCTGAGGCGGCTTACATCAACGGGTTGCAAAATCGTCGATTTAAGTCCTGACATGTTAGCACAAGATTTTTGTTTTGTCAAGCCTAAGATTTTAACACTGCTTTGAGCGTTTTTATAAACCTTTTTCTTCATGAAATAAAAAATGAGCGACAACAATCCGACTTTTTCAAAAGAAGATATTACCATAGACCAAGCTTTGCGACCCCTGCGCTGGGAGGAATATTTCGGACAGGATAAAATAAAAAATAATCTGCGGATAATCATTGAAGCCGCGCTGAAGAGAAAGGACTCTATGGATCATATTCTTCTTTGCGGACAGGCCGGTCTTGGCAAAACGACGCTTGCCTATCTTGTTGGCAAGGAGCTGGGCTCCAACGTAAAAACCACTTCCGGTCCGGCTCTGGAAAAACTCGGAGATATGGCGGCGATTTTATCCAACCTCGAATCGGGAGAAATACTTTTCATAGATGAAGCCCACCGCATCAACCGGCTCATAGAAGAAGTTTTATATCCGGCGATGGAAAGCAGGAAACTGCATCTGGTGGTTGGAAAAGGCCCGACCGCGCGGAGTTTCAGCATAGACCTACCGCCGTTTACCCTTATTGCCGCGACAACAAGGGAAAACCTCTTGTCCCAGCCGCTACGCTCGAGATTCGGAGCGATATTCCGTTTGGATTATTACAATCTCGGCGACATAAAAGCCATACTCAAACGCTCCGCCGAAATTTTGGGAATAAAAATAACGCCGGAAGCAATCGAGGTTTTGTCCAAAGCTTCGAGAGCGACGCCGCGAGTAGTTAACCGCCTTTTGAAACGCGCGCGTGATTACTCGGAAGTGCATGGTCAGGCAATTGTAGACGAAAAAATAGCGAAAAAAACGCTTGAAATGATAGATATAGACGAAGCGGGACTCGAACCGCAGGACAAGCGTCTTTTGGAAGTCATAATCAACAAATTCGGCGGCGGCCCGGTCGGCGTCGGAACTTTGGCAGCTGCGCTTAACGAAGACAAGGGCGCTATCGAAGACATTTACGAACCATATCTTATGACACTCGGTTTTCTGAAGCGTACTCCCGGCGGGAGAATAGCCCTGCCGGCCGCTTACGATCATCTCGGGATAAAAAGAAAAGGAGAATTGCTTTGAACAGTTATTGGTTTTAGTTATGGGCGCCGGATAGGTTAAAACCGAAAGGTAAATACCAACAATACTGGCGGCCAAACCCAAAACCAAAGACCAATTAAAATGATCTATATCAACGAGTGGCTTCCGAATCCGACAGGCGCCGATAGTAACGGCGAATGGATTGAGCTTTTCAATTCCGGCAACGAGACAGCCAGTTTGGATAAATGGCATCTTGTCGCTGGCAACGGGAAAAAGTTCGTTTTGGGCGGGAAAAGCATCGGAGCAAAAGACTATCTCCTTTTGAATAGGACGGAAACCAAACTGACACTGAGAAACCAAAACGACTCTCTTTTTCTTTACGACGGCAGCGGAAAGCTCGCCGACCAATCGTCGTTTATGGGCAGCGCTCCGGAAGGAAAAAGTTTTGCCAGAAGCGGGTATGAAACCGGAGAAGCAACGAGTTTTGTTTTTACCGCGCCGACGCCAGGCGCAGAGAACAAAATCGTCAAAGAATTTTTGGCTGCGGAAACCTACGCGTTCGGCAGGCCATTGAACGAAATTTTCGGCAACGCCGACGTTTTCTGGCTGGCGCTATTCGTCGGCCTGATTTATCCTTTTCTAATACTTGCGATAATAAAGAAAAATGAGTACCTATCTGAGCTCTTCTTTGGCCGCGACTGAAAAATTCGCGAGAGGTCTCGCCGAAAAAATATCAGGGAAAAAACCCGGCAAAAAAGCGGTTATCGTAGCGCTTGCCGGGGAACTCGGCGCCGGCAAAACCGCCTTTGCAAAAGGATTCGCTTCAGGCCTGGGGGTGAATGGAAGGATATTCAGCCCGACTTTCATTTTGATGAGGAAAGCGGGAGTAAAAAACAAAAAATTCAGGGATTTTTTTCACATCGACGCTTATCGTGCTACCGACAAAAACTTCCTGAAACTCGGCATCCGCGAAATAGCAGAGGACCCGAGAAACATAATCCTCATAGAATGGGCTGACAAACTAAAAAGGATATTGCCCAAGTCTGCGATATGGATAAAGTTTGAGCACGGCAAAGGAGAGAACGAGAGAATTGTTACAGTGAATAAAGAATTATGAATAATGAATCAAAAATTTGCCAGAACTGTAAACAGAACTTCGTAATCGAACCCGAGGACTTCGATTTCTACAAAAAAATCGACGTGCCGCCGCCGACATGGTGCCCGGAGTGCCGCCTGCAAAGGCGTCTTCTTTTTATGAATGAGCGGACTTTTTATAAGCGCGACTGCGACAAGTGCGGCAAAAACGTTATCTCGATGTTCCCCGCCGGCAGCCACAAAAAAGTTTATTGCTCGCCCTGCTGGTGGTCTGATGACTGGGGCGCGGAAGAATACGCCCACGACTACGATTTTTCAAAGACTTTTTTTCGGCAATTCGCGGAGCTCTACGCCGAAGTCCCGGAAATGGCTAGAATAGTGAACGAAAGCTCTCTGGTCAGAAGTGATTATTCCAATATTTCCGGATACCTAAAGGACTGTTACTTGGTTCTGAATTCCGACTACTGTGAAGAGTGTTCATACTGCGAATTCCTGGAGCAAAGCAAATCATGTTTGGACGTCACACACGCCCTTTCCTGCGAAAAGTGCTATAACGCCATAAATTGTTACAAATGTTACGGGAGCACGAACCTGTTCAACTGCGACGAGTGCGTCAACGTTCACTTCTCACGCGGTTTGAGCGGGTGCTCCGATTGTTTCGGATGCATCGGGCTTAAAGGAAAAAAGTACTATTTTTTCAACGAACCGCTTACCGAAGAAGAATACAAAAAGAAGTTCGCCGAATGGAACGAAGGTTCTTATTCGCGCCGCGTAGAAATTGAAAAAAAATTGGCGGAAACCGCGCTGAATTACCCTTACAGATACATGACCCAATCAAGGAACTCGAATGTCACCGGAGATTTCATTTTTTGGTCAAAAAACGTTTTTAACAGTTACGAAGTTATAAGCACGGAAGATTCCAGGTTTTGCCACTTCCTGACGTTTCCGGTTAAAACGGCGGATTCGTACGACTTCACGATGTGGGGCGGCGGAGTCGAAAGAACATACGAATGTATGGCAACCGGGGGCGGCCAGCGCGATGTCAGATTTTGTTTTATGTCGTGGTCGCAGTCTCTAAATTTGGAGTACTGCTGGTATGTCAGCAATACGAGAAACGCCAATCTTTTCGGCTGCGTCGGTCTCCGCAACAAGGAATACTGTATATTGAATAAGCAATACACAAAGGAAGAATATGAAAAATTAGTGCCTCGCATCATAGAGCATATGAATTCCATGCCTTACACCGACGCGAAGGGGAGAATATACAAGTACGGAGAATTTTTCCCTCCCGAACTCTCGCCTTTTTCTTACAACGAAGCGTTTGTCCAAGGATATTTTCCTTTGACAAAAAAACAAGCCGAAGAATGCGGGTATAAGTGGAAAGAACCTGAACTAAGGAACTATCGGATAACGGTCACAGCCGACCAGCTACCCAACGGCATAAAGGATGTTAAAGACGATATTCTGGAGCAAGTAATAGGCTGTTTGCATGAGAGAAAATGCGACGAACAGTGCACCGAGGCGTTCAAGATAATTCCGAGCGAACTGGAGTTTTATCGCGCGATGAAAATTCCCTTGCCGCGTCTGTGCCCTAATTGCAGGCACCGCCAAAGGATAAAGAAAAGAAATCCAATAAAGCTTTGGCATGGTAAATGCCAATGCGTCGGCAGCACGCAGACCAACACGGACTCCACGCGGAATAACGCAGACACGCCGCGCTATCGCAATGCCACACCGCATTTCCATGGCGACAATCCTTGCCCCAATGAATTCGAAACATCATACTCGCCGGAACGATCTGAAATAATTTACTGCGAGCAGTGCTACAATAGTGAAGTTGCGTAATACGAAATGAAGACCCTCCTTTTAATAGACGCCAATTCCATAATCCACCGCTGTTTTCACGCCTTGCCGAAATTCACGACTCCCGACGGCAAGCCGAGCGGCGCGCTTTACGGCCTGGCGAGCGTACTTCTTAAAATTTTCCGCGAGGACAAGCCGGATTACGCCGCAGCTCTTTTCGACAGGCCCGAGCCGACATTCCGCGACAAAATATACAAAGAGTACAAAGCCCAGCGTCCGCCGACAGAGGACATTTTAATTTCCCAGCTCATCGAGGCGCCGAAACTTTTTGAAAAATTCGGGGTAAAGCCGCTGGACAAAGCCGGCTTCGAGGCGGATGACCTTATCGCCACGCTCGCGGAGAAGTTCAAAAATGACGCCAAAGTAATAATAATGACCGGCGATATGGACACGCTCCAAATGGTAAGCGACGGGAAAATAACGGTGCGGGCTTTCAAAAAGGGAATCAGCGAAACAATCGATTACGACGAAGCCGCCGTAAAAAACAAATACGGTCTCGAACCAAGCCAACTTGTCGATTACAAGGCCCTGGTCGGCGACAACTCCGACAACATCAAAGGCGTTCCGGGAATCGGCCCGAAAACAGCCGTCGGCATAATTCATAAATTCGGGCGGCTTGAAAAAGCGTACGATGACCTCGAAGTTTTGCCGGAAAAAGTAAGGGGAAAGTTGGCCGCATCGAAAGAACAAGCCGAGCTTTCAAAAAAACTGGTGACGCTCGACAGGAATGTGCCGGTCGGGGAAGTGACGCTACAAGATTTATCTGCCGAGATGAAGCAGGATGAGCTCGCGGATTATTTCGGGAAAATGGGATTCAGAACTCTTTCTAAAAGACTGGATAACGACAACGATCTCGCCCGCGCCGGCTCGCAGGGAGAAATTTTTTAAATTCTTCACCGGTGGTATAATTTCACGGAGTAATTTCGAGGTTAATCAATGCCAAATCTGAAATTTTTTCTTCTTTCCTTCCTCCCCGCGGCGGGCGCGATTCTGATATCTTTTTTCTTTTTGCCGCCGGTATGGTTCGTCACTGCAACAATTCTAATCGTCATTTTACTCGGACTTTCATTTGCCCCGACAGTGCTTTCCGGAATGCAAAAAGCGGAACTTCCCGTTGATGAGCAGACAGGAGATGTAGAATTGCAATCCATTCTCAACAATTTCGGCGACGCGCTTCTGATATACGACGAAAATTTCAAAGTAATTTTTTTCAACATCGCGGCCGAGAAACTTTTCTCGGTGCCGTCGGAGCTGGCTATCGGGATAACAATCCGCCCGGAATTCGTCGACGATCCCAAATTGAAAGTTCTTACACGGGTGGTCTTCCCAACTCTTTCGCCCATAATGATCCCGCGTTCTCCAGCGGGAACGTGGCCGCAGATAGTAGACCTGTCTTTTTCGGAACCACAACTGGATCTCCGCGTTAGCACGTCGCAGCTCGCTAGGGAATCAGGGGGCCCGACAAGATTTCTGAAAATCATCCAAAATAGGACGCACGAGGTGGAGCTTCTCAAGATAAAGAGCGATTTCGTGACGGTCGCTTCCCATCAGCTGAAAACTCCCCTGACAAACATAAACTGGGCGCTGGAATCGTTAAAAAAAGATAATACACTGAATAATTCGGACAAAGAAATAGTTGAGAGCGCTTTTGAGGCAAGCAAATTTTTGTCGGAGATAGTGGAAAGCCTGCTTAATATCGCAAAAATCGAAGAGGGCCGTTTCGGCTATGATTTTCAAAGAGCCGACATAGTCGAATTCCTTAATAGAATTCTCGGGCAGGCCTTGACGCAGGCAAATAAAGCCGGCGTCAGGATTTATTTCGACAAGCCCAAAACGGCACTGCCGCCCGTCTTCATCGACGAAAAAAGACTGACGCTTGCTGTCGCGAATATACTGGATAATGCGATACGTTATAACGTTAAAAACGGAGAAGTCATAGTAAAAGCAGCACCGGCCGACGGAAAGCCGTTCGTCGAAGTAAGCATAAAGGACACGGGCATAGGAATTCCGCAAGAAGAGATGAGCAAGCTTTTCAGCAAATTTTTCAGGGCGGAAAACGCGATAAAATTCCAGACGGAAGGAACCGGCCTTGGTTTGTACATATCCAAAAATATAGTGGAGGCGCACGGAGGGGAAATACGCGTCGAATCCGAGATAAATCGCGGCACGACTTTCTATTTCACTCTGCCAACGGACGAATCGCTCGTTCCCAAAAAAGAAATTCCCCAGGAAGGATAATGCCCGAGTTGCCGGAGGTGGAAACAATTATACGTGAGCTCAGAGCTAAAATTTCCGGTAAAGAGCTAAGGGAACTTTTTATTTTCGACAAACGCATCGGCCGTTTGCGCGTGTCACTGCCGCTGAAAATAACAGGCGTCGATCGCCATGGGAAATTTATCGTTATCCACTCGTCGCGCGGAAAAATTTTGCTGCACTTGCGGATGAGTGGGAGGTTGCAATTTTCGGAGAAGGGAAAATCTAAGAGATCTCATAAAAGCGAGAGAGCGATTTTCGTTTTTGGCGACGGTTCGGTTTTGAAATTTTTCGACCCGCGCAGGTTCGGGACAATCGAATGGCGTAAAGGTAAATTGCCGGAACTGGGTTTGAATCCGCTCGGTCCGGAATTCACTTACAAAAATTTCCGGGATATCCTCCATTCGCGCTCGCGCACAATAAAAAACCTGCTTTTGGACCAGAAAATCGTCGCAGGCTTGGGAAACATATACGTCGACGAAAGCTTGTGGTTCGCAAAAATAAACCCCCGGCGCAAGAGCGATTCGTTTTCCGATATGGAAATTAAACGACTAAGAACGGCCATTGTTCAAGTTTTGAAAGAAGCCATAAGGCGGGGAGGATTTACCCTGCGTGACTACAAGAAAACGACCGGAAAGAAAGGGAGCTACCAACTGTTCAGAAAAGCGTATAGCCGCGAGGGGTTGCCTTGTTCCCGTTGTCGGAGCAGAATAAAGAGGATAAAAATCGGAGGACGAGGCACCTATTTTTGTCCGAAATGCCAAGCATGAAACATAAAACCGAATATATCTTTGTAGTCGGCGGAGTCATGTCCGGAGTAGGCAAGGGCATCACTGCCGCATCGATAGCGAAAATAATCCAATCGCGAGGAATCGAAACGACCTCCGTAAAGATCGACCCGTACGTGAACGTAGACGCAGGCACGATGAATCCGACCGAGCACGGCGAAGTTTTCGTTCTCGATGACGGAACCGAATGCGACCAGGATATGGGCAATTACGAAAGGTTTTTGAACAGAAGTCTGACAAAAACGAATTACATGACGACGGGAAGCGTTTATCTTTCGGTGATACAAAAAGAGCGTAACTTGGAATACGGCGGCAGGCAGGTCGAAGTGGTGCCGAGAATTCCTCTGGAAGTTCTGGACCGTTTGGAAAGAGCCGCAGCGAAAAACAAAGCGCAGGTCGTTGTGACAGAGATCGGCGGAACTGTGGGCGAATACGAAAACATTCTTTTTTTGGAAGCGGTCCGCATGCTGAAACTTAAAAATCCCGACGATGTCGCGCTGGTTCTCGTAAGTTTCGTTCCCGCGCTCGGCGCCGGCGGAACGGAATTGAAAACGAAGCCGACACAACACGCGGTTAGGAGTTTGAATTCCGTCGGACTCCATCCCGATTTCATAATGGCACGCGCACACATGCCTCTCGACAAGAAACGGAAAGAGAAACTGGAATTTATGTGCAGCATCGATAAAGGGAACGTTATTTCCGCTCCCAACGTGGCGAACCTCTACGATGTTCCGATAAGTTTCGAAAAAGACAAATTGGGAGAGAAAATTTTGAGCAAACTGAAAATGAAGCCGAGATCGCGGGACATGAAAGAGTGGAAAAAACTTTCGGAGGCGGCGAAACGAAGCAAGGAAGAGGTCAAAATAGGTATTGTCGGAAAATATTTTGGCAGCGGCGACTTTACGCTTACAGACTCTTATATTTCGGTGATAGAAGCCGTAAAGCACGCCGCTTATGCGCTTAAGAAAAGGGTTCTTATAGAATGGCTGGATTCGCATGAATTCGAGAAATCCCCTAAATCTCTTAAAAAACTATCGGATTACGGCGGCGTGATAGTCCCCGGGGGATTTGGCAGCCGCGGCATCGAAGGGAAAATCTCGGCTATACGCTACTGCCGTGAGAATAAAGTTCCATATTTCGGGCTTTGCTACGGAATGCAGCTCGCCATAGTCGAGTTCGCCCGCGACGTGGTCAAAATGGGAAAGGCGAACACGACAGAAATAAATCCGAGAACTCCTTTTCCCGTAGTCGATATTTTGGCTGAACAGAAAAAGAACGTGGAAACCAAAAACTACGGCGGCACAATGCGGCTCGGCGCATATCCAGCGCTTTTGAAAAAGGGAACTATTGCAGAAAAAGCGTACGGTTGCGGCAAAATCTCCGAACGCCACCGCCATCGCTACGAAGTGAACCCCAAATACATCGAACGGATGGAGAAAAAAGGACTCGTGTTCTCCGGGATTTCTCCCGACAGGCGCCTGATGGAGATAGCGGAACTGCCGAAATCGACACATCCTTTTTTCCTCGGAACACAATTCCATCCGGAATTCAAATCCCGCCCGCTTCAGCCGCATCCGCTTTTCGTGGAATTTATAAAGTGTGCTTCATTGCAGAAAAAAACTACGAAGAACAGGAAAGCCAGATGAAAAAAATCAAAACAATCAAAGAAGCGCAGAAATTTCTTAAGGATTTCGCGAAAAACAACGGCTGGAAAGACGAGCCGAATATCGACAAGTTCGACCATCTCCACGAGGAATTGATAGAACTGTCGCAACTCCTTCGCTACAAAAGCAGGAAAGAAATGCGAAAAACAATAAAGCAAAACAAGGCAGAATTCGTTGACGGAGTTGGAGACCTGCTTTTCGGCATTTGCCGTCTCGCCAATCAACTTGGCGTGGACCTTGAGTCGGCATTCAATATCGCCAGCGAAGATATCGCCAGGCGCTACAAGGGCAGTAAGTCCGAGATAAAACCCAACAAATGATAATTTTCCTTTACGGGCCGGATGAATACAGACGGCTCCAAAAAAAGAACGAAATAATCGCCGAGTTCCGCAAAAAACACGCCGGAATGGGGCTCGATTATTTCGACGCGGCAGGCAAAGACAGTTTTGCGCGCTTCAGGGAATTCGCCGCGAACCAGTCGCTTTTCGACCCGAAAAAACTGGCCGTCCTCGAAAATGTTTTCGAGAGTTCCGAAAAAGAATTGACCGCCGTGCTCAAAGACGCCGCAAAAGACAAAAATTTGTCCGTTCTGATATCCGAAAAAAACAAATCGAGTGAAAACATTTCTTTTCTCTCGAGAAAATCGACGAGTATAAAATCGCAGAAATTCGAGTATCTCGGCGGAGCGGAGTGGGCGAAATTCATAAACGACCTGGCAAAAGAAAACGGCCTGTCCATCGAGCCGCTGGCTATAAAGTTTCTCTCGGCGGCCTATCAGAACGACACATGGCGGCTTGTGACGGAAGTACAGAAGCTCGCAACGCTTCGAAGCCCTGAGCTTGTCGAAGGGCCGAAAAAAAATATCGGAACTAAAGACCTTGAAGCGTTGGGATTGGAAATAGGCGAGGATTTTTTCGGAGTTTTGAGAAATCTCAAGAATTACGGGCTCGAAGGTAGGATGGCGTCGCTCGAAAAGCTTTTTTCCATGAACGAGCCAATGCCGAAAATTTTCAATGTTTTGGCATACCAATTGCCGGATAAGCTGCCCCAGCTCGCGAAATACGACATTCTGGTTAAATCGGGAAAACTCGATTACGAGGAAGTTCTGGTGGATTTGGTTATTTGACCCCCCTTTTTGTTTCAATGAAATCCACAAAATTTATTAACAAACCTGACGATCGTCATGTTTGTTAACAAATGTGGATTTCTCGGATTTTCCGGAGTGATAAAATTAATCTGTAGGTCGCAACTTGACTCGATATCACGGAAAGGAGAGCGCCATGCCTCAACAACCCATGCATCAATACGTGTTGGATTTGCGGGAAGGATACAGGGGCAGGACCGAGCCGGAATCGGTTGTTTTCGTTCTCAGGGACGACGATACCGCCTTCAAGCTGATTGCCGAATCTTTCGGCGCCGAGCTGATTGACGGAAAACTCAGCGAAGAAGATTTCCGCGCTTTCGGAGCAAAGCAGCTGACCAGGGACGGCAAAGTAATATTCCCGCCGCCAGCTCCAGCGAAAGCCACGATGCACTGACAACGAGGGCGCGCAGCAGTTTTCACCGCTGTGCCGCCCCTCACCTAAGTTCGGTATCAGATAGTGGATTCAGGTGAGACAAAACAAAAACGGCATTTAATGCCGTTTTTGTTTTTTGAAGACCGGATTATTTTTTTAGTGCTTTGGCGAGACGGGATTTAATGCGGGCCGCTTTGTTTGCTTTAATCGCTCCTGTTTTCGCAGCTTTGTCGAGCGCCTTGTAGGCAGCGGCGAGTTTCGCTCTTGCCTCGCCTGCCTGCGCAGGCAGGTCCATTTTGGCGGCAACAAGTTTTTTGTATGTTTTGACAGCGCTCTTGTAGGCGTCTCTCTGTTCCACGTTTTTAACTTTCCGGCGGACACTCTGTCTCAGGGCTTTTTTGGCGCTTCTTGTGATTGGCATTTTTGTCAAAGGATTTTAGCAGTTAGTTTTGGTATTTGCAAGAAATAACCAGAACCTTATCAGCTCAGTGTCAATTCTTCGCCGAGGCGAAGAATTGACAACAAACAGCCCGGCATTTAACCTTTTAAAAGTAAAAGGCTTCCTCCACGCCTCAAGTGGACAAACCAAGTCAAGAACGGAGATTGTTTCATGAAGGTCACCAATAGGGCTTCTCACGATGTAGTTGCATTCTGGTGGGACAGCAAGAAGGGTTACGGGGATGATGTCCTTGTTCCCGCCGGGCAGACCGTAGAAATTGACGGTCCCGCAATCTCGACAAAGGAGATTGTTTGTCACGAGGGGCATGACAGCAAGCGCGAATTCCGCATCAGAAAAGGAGTTCAGCTTGTCGTTGGCAGCAGGTGCGGCGTTATCATTCGCCATCACGCCGACAAGCCGGAACATTACGTCACACTTTGGCGGAGCAGACAAAAATCTCTCCTGCACAGGGTGTCATAAAAACAAGGAAGCGCGAGGCATTCCCGAATCGCCCCCAGGCATATCCATTTGCCGGGGGCATTGTTTTTATAAAGTCTCGGGACTTAGAAGTTCTTCGGCGTTAAAATCTTCCGGGCTTTCCAGCCCGGCGATTTCGAGAAGATTGGCCACTGTAATTGACCTGCTGGTCGTTTGCGGCGTGACGCCGAATTTTTTGTTGAAAGCCGACTGGATTTTCCTGCGGCGGTTCGTTTCGGCAACCGCTTTCCTTATCGAATCGGTGAGCTGGTCGGCGTAGAGAATAACCTGGCCGTTTATCGAGCGTGCCGCCCGGCCCGCCATCTGCATCAGACTGCGGTGGTTCCGCAAAAATCCTTCGCGGTCGGCGTTCAATATCGCTATCAAACTAACTTCCGGCAAATCGAGGCCTTCGCGGAGCAGATTTATCCCTACGAGCACATCAACGTCGCCATTTCTCAAACGATGCAATATTTTCGGCCTCTGCAATGTTTTTATTTCCGAATGTATGTATTCCGCTTTTATCCCCTTCGCCAGTAAAAATTCCGTCAGGTCTTCCGATTGTCTTTTTGTCAGGGTCAGCGCCAGAACGCGTTCGTTCCTCGCCGAACGCTTTTTTATCTCGGAAAGCAAGCTCTCTATCTGCCTTTCGGCCGGCCTGGTTATTATTTCCGGGTCGATGACGCCGGTCGGACGGATTATCTGCTCGACGACCGAGCCCGATTCCTTCGCGCGTTCCATTTCGTAATTTCCCGGAGTCGCGGAAACATAAACTGTCTGGCCTATTTTTTTCTTGAATTCCTCGAAACGGAGCGGCCTGTTGTCCAGGGCTGACGGCAGGCGGAAACCGTGGTCTATCAACGTCTGTTTCCTGCGGCGGTCGCCTTCGTACATCCCGCCGATCTGCGGAACACCTATGTGCGATTCGTCTACGACGAGCAGGAATGGCTTCGGCAAATAATCGAGAATTGTCATCGGCGGTTCGCCCTGCTGGCGGAATGCGAGATGTCTCGAATAGTTTTCGATGCCGTTGACGTAGCCGTCTTTGACGAGGCGTTCCATGTCGAAAGAGACGCGCTTTTCGAGCCGGTCGGCTTCGGCGAACTTGTTCGCCGCCTGCAAATCTTCGACGCGCTCTGCAAGCTCTTTTTTTATGTTCGAAATCGCTATCCGCAATCTGTCGCGCGGCGTTACCCAGAACTTCGACGGGAATATTTTTATCGCCGTCCGGATTTCTTTTCTCGACAAATCGTGTATGGATTCTATTTTTCTGTCCTTAAATTCTACCAAAAGTTTTTCTCCGGTGATAAGAATTATCTGGAGATCGTTTTTGCCGAGCCGGAACTGCCCAGCCAGCTTCGGTTCTTTTTCGACGCGTTCGTACCGCAGAAAATTCAGATGCCGCCCAATGTCCGCGAGGCTTATTTTTTGCCCTACTTCGACATCCAGGCCGACGCGTTCGTATTCTGCCGGGTCGCCTACGCCGTAAATGCAGGAAACGGAAGAAACGATTATCAGGTCTTTCCGCTCAAGCGCGGCTTGTAGCGCAGCGTGGCGGAGTTTGTCTATGTCTTTATTTATCCTCGCGTCTTTGGCGATATAGGTTTCGGTCGCGGGCATGTACGCTTCCGGCTGGTAGTAGTCATAATAGGAGACGAAATAATGCACCGCGTTTTCGGGGAAGAAACTTTTGAATTCCTGATAAAGCTGCGCGGCGAGGATTTTGTTCGGGGAAATCACTAATGTCGACAAGCCCGTTTTTTCTATGACATTCGCCATCGTAAAAGTTTTTCCGCTTCCAGTTACGCCCAAAAGCACCTGGTCTTTGAGGCCTTTGCGTATGCCCTCGGTCAATTTTTCTATGGCGACGGGCTGGTCGCCCTGTGGCTTGAAATCTGAAACTAATTTAAACATTGTTTACATAATGCAAATGACGCGAATTTTATGCGAATGTCGCGAATCCGTATTATAATATGAAGAATGGTTTACAGCGTTTCCGGGAAACTTGCGGCAAAACGTGATTCTTTCGCGGTCGTTGAAGTATCCGGAGTCGGCATAAAAATCATCACTCATAAGAGAGCGCTCTCAAGTTTGCCATCTGTCGGCAGCGAGGTCAAATTATTTTCGCATCTTCACGTACGCGAGGACATACTCGACCTTTATGGATTCGTGAGCGAGGAAGAACTCGGCTTTTTTGAGCTTTTGATATCTGTTTCCGGCGTCGGGCCGAAGTCGGCGCTATCGATACTCGAAATATCGGAACTCAAGGAACTCTCGGCCGCCATTCAGGAAAACAGGCCGGATTTGCTGACTCGCGCATCGGGCATCGGCAGAAAAACCGCCGAAAGGATAATCATCGACCTTAAAAACAGGGTTAAAACGGAGAAATCCGAAGAGGCTGTGAAGAGAATGGAATCCGATGCCGACATCGTGGAAACGCTCGTCGGGCTTGGGTACAGGAGAGACGATGCCAAAACCGCACTCCAGAAAGTCGACAAGTCGGTTGCCGGGCTGGAACAGCGGCTGAAGACAGCGCTGAAGATTTTAGGAAAAAAATAAAATGCTAGGCAGTGAAAATCCAACCACAACTTTCCAAAAGCCGTACTACTATGACATGTCATAGTAGTCGTTTATTTTTCAGAATTGCAACAATTGTGTAAAATCTTATGGTCAAGTCGAATTTCTACTACCTGGAATGAAAATAACTTTTCACGGCGGAGCGAAATCCGTCACAGGGTCCAATTATCTTCTGGAATTGAACGGCAAGAAAATTTTGATAGATTGCGGGATGAACCAAGGAACCCATTTCGCCGAACGGCAGAATTTCGAACCGTTCAAATACAACCCTTCCGAGATCGAGGCGGTTTTCATAACCCATGCGCATATAGACCACATCGGCCGCCTACCGAAACTTTTGAAAGAGGGTTTCAAGGGCAAAGTTTATTCGACTCCGGCAACAAAAGATTTCGCCGAACTGATGCTCCTCGATTCCGAACACATTTTGGACAAGGAAGCGGAACGCGAAGGGAAACAACCCCTCTACAACGCCGAAGATGTCAATAATCTCGTGAAAACGTGGGAAGGAGTCGAATACCACCGGTCAATCGACATAAAAGGTTTCAGGGTGGAATTTTTTGACGCCGGGCACATTCTCGGTTCCGCGATAATTCGCGTGGAAACGGAGGGCAATACTGTAGTGTTTTCGGGGGATTTGGGAAATTCTCCTGCTCCGATAATACAGCCGACCGAGAAACTGGCGGAAGCCGATTATTGTCTCATCGAATCGACATACGGCAACCGTATTCATGAAGCGATTGGCAGACGACAGGAAGAGCTCGAGGACGTCATCGAGGAAACCGTCAATACGGGCGGCACGCTCATGATTCCCGCTTTTGCACTGGAGCGGACTCAGGAACTGCTTTTCCATTTCCATCAGCTTTTCGAAAGCGGCAGGATACCAAAAGTTCCGGTTTTCATAGACAGCCCCCTTGCAATAAAGCTGACGTCCGTCTATCAAAAATACGAAAAAAATTTCAACAATAGAGTTTTGAAAATGGAACACGACGGCGAGGATATCTTCAATTTTCCGGGACTGCGATTTACCCTTACAACCGAACAATCGAAGGAGATAAACGACGTGCCAGCTCCGAAAATAATAATAGCCGGGTCCGGCATGTCGAACGGCGGAAGGATACTTCACCACGAACAAAGATATCTTTCCGACCCGAAAAGCACGATACTTTTCGTCGGCTACCAGACAGTCGGCTCGCTCGGAAGAAGAATTCTCGGCGGCGAAAAAACGGTGAGAATTTTTGGCGAAGAAGTTCAGATACACTGCCGCATAAAAGAGATAAGCGCGTACTCGGCGCACGCCGACCAGGCACAGTTGCTGGACTGGATAAAACCGATGCGGCTTTCTTTGAAAAAAGTTTTTGTTGTCCAGGGCGAAGAAGGTTCGAGCGAAGTCTTGGCGCAGAAAATCCGCGATAACTATGCAGTGAACGCAGTGGTTCCCGAGCCGGGAGATGAAGCCATGCTATAATTAAAGACATGCCGAACGGAAAAAACCGTAACCATAACCACGACCCGAAACTTTATCACCTCAAATATAAAATATGCGTTTCGGGAGCTGCGGACACTTCGAATTGCGGTCCCGACGAAATGCAAAGAACCGAAGAAATCGGACGGCTTGTCGCGCAAAGAGGATTCGTTCTGGTTACAGGAGCGACTACAGGCGCGCCTTATTGGGCTGCAAAGGGAGCAAAAGAGGCGGGAGGCTTCGTCATTGGGGTTTCACCGGCGTATTCCAAAATACAGCACGTTAAATCGTATCGCCTGCCGGTCGACTACCACGACCTGATAATTTACACCGGATTCGGATATTCGGGGCGCAATCTTCTTTTAACGAGAGCTTCGGACGCGGTTATAACGGTTTGCGGACGCATAGGAACGCTCAACGAATTTACAGACGCATTCGAAGACGGAAAACCGCAGGGTATTTTGCTCGGGGGCGGCGGGACTACGGAGATGATACCCGAAATAATCGAGCGCGCGGGGCGCGGGTCAGGCAAGGCAGTTTTCGATAAAGACCCCGCCAAACTTCTGGATAAAGTTGTCGAAATGATTGTGGACGAGGAAAAGGAAATAGAGTAACTTTTTTCAACACAAAGGTCGTGCATTTTAGCGATCATGTCCGTCAAAACTAAAAAAGAAAAACCAATAGGCGCCGTTACTCATTTTTACGGTCATCTTGGCGTTGCGATAGTAAAATTCAACAAACCATTCAAAGTCGGGGAGAAAATTCATTTTAAAGGCGCAACCACCGATTTTGATGAAACCGTGAAATCGATGCAGTATGACCACAAGCCAGTCGAAGCCGCCAAAAAAGGACAGGAAGTGGGTATCAAAGTCGGCGATAAAGTAAGGGAAGGGGACGAAGTGTACGAGGCATAAATTTATTGTCTCGAAAACACGCTATCAAATTCCCAGCGAGAAATTTGCGCTCGCCCTCGGCCTGCGGGACGTTTTTCTTAACAATAAATTTATGCGTCCGGTTTGTTAATTATGGGAAATTCGAAATCTTTTTGGGGCGGTGTGGGCTTTATCGCAGCCACAACCATTGGGGCGGGAATGTTTTCCCTACCCTATATATTTCACGAATCTGGCTGGCTTACCGGAGTTTTTTATTTAATCGTATTAAGTACAGTGACTATTTTCGTTCATCGGCTTTACTGGCTCGCGTTGGAAAAAGCGAATAACGGAAGCAGTCTTCTCGGACTGGTCAGGGAACATCTGGGCAAATACGCTTTTTACGCGTCTTCCGTTTCGGTTATTGCCGGCCTTTTTTTGATTCTCTTGATTTACCTTATTCTGTCCGAAAGTTTCGCGCGTCTTGTTTTGCCAAGCGCGTCAGCAAATTATGGCGCGGTTTTGTTTTGGGTAGCGGCATCCATTCCGCTTCTTTTTAAACTACCCCGCGTAGTTGGTGCGGAATTTTTGGGGACAGTTCTTATGTTCCTGATAGTTTTTTTAATTTTTTTGACGGGACAAACCGGATTTTCCGGAATTCCCGTTGTAAGCATAGACAACATTCTCCTGCCTTTCGGGGCAATACTCTTCTCGCTGACCGGCTGGACGGCCATAGAGCCGATGTTCCGCTGGGAGAAGAAAAACGGCGATCCGAATTACATGCCGAAGCTTATTTGGGGCACTTTTGTGTCGGCAATTATTTATTTTCTTTTTGTGCTGGGAATTTTAGGGTCGGCAGATTTTGTTTCTCCCGATGCGTTATCAGGGCTTTCATCATGGCCTTTATGGAAAATCCAGCTGCTCGGCTTGTTGGGAATTTTTGCGATGTGGACTTCTTACGTTCCCATAATTTTGGAAATAAAAAACGAGTTGAAAGAAGATTTACATCTGCCCCCACTCTTTAGTTACGCGGCGGCTCTTTTTCTCCCGTTAATTCTTTTCTTCTCGGGATTCTTCAACTTTCTGGGGGCGATAAGCCTGGTAGGCGGAGTTTTTCTCGTGCTTCAGTATATTTTTATAATTCTGGTCAGTAAAAAAATTCTGACGCTTTCCGGCTCGACTAAATTTTTTTCCGATCTGCTGATACTGGTTTTTCTGGCAGCGGCGGTTTACGAAATTTATTATTTTGCGGTATGAAACTTCGTTTCATCAATCGGTTCGCTCGGATAAAATGAAAATAATTTTCAATTTTACTCCTCACTGCCGATTGTAGGATAATATTGGCGAAATTGTGTGAATTTGGAGTAAGATAACGAATGGTAAGCTCTCGTAGTTCAACGGATAGAATATCTCTCTCCGAAGGAGGTGATGCTGGTTCGATTCCAGCCGAGAGCACAACATTTGTTGTTATAATGTGTTTATGGATAAAGCCGAAGAATTGAAAAATCTTGAGGCGGAAATGGCCGCCGACAACATGCTCCCGCTCCGGGAATCGAATCTCGTTTTCGGCGAAGGAAGCCCCGACAGTAAAGTTATGTTTATCGGCGAAGCGCCGGGATTCAACGAGGACCGGGAAAAACGGCCTTTTGTCGGGAGAGCAGGCCAGCTTTTGAGAAAAAATTTACGCGAGATGGGCTGGAAAGAAAACGACGTTTACATAACGAACATCGTAAAACGGCGTCCACCGGAAAACCGCGACCCGTTGCCGAACGAGATAGCCGCATACCAGCCGTATCTGGAAAAGCAGATAAAAATAATAAATCCCAAAATCATAGCGGCGTTGGGCAGATTTTCGATGAATTATTTTTTGCCGGAAGCAAAGATAAGCCGCGACCAGGGGAAAGTTTTCCGTTTCAAGAATTTCCTCCTCGTTCCTATTTACCATCCCGCGGCGGCCTTGCGTTCGACCGAAGTTCTTGGGGAAATGCAAAAAAGCATGAAACAACTCCCGAAAATTCTTGAAAAAGCGGACGAATTTCTGGCTCAATCCAGGCCGGAACAGCCGGAAAAGAAAGAACAAACCGTACAAAAAAAGCTGTTTTAAGAAAGCCGACGCGGGACATAAACGGAGTCCCGGTGATATAATAAGACCAATGAACTTTTCGCTGGCCTATCTTGCAGGCAGGTTTGTGTATCGTATTTCCGATTTTTTTCACCATTGGTACACAGACGCATCCAGGGTGTTTTTCCACAAATTCGTTTCTTTTCTGGAACGCGTTGACCGCACCGTTGCGCTGAGGGTCACGCTGAAATTTTTCTTTCAGCCGCTTTACAAGGACTACACGGTCATTGGGCGGATTTTAGGCGTCGTCTTCCGGACGGGAAGACTGATTGTCGGCGTTGCGGTATACGCCCTGATATCGGCAATTTTCATCTTCATTTATGTTTTATGGCTGGCCGTGCCGGTCATTTTGATACTTTATGTTCTCGGAGCCAGATAAAAAAGAAATAATCGTTTCGGGAGGCCAAAGGGAGTTCTATTTCAGCGAGCCGAGACTCTTCATGACGCTGGGCGGCAGGGTTTTGGTAAGAACAGTAAGTTATGTCTCTTACATAGTCTTTTTGGTCGCGGGGTTCGCGCTTGTTTTGTCCGACATTACGCAGCTGCGTGCCCTGGGGATTCTTATACTGCTTTTTTTCGCTGACATAGCATTTCATTTAGGAGAGGGAGACAAGCCCTTTTCCGAAATGCCCCAGGGAAGAATAAATCTCGCAGGATACGTCTCTCCCTCGGCCTATTCGGCGCTCGAAAAAAGCTTCGACAAAAGCGTCATTTCAAAGAGAAATTTTTTTCTTGGAACCGCGAAAGAACTTCTGGAAAGAAAAGAGATAAAAGAAGGCCTGCTGCGTCTGGATCTGAGGCCCGACGAAATGGAGCAAAAATTAGACTCGCTGATTTCTTCCGACGAAGGCATCCATTTGGATAAAAAAGCAATTTTACGGATGGCCGGGGAGCTTGTGATAAACGCCGGAGCAAGAAGCATTGCGAACAACAGAAAGTTCGTAGAAACAACAGACCTTTTTTCGGGGCTTTTCTTCGTTAATGACGAGAAAACGAAGAGGTTTTTCAATACCTTTTCCGTTAGCGCTGACGACCTTGAGCTGACTCTCCTTTTGAGTTCTCTCAAAAGAAAATCGTGGAGATTTTCTTTTCCCTCAAGTTTAAGCAGTTTGAGCTTCGAAACCCAGCGCAAATTGCGTCATCGGGTTGTGAACAGGGCATGGACCAGCAGGCCTACCCCGACACTCGATATGTTCAGTTCGGATTTGACCGATTTGGCTAGAGACAGCAGTGTGGGATTCCTAATCGGACATGACGCGGAGTACAAAATGCTCGTTGAAACACTTTCGAGGCCGATAAATCCGAACGCTCTTTTGGTGGGAGAAGAAGGCATCGGAAAGGAAACGATAGTCATGCATCTTGCGAGGCAAGTAACCAAGGATGAAGTCCCTGGCGAGCTTTTCGACAAGCGGCTTGTCGGCCTGGAAATAGCGAGCCTTGTCGCCGGCGCATCGCCGGACGAGCTTCAGGCGAGATTGAAAAAAATAGTCGAGGAAATACTGATTGCGGGAAACGTTATCTTGTACGTTCCCGATTTTCATAATCTCGTAAAGACTTCTGGCAGCTATTATTTGTCCGCCGCAGACGCGCTTACGCCTGTGATAAAAAACAACACCTTCCCGATAATAGGGGCGACGTATCCGAGAGAATTCAAGGAGTTCGTGGAGCCGAGAAGCGACATAGCTGGAATTTTCGAAATCATAAGAGTGAACGAAATAAGCGCCGCGGACGCTAGAAAATTTCTTGTTTACGAAAGTCTGATCTTGGAGAGGAAGACGGGATTGGTCGTAAGTTTCGGAGCCATAAAAACATCCGTCGATCTGGCGAAAAAATATATCACCGGAAAATTCCTTCCTTCAAGCGCGGACGAACTGCTGAAGAGCGCCCTGGTTGCCGCGAGACGCGAGGGGAAAAAATACGTGACGCACGACGAAGTCGTAAAAGCGGCGGAAGAAAAGGTTAATGTGCCGATTCACGAAGCGGGAGCCGAAGAAGCGAGAGAACTTCTTAATCTCGAGGAAACTATCCACAAGCGCATAGTCGGCCAGGATGAGGCGGTTAAAGCCGTCAGTACGGCCCTCCGAGAATACCGAAGCGGATTAAGCAGGCCGGGTGGGACCATAGCGAATTTCCTTTTTGTGGGACCGACCGGAGTAGGGAAAACGGAGCTCGCCAAGATTCTTGCGAAAATACAATTCGGCTCAGAATCGGCGATGATAAGGTTCGACATGACGGAATATCAGGACAAGGAAAGCTTTTATCGCTTCATCGGCTCGCCGGACGGGAAGATAACAGGAGCGCTCACCGAAGCCGTTCTAAAAAAACCTTACAGTCTTATTCTTCTCGACGAATTCGAGAAGGCGTTCCCTGATATTCTCGGACTTTTCCTGCAGGTTTTCGACGACGGCCGGCTGACCGATAATCTGGGGCGCACTGCTTCTTTCCAGAACACCATAATCATAGCCACGTCCAACGCGCATTCGGACATAATTAACGAATCGCTTTCCAAAGGACAAAACATGGAAAACATCGCGGAATATTTGAAAAAGAAATTGACTGATGTTTTCAGGCCGGAGCTTCTGAACAGGTTCTCAAAAGTAATCGTCTTCAGGGATCTTTCACCGAAGAACGTGGAAACTATAGCAAGGATGAACCTGTCCGATTTGTCCGAGACGCTGATCGGCCAGGGAATAAAACTGGAATTCGACGATTCCGCAGTGAAACAGATAGCCAGGCTCGGATACGACCCGGCTTTCGGAGCCCGACCGCTGAGACGCGCGATAGAAGAAAATCTCCGCGCGCCGCTGGCTGAAAAAATCCTTAAAAAGGAAATAGTCCGCGGGGAGAACGTTGTAGTTTCGTTTGCGGAGGGGAACTTCAAATTCGAGGAGAAAGTTTAATAGCAATAATGAAAATAAAAGTAAGCACAGACCTCAAAGTCGGACGCCTCGTGCGCAATTTCGTTTTTATCGACCTGTTTCTTTTCGGAGGATGGGGTTTTCTTGCACCTGTTTTTCCGGTTTTTATAATAGACAAAATCGAAGGGGCGACTTTGACAACTGTCGGAATTGCGGCGGCGATTTATCTCATAATAAAATCCCTTCTTCAGCTGCCCGTCGCTAATTACATCGACAGGAATCAGGGTTATCACGATGATTTTTTCATACTGGTCTCGGGGCTGCTCCTCGCTTCTTTTTCGGCTTTCGCCTTCATTCTCGTGAGCAATGTGTGGCAGCTTTATCTGGTGGAAGCGCTTCACGGAATAGCTTTTTCCCTTTACATACCGGCGTGGTCGGGAATTTTTTCGAGACATCTGGATAAAAACCGGGTTTCGTTCGACTGGTCTTTGGACAGCAGCACGGTCGGGATTTCCGCGGGAATAACAGGGTTTCTGGGCAGCGTTATGGCCGAGCAGGTCGGTTTTTACTCGGTTTTCGTCGCTGCTTCCGTTTTCTCGATGCTTTCCGTTCTTATCCTGGTCATTTCGCCCGACGTGGTTTTTCCGAGAAGCACGGTTGCCGAGCCGGCAGTCAAAGATCATCGCAACCCGCTTTAAAATGCCATCCAACTTCGAGATATCGAAAATACTCCGCGAAATAGGGGAATATCTTGAAATGCAGAATGTCCCCTTCAAGCCGCGAGCCTACGAAAAGGCGGCGCTTGCCGTTCAGGAACTCGACGAGGAAACTACGGATCTCTACAAGGAAGGCGGACTCAAAGCGCTCGAGGAAATTCCCGGCGTGGGCGCTTCGATTGCCGAAAAAATAGAAGAACTTTTGAAAACGGGCAGGCTGAAATACTACGAAGGGCTGAAGAAAAAAGCCCCAGTCGATTTGTCGTCGCTCACTTCTGTGGAGGGGCTCGGACCAAAATCGATAAGCAGACTTTATCAAAAGCTGGGGATAAAAAATCTGGCGGACCTCGAGAAAGCCGCGCGAGCCGGGAAAATAAGAAAACTGGAGGGGTTCGGAGAAAAAAGCGAAACAAAAATACTCGCCGGCATAGAATTTCAAAAAAAGTCCGGCGGGCGTTTTCTTTTGGGCGACGTTTTGTTTTTAGGGAGAGGCATAGAAGAACGCCTCGAAAGACTCCCCGAGGTGGAAAAAGCTATGGTCGCCGGCTCGATACGGAGGAGAAAGGAAACGATAGGAGACGTCGACATACTCGTAATTTCCAAAAAATCGAAAAAAGTCATGGACTATTTCAAAAATATGACGGAGGTCGCGATGATTATCGCTTCCGGCGAAACAAAATCATCCGTAAAACTTCATTCCGGACTGAACGTGGATTTGCGCGTGGTTCCTCCGGAATCATATGGGGCGGCGCTGAATTATTTCACGGGTTCTAAGGACCATAATGTCGCGTTGCGGAAGATAGCGATAGAAAAAAAACTTAAACTTAACGAATACGGATTATTCAAAGTGGGGAAGGGAGGAAAAGAAACGATGATTGCCGGAAAAACCGAGGAAGAGATTTACCGCGCTCTCGGCATGGATTACATAGAACCGGAGATGCGCGAGAACACGGGCGAGATAAATTTTTCCCTGAAACATAAACTGCCAAAAATCGTCGGATACGGTGATTTAGAGGGAGATTTGCAAACGCAGACCGAATGGACGGACGGCTCGGACTCGATAGAAGACATGGCAAAAGCCGGAATAAAGGCGGGCTTGAAATATATCGCGATCACCGACCACACCAAGCGTCTGGCGATGACCGGCGGACTGGGCGAAAAAATGGTTCTCAAGCAGATGGTGGAGATAGACAGGGTCAATAAAAAACTCGGCGGGAAGATAAAAATATTGAAAGGCACCGAATGCGATATTCTCAAAGACGGCAGCATGGATTTGCCAGACAGCATTTTGTCGAAACTGGACGTCGTCGGAGCTTCGGTCCATTCGCTTTTCAATCTTTCGGAGGCGGACCAGACGGCACGCATAAAAAAGGCAATGGTCAATCCCAATGTGGACATAATTTTCCACCCGACCGGACGTCTTATAAACAGAAGGGAAGCATATAAAGTGGACATCGAGGAAATCGTGAAATTCGCCAAAAAAACCGGAACGGTCCTGGAGGCGAACGCCGATACCAACCGCCTTGACCTGAAAGACGAATACATAAAGAAGTGCGTGGAAGCCGGAGTGAAAATAAGCGTAGATTCGGACGCGCACTCTGCCGGGCAAGTCGGTTTTCTGGAGCTCGGTATAGCCCAGGCGCGGAGAGGATGGGCGACAAAACATGATATCATTAATGCCTGGCCGCCGGATAAAATGAAAAGTTTTCTTAAAAAGTGACGGAAAAGAAGGAAATAAAAAAATTCAAAAGAGAAATATCAGCCGGGTTCATAATTTTCAGGCGAACAAGCGAAGGATTGAAATTTCTGGTTTTGTATCACGGACACAACTACTGGAATTTCCCGAAGGGAAAAATAGAATCGGAGGAAAAATCTCTCGCCGCCGCGTTCAGGGAGACAAAGGAAGAAGCGGGATTGGGAAAGCAGGATTTGAGAGTTTTGGAAAGATTCAAGGTATATCAGAAGTTTTCTTTCCGGCGCGGCAGATATCACGGCAGGTCGCGTTCCGCCGGCGCGCAGCAGAAGGAAGAATTGCAAAACATTTTTAAAATAGTCATTTTCTATCTTGCCGAGACGAAAAATCCCGTAATAAAAATATCGCACGAGCATCAGGGATACGCCTGGCTTTCTTTCGGAGAAGGGATGAAGATTATGAACAGGTATCGCGGAAACCAAAAAATACTCAAAGAAGCATATGACTTCATTCGCCACGAAAGTTCTCGCCGCCGTGAGGAAAATACGGCGAGGCAGAACCGCAACATATAAGGAAATCGCCCAGCTGGCCGGGAATCCACGCGCCTACCGCGCCGTCGGGAACATTTTGAATAAAAACCGCGACCCGAAAGTGCCGTGCCACAGGGTTATCAGAAGCGACCTGAACCCCGGGGGATATAACCGGGGCGTTGACAAGAAAGTAAAATTGCTTAAAAAAGAAAAAGCGATATAACCGTTTGTCGGGAAACGTTTGAATATATTTCCGAGATGAGTTCTAATTATTACATAGGTTTCGGGTAAATTTTTCGACGTATTTGACAAGAGAGGAGAGGGCGATGGGAACGACGCAGCATCATCGAAATACCGAAAGGCCAAGGAAAGGAAAGGGATGCGATCCGCAGCCGAAGAGAAATCCGTTCGAACACGCGAAGGGGCCGTCGAAGTCCTTCGTCGAGCCTATCGGCGATGAGGACTTCGGTGATTTCACCGACGACGAACGGGTTATCAGCCAGCTCATAGATGTTCCCGAGCAGACAGAAGGAGAATGACCATGACGGCCGTGAGAAAAGGGCAGCATCAAGGCGGGAGCGGTACGAATTTCAGCCGGCAGGGAAGTCGCGAAAACAGGAAAAAGAGAAGAAAAGACGAAGCCGTTACCAAACGCCACCAGGACAAAAGGAATTGCGCCAGATTTATTTATGCGCAAGGCTGGTAAGAACATGCGCGAGGAGAAGCAAAAAAGCCGCGGGTTCACGCCTGCGGCTTTTCAAATTTCAACCCGGCCCGGTTTATTTTTGGGCGAATTCCACTACTTTGGAAAAAACTTTCGGTTCGTTTTTCGCGAGGTCGGCGAGTATTTTCCTGTCGAGCTTTATATTTTTCTTTTTCAAAACGCCCATCAGTTTGCTATAAGTCATTTCGTTGGCCCGGCTGGCGGCGTTTATCCTTACGTTCCAGAGCTTGCGGAACACGCGATTCTTTTCTTTTCTGCCGCGGAAAGACCTTGACCAGGCGTGAAGCAGCGCTTCTTTCGCAGCCCTTTCTTTCGATTTTCTTCCCCAGCGGAAACCCTTTGTGTGTTTCAGCAAAGCGCGGCGTTTCTTTGTCTGTATTTTCCCTCTTTTGACTCTTGGCATGACTTTGTAACTTATGACTAATGACTGATAACTTAAAGTACTGCGGCTGCGTAGTCGAGAAGTTTTTTAGCCGGATAATCCAGTTGCAGTCTTTTTCGCTTGTCCCTCAAATTCTTTGTGGATTTTCGGGTGCGGAAATGATTGACCGACATGGGCCGACGCATGAACTTTCCTCTTTTGGTCAGCTTTATTCTTTTTATGAAGCTTTTTTGCATTTTTTTATTTTTTCGAAACCGGCGCTATTGGCATTATCATTCCTCTGCCTCCGAACTTCGGCTCGCCTAGCCTTTTGTGCTCGACGGTGGTCATTTTTATGAATTCCTCGAGTTTTTGGAGCGCTCTCGGTCTGTTATACTTTTCGGCTCCCCTCAACCTCATCATTATGTCGACGTTGTGGCCTTCCTCCAGGAACTTGTCCATCTGTCTGGCCTTTATCAGAAGATCGTTTTTGGCGGCCCGCACGCTTATTTGAACCTGTTTCAGCCCGACTGTTTTTTGGGCCTGCTTGGCTTTCTTCTCCGCCTTCTCCTGCATGTACCGGAACTTGTCGAAACTCATCAGGCGGGCAACGGGCGGCTTAGCGGTCGGGGATATTTCGATAAGGTCTATTCCTTCTCCCGGCTTTACCAATGCCAAGGCCTTCTCCCTCGGCATTACGCCGAGATTTTCTCCCTGGGCGCCGATGACCCGAAGTTCGGGCGCGGTTATTTCGTTGTTGATTCTTGGCTTTATAGGTTTATTGAAAACTTTTTCCTGTTTTGAGCGCCACGATATGTTAATTGTTGCCGGTGACTTTGTCAATCGAGCATATAAATTTTTTATGTGCTCGATTGATACTGAGCAGGGTCGAAGTATCAAAGTCCATAAATTAAGCGTATTTATAAAAAAATTGCCCCGAACAAATTACATGTCCGGGGACTTGGTACTGCTAGGAGACGACCGAATGCTTCATGCTGCTTTCTTTGGCAGGAGGCCGGCTGCTTCCGCCGCTTCTCGCGCCGAATTCTTAGCGAACTGATACTCGTTATCCGTCAGGTATGCCTGGCATCCGGAGCCTGTCTTTCCGACGAACACCAGTCGGCCGCTGTGGCAGCCGAACGTTACTTCGACCGCGCCTACTCGCACGACCACTCTGCCGTTCATTCTGTCGATGGATATGTTATTCGGCATTGTCATCCTCCTCGCCAATCATGCCCTTGAACCAGGGTTCGAGCAGTTCACCCAGCTTCTTTTGGGCGAAGTAGTACGCAAGAACAGTGAGTCCGATACCGAATACCAGTCTGACAGCGAGGTCGGCGACATTCGTATGCCAAAACCCGCTGACTGCGAGCGCGATGCCGACAAGCATCAACACGCACTGTATAACTAACTCCACCCGTTCCTCGAAATCGGGGATTTCGAGGAACCTCTTGCACGATTCAATCACTTTCATTTATTTTCTCCTTAGTTGGCAATATTGAAGCACGCTGTAACGCGTGCATTGGTAAGTTTCTACGCCCTCAAATATGGCAGATTTTAGGCGTTTTGTCAATACAAGCGCTATTTTCCTTATTTTTATAAAAAAATCACCCCGAACCTGTTTTTGCTGTTGGTTCGGGGGCTTACAGAAGCGTGGGCTGCATACGCTTCCGTTCTTCGGCCAGGGCGCGGTTTTTTCTGTGCTCGTCCATTATTTTGAGCGCCGTTTTGAAGGCCTTTTCATAGGCGGCGCCAGATATCCTCGTGTTGCGCCGTTCGGCGGTGTATTTTTCGACCCGGTGTTCGTTTTCCTTTCCAGTAAACACGAAAACGACGTAGACGTCCTCGACGAGAATGACTATCCGTCCCACCGGAAGCGGCGCGTGAACATCGATTACTTTGAGTTTAATGTCCATCGCGCCTCCTTCGTCCGCTTATTAAGCCGATGTTTATCAATAACGCGGCGGCGGAGATCACCACAAATGCGATGCCGATGGCGACGTAGGACGAAGTTGCATTCCCCGCCAGCCCGAGAGATGCAACTATCAAAAGCACCAGCCCGAGTGAAAGCATCAGCGTCTCGATGCAAAAGTTCGCAAACTGGGATACAGGATGAACAGGCTCAATCGGTTCCCGCCAAACCTTGTTTTCGTTGCCCTGCGTTGCGTTCTGCCCTCTCACGATTTTCCTTTCCTCATAAAAACCCGCCTAAGCGCGCGGGATATTCAAAAAAGTTGCCAAGTTACTGTGCTCTAAAAATAGCAGATTTTAAAGATTTAACAAAAAACCCTCCTGTAAGGTCAGCGAGCTCCCTTAAGGTCAGCGAGCTCCCTTGTAGATAAATGATGGAAATTTTCCAAACGCAAAATGATATAATTTAACCAAATGGACGCGTTAAAGAATAAGGAAGTGATACTCATAGTCGTTGCGATAATAATTTTAGTGGTTGGCTATTTCGTTTATGCGTTGTATCCACGCGAGACGGCTCAAACCCCGACCGTACAAAGCCCGGCCGAGCAAAATCAGGCCGCAGCGGAAAATGTGGGATCAAGCGTGAATGACCAGCCGCTGGAAAACGCGCCGGACCTTAATCCCGTAAACAAAGCCAACCCGTTCACGTCGGTCAAAACCAACCCTTTCGAATAAAATGAAAAAATATTTTCCGTTTTTAGCGCTGGCCCTGTTCGCGAGTGCCTCGACATTGGTAATCGGGCAAGCCCTTGCCCAGGAGGATAGAATTTCGTTTCCGGTCGCGGAGCTTGGAAATTGCGGGGACAAACAGGAATGCAAGACATATTGCGACGAGCCCGCGAATGCAGGCGCCTGCTTGGATTTTGCAGAGAAAAACAATCTGATGTCCAGAGAAGAAGCCGCGATGGCGCGCAAAATGATCTCGGGAAGCATAAAAGGACCAGGGGGATGCACGACGAAAGATAAATGTGAAACATACTGCAACGACATAAATAACATCGAAGAATGCGTCGCTTTCGCGGAACAAAATAATATTATGCCTGCGCAGGAGCTTGCCGAGGCGAGAAAAATCGCAAGCGCCATAAAGCGCGGAGTTAAGCCTCCCGCCTGTCGGAACAAAGCGGATTGCGACAATTACTGCGGCGCGCCGGAACACATGGAAGAGTGCATGAATTTCGCGCTCGAAGCCGGATTTATGAGCGAGGAGGAAAGAGCCGACGCCCAGAAAATGCTGACTGCGATAAAGAGCGGAGTTAAGCCGCCGGCCTGCCGCGGAAAAGAAGAATGTGATGCGTATTGCTCTCAAGACGCGAACATCCAGGAATGCGCCGACTTCGCGGTGGCTGCAGGATTCATTACGCAGAAAGAATATGAAATGATGAAAAGAACTGGCGGGCGCGGGCCCGGCGGATGCAAAGGCAGGGAAGAATGCGAGGCGTTCTGCAATAATTCCGACAATCGGGAGGCGTGCTTCCAGTTCGGGAAAAAACACGGTCTTATCTCCGAAGAAGAGCTTAAAAAAATGGAAGAAGGAACCAGGATGTTCATGGAAAATTTGAACAACGCGCCGCCGCAGGTTAAAGAATGCCTCGCCGCGGCGTTCGGAGACCTTTCAAACGTCCAGCCGTCGGAAGAAATAGGGCAGAAAATGAGAGAGTGTTTCGAAAAAGTCGGACCTTCGATGATGGGCGGACAATCGGGCAGTTCGGGCGTTCCCATGGGCGTTCCGCCGCAAGGTTTTTCGGGAGGAGCGACTGGCCAATTTACGGGTCCGGGCGGATGTACGACTCCGGAAGAATGCAAAACTTATTGCATGGCGCATCCCGCAGAATGCGGAATTCCTGCGGGCGGCGGGTTCTATCCTCCGCCTCCGAACATGATAGGCGTTCCTCCTCCCGGCGACTATCCGATGTCTCCGCTGTCCTCGGGAACATACCAAACGTATCCATCTCCGGATGCCTACCAAATGCCCCCTTCGTCAGGAACCTATCAAATGCTTCCGCCTCCGGACGGCTACCAGACGTCTTCATATCCCGGCGATTATCAGGCGCCCCCGCCGTCAGCCGCGACATCCACGCCCACTTCTCTGATAAGTCCCGATTTATTGCTCGGCATTATCCTCAACTGGTGGAGAGTGTTTTGAGAAAGTAAATAACGATTGAAATAAAAATATCCGCAATCTTGCGGATATTTTTATTCTGGTGGAGATGGGCGGAATTGAACCGCCGTCTAAAGATATCGTCACTGAATCATCTACGAGCGTAGCTCTAATAAATTAGAACAAGTTTGCTCCGCTTAATTTAGCCGATTGTCTCACGAAGCGAAAACATTCGGCGAGTTCCCTAATATAAGACCGGTTATCCGCCCAAGGAACACGAACGGACCGATCCTCCCGGGGTTACGCGTAAGCGAACGCAGGAGCTGCAACTCTTTGGTTGGCAGTTATGATTTTTTGCCGATTTAACGTTTCGGCGAAACGGCTCGCCGGTTCAGGATTCATCTTTATCGAAGCCGATCATCCCCGGTCGCATTAAAGTACCACAAAACCTGAAAAAAATCAAACGGCATACCCTTTCTGCTTTAATTGAACCATCTGTAAGAATAGGTTATTTTATAGTCATGCATGATTCGCATGGAGACTTGGGACATGAACACGTGGGAGAAAGCGGTTACACAACGGTCGAAATTCAATCTTGGTTCGGCAAAGATGGAGCCGGATGGCAAATCGACCCACACAATCCTTTAATTGAAGCCCTGCAAAAACTTGATTTGGGAGAACCGTTTCCGACCCTGTTTTTATATAAGAGCAACGATAAAGAGTCGGAATCATTGGCATCCAAACGCGCGCATATAGTCAGCTTGTTTTTGGAAGACCCAGAGGTTCAACGTCATATAGAAGAAAAGGACACAAAATCTTTGAGCGGAAAAATTTCCAAACTCAAAAGTGATTTAGAAAATGCGGATAGAGAGAGTTAATCACATCGGATGTTCGATTTCATACGGTCTGTAATAAAAACAGCGATTGCGGTGATTGCTGGAGGAATTGTCGCCATCGGCGGATTTTTTTCGTATCACGAAACGGAAGGCCCCGTTGCCGGAACGGCGGCGAACACGCCAGCGGTAGTCCATCCGATAGAACTTTCTCCCGAAGAAGAGATGGCTGCTATTTTCCAGGCAAGTTCGGCTGCGACAGCGGCCAAGCCGGCAGCTCCAGCTCCGAAGCCCAAACCCGCGACAAATCCTGTTCAGGCGAGTCAACCTGTTGCCGCAACTTCTTCGGCGGCGGCGCAGCAACAAATCCAGCAACCGGTCCAAACAACCAATTCTCTTCCCCCGCAGAACGAAATAGACCCCGAAACTTTGGTCGGCATCCTTTGTTATTTCAACGCCCTGATAACAAATCCGATAGACAACTCGGTTTTGGGCGGAGGGGAAGTTCTGACCCGCGGTTCGGGGGTAATAGTGAACAGCAAGGGATACATTCTCACGAACAGGCATGTTGTCGTTCAGGACAGTTCGAACATTTCCATCGGCGAGATAGGAATAGCGGGGGTTTTGAAATATTATCTCGACCACTGCGAGGTCGGACAACTGCCGAAAGGCACGCACATCCCGACGATTTCCGAAATAAGGGCGATAAATCCCCTGACAAGAATACCGGTTCTCGGGTATTCAGCGCAGGCGGTTTACGATTCGTCCGAATTGCATCTCGGCAATTTGGAATCCAGATACGCTGATTTCGCGATTTTGAAAATTACTGGTGTAAGCAAAGATGGGCCGAGTTTCGGAATAAATTCTCTCCCGGCTTCTTTCCCGTACGCAAAGCTTCTTCCGGTAACCGGATACGAAATGAAAAGACAGGAAGTCGTCACTTACGGATTTCCAGGCGACGTTACCGTGGGGCAGAAAGAATCTTTTCAAACCATGACGATGACGGGAAGCGTCGGCAATGTCAGCGGGATAGCTTCCGGCGACGATTATTTTTTGAACATGCCACTTGTCATTTATACGAATATGGAAGTCAGCCAGGGGAGATCCGGTTCGCCGCTTTTCTGGAGGGGATACGTAATCGGACTGGCTACTTTTTACATCGGAGAAAATAGAACAACTTCCGGTTCCGTTGCGAGCGACGCGATTATAAAAGGGCTTGGAGTAACGGAATACCTCGGACAATAATTTTTAAAAAAAGCCCTGCGGCGGAGAACCGCAGAGGCTAAGGGGACGTCCGGCCGCTAATCGGCTATGCAGCCATAAACCCTTTCGTTCGCGACGTCGAGCGCGATGTCCCGAGGATCGCTTGAAGGATGCTCCTCGACCCGCTTGCTAAAGTCGCTGAGTATGCTTCGGCGCTCAGCGTCGGACAGGAAACTGGCTATATCCCAAAGCCAGTTTCTGGCGGAACACAACACGGCGTTGTTCATAGAGGCCTCCTTCCTGCGCGTGCTGGTTATATTTTATGACTTAACGAGACAAGTTGTGTTCGGAATATGCACAGCATCAAAAAAACAAGGAAATTCAGCTTATTTAAGCGAATTTTATTGACATTAATGGATATTTGTATTATTGTTAAGGCAGCATTTGAAAAACCGCATCATAAATCAGCTGTATTAATCCAGGAAATGCAACGGAGGGTGTCATGAAAATATGGGATGTACCTACTTCGCAGGCGGTGTTTTTGAGAAACCTGCAGAAGATGTTTCCGGCGAATAACGGTGACAACGCGATGGCAATTTTCGTCGAAAACCACGGCATGGAGCTCATTGAGGATTTTTTCATTTCCGAAGGGGCGGCGACGAGATTCGAACAATACGCACCGGACGGTCTCTGGCGTGGCGGCGTTGCCTGCATCGTTTGTCTCGGGACCCTGACGCTCGCCGTTCCCGACGAACGCAGGCGCTGGTTCAAACCTGTGCCGTCCGGGATGATCTCATACGCCGAAGCCGTCAATTTCTGGCAGGGATTTTCACGGGAGTTCCTCGAGGAGCTTTTCATCTACACCACCGACAACGATGGCACGATGTTCAGGGTCGTTCCTCCCGGTCTGTATACGCCACCGAGCGTAAGACCGGCGAAAGTCCTGTGCTCCTCGCGATTTATCGCCAACGAAATTATGCCGGCGGGAAAAATCCTCGGCGACGCCTACAAGTTCAACGAAGCATGCAAGGCGTTTGAACTCGTCGTCGAATGGGACATGCCGGTCCAGTATTGCCTGGGCGGCATGGGCTCCGGGATTGTTTACGACGATGACTTCGCGCGTCATATGCGGGAGATGGGAAAAGACGTACCTGTTCTCCTTCTCAACGCCAAGGAACTCGTCGGGGCATTTCCTTCGGACGGCGGGTTCGTCCAAAAGGACAAGAAAAACAACTTCGAAGACTACGACGGGTACGGCGTTCATCCGATACTCGCCGAACACTTGGGCGGCGGAGAACAGCTGGTCGCAGACATTCGGTAAGCGTCCGGCAGGACGGAAATACAAGGGTCGCAAATAAAAATAAAAAAGGCGACCCTTTTTGTATTATAATTAAATCGACGCTCTATGAATTATTCTGAACTTCTGGGATTTTTGGGAACGGCTTTGGCGATAATCGCCTACATGCCGCAGATTATACATTTACTTAAAGTACATTGTTCCGCGGGGATAAGCCGTTTCGCCTATGCTATGTGGCTCGTTGCTTCGGCTTTTTTACTGATACACGCCTTAATGATCAACGATAAAGTATTTACGGCGCTGATGGGTTTCAATCTTGCGGCAAATACCCTGATTTTTCTTTATGCTAATATTTACAAAAGAAATTTTTGCGAGTCGCACATGCCGATAAACATGGCTGGAGCGGAGTCGCTCAAATAAAAAAATCCCGTCGTAACCGCGACGGGCCGGGCTTTCGGTAGAAGGCTGGTGGCTAGAACCGGAGGGGCAGCTGCTTTTGCTGCAGCGAGAGGAAGTCCTCAAAAGCTTTCAGGCATATGAAAACCCCGATGACTTGAAGTTGCCATGATGCCAGAAAGACCGCCTGGCATTGAACTCCCGAGATCTCCACTGCGCTCGATATCTGCTTGTGCGCCGAATTCCAGCGCTCGATGATTTTCTTTTCTCTCCTTTCGGAAAGGTCGATTACCTCTGCGGATTGTCTGCTCGCGACTGTCGCCATTTTCTCACCTCATAATGGTTGATGTGAAATTGCACTAACGGTCTTGCAAGAGCTAACCGTTAAGAAAATTATACCCAATCCATTTTCATAAAAGTACAGGAGTTATTAACTTTTTTTTAATATTTATTCTGCTAAAATTCTTTTTACTCATGCATATAGTGAAACTATCGAAACGCGAGGAAATCGCCGACGGGACGGTGTCTTTTTATTTCGAAAAACCGGCGGGGTTTTCGCATAAAGCCGGACAATTTCTCGACATAACGCTGATAAATCCGCCGGAAACGGACGACGAAGGGAATATCCGTCCTTTTTCCATGGCAAGTGCTCCGCACGAGCCGGAAATAATGATAGCCACCCGAATAAGAGACACTGCTTTCAAAAGAGTTCTTAAAAGCGCGCCTCTCGGAACGGAGATTCAGATCGAAGGGCCGTTTGGCTCTTTCACTTTACACAATGATTCTTCCAGGCCAGCGGTTTTCCTCATCGGCGGAATAGGAATAACCCCGATACGTTCTATTGTTTTGGACGTTACGAATAGAAAGCTTCCGCACAAATTATTTTTATTTTATTCCAATCGTCAGCAAAAAGACGCGGCATTTTTCAAAGAGCTTGAGGAGCTGGAGTCGAAAAATGACAATTACAAATTCATTTCGACTATGACCGATATCCCCGCCGGAGAAGATTTATTGACGGGCTCACCCTCCCAAGTTTCGGGCGTCGAAATTTGGGAGGGCGAACGCGGATACATAAACGCGGAGATGCTCAAAAAGCATTTGGGCGGACTCGTCGGGCCGATATATTATTCGGCAGGTCCGCAGGCGATGGTCGCCGCAATGAGGAAAACGTTAAATGACGCCGGAGTGGATGACGATTACATAAGGACGGAAGAATTCTCGGGATACTAATTTATTTCGAGGCGGCAGCTAGGAAAATTCTCTCATCTCGCGGCGGGCGTCGCGCTTTTTTATAATTTCGCGCTTATCGGATTTTTTTCTGCTTTTGCCGAGACCGAGCTCTATTTTTATGAAGCCCTTTTTGAGATATGCGCGCAAAGGAATCAGGGAAAATGATTTCTGGTTCAGCTTCCCGTAAAGAGATTTTATTTCGCTTTTGTGCAAAAGCAGGCGGCGTGAACGTTCAGGGTTGTAATCGACCGGGGCGTTTTTCGGCTGATACGGCGAGATCGACGAATTAACCAGCCAAAATTCGCCGTTTTTCGGAACGGCGTAGCTTGATGTCAGATTGAAGCGCCCGGCTTTGGCACTTTTCGTTTCTTGTCCGGTAAGCTCTATGCCGGCCTCGATGGTTTCAATAATGTCGTAGTCGAATCGTGCCCGGCGGTTTTCGGATACATTTTTCATAAACATAATGCGAATCCGCGAATGAATGCGAATAACGCGAATTTTTTAAATTTTACCTTATAAAAATTAAATTGTCAGAAAGATATTTTTACGCTATGTTTAACGAAAGTATCTACTATATCGTAATTCATAAATTCCAAATCTTATTCTTATGCGAAAAAAAATCGGACTGATTTTGAGAAAGGCGATGGGCGGTGACGCGGAGGTATCGATTCCGGAAAACGAAAAATTCGGACATTATTCCACCAACGTAGCGATGAAGCTTGCGAGGGGGAAAAAAGCCGCCCCGCGTCAGCGGGGCGAGCCTTGCCCTGCTGGGCGGGGAAATTCGCTGGAACTCGCCGCGGAACTTGCGGCAAAGATAGAGAAAAGCGCGCCGGCGGGATTTTTCGAAAAAGTGGAAGTTGCCGCCCCTGGTTTCATAAATCTGTGGGTTTCCAAAAAGATTCTCAGAGACGAGCTTGTTTCGATATTCAGGCAAAAAGAAAGATACGGAAGGAGCGATGTCGGCAGAAAAAAGAAAGTCATTGTCGAATATTCCTCGGTGAATGTCGCCAAGCCGATGCATGTAGGCCATTTGCGAAGCACGGTTATAGGAGACGCGCTTGCGAATGTTTTGGAATTCGCCGGATACAAAGTCATTCGATGGAATTACGTCGGCGATTGGGGAACCCAGTTTGGAAAACTTATCGCCGCATACAAACGATGGGGGAGGAAATCCGAAGTAGAAAAATCTCCGATAGGCGAACTTTTATCGCTTTATGTGAGATTCCATAAAAAAGAGGTGGAGAACCCGATTTTTTTGAAAGAAGGACAGGAAGAATTTATGAAGCTCGAGGCAGGAGACAAAGAAAACAGGAAACTCTGGCGGTGGTTTAGCAAAGAGTCGATGGAAGAGTTCAAAAAAGTCTACGGCATTTTAGGCGTTAAGTTTGATGTGGTTTTGGGCGAGTCGTTTTTCGAGCCGTTTCTGAAGCCGCTCGTAGAACGCCTGTATAAAAAGAAAATAGCGACGGAAAGCGAAGGCGCATTGGTAGTTAATTTTGATAAATTCTCTGCCAAAAAGGGATTGCCGCCGGCGCTGGTACAAAAATCCGATGAATCAAGCCTTTATCTTACGCGCGATATCGCCAATCTCGAGTACAGGATAAAAAAATATAAGCCGTCGGGAATAATATATGTTGTCGGCAACGAGCAGGCGCTTCACTTCGAGCAGCTTTTCGCCATTGCCGGAATAATCCGTTTGAAAAATACAAAGCTCGCCCATGTTAAATACGGCTTGGTGCTGGGAGAAAAAGGCAAAAAGCTTTCCACGCGCGGCGGAGAAGCCATCCAGCTCGAAGAATTGTTGCGAAAGAGCGTCGGCCTTGCCGGAAAGATAGTCGAACAGAAAAACCCGAAGTTGAAAGCCAGAGAAAAGAATGCGATAGCCGAAGCGGTGGGCGTCGGCGCGGTGAAATACAACGATCTGAAGGAAAACAGAATGTCGGACATATATTTCGACTGGGACAAAATGCTCGACTTTTCAGGCGACAGCGCGCCCTACATCCAATATACGCACGCGCGATTGAGGAGCATTCTGCGGAAAGCGCATAAAGCGTCAGGTATCCAGTATCCCTCCTTCGCTAAAGCTTCGGTGGGCAAGCAAGTATCAAGTTTGGATACGGATATCGAGATGGCTCTTATAAGAAAAATCGCGGAATTTCCCGAAACGGTACGCCGGAGCGCCGAAAACTTTTTCACCAACAACATAGCCAGATATCTTTACGAGCTTGCGAACTTAGCCAACAAATATTACGAATCAACCCCGATTCTGACCGATAAGAACGTTGACCGTCGCAACGTCCGCCTGATGTTGATAAATTCAGTGGCAGTTGTCATAAAAAACGGGCTCGGACTCCTCGGAATAAAGGCACCTGAGAAAATATAGCGGAAATGAAATACAACAAATTGGTCAGAGATAAAATTCCGAAATACATAAAAAATAAAAGCGGCAAGCCGGTAACTCATATTGCCGGCGATGCGGAATACTGGGAAAGGCTTAAGGAAAAATTGCTTGAGGAAGCAACGGAATTCAATAAAGAAGAAAGCATCGAAGAATTGGCGGATATTTTGGAGGTAATCGATGCAATTTCGGATTATAAAAAGTTCAATAAGCGCGAAATAGAAAACGCGAAAAGCAAAAAAGCCGAAGAAAAAGGGAAATTCGAAAAGAGAATAATTTTGGACGAATCGTAATTCAACGCAGATGCGGGATAGAAAGTTCAAACCCAAACCGGGACAAATCGATTATAGCGATGCCAGATGGGCACCGGTGATAAATTGCGTCGTAAAATACGGAGACAAAATTCTTATAGTAAAGAGAAGCTCCGAGTTGAGGTTCTATCCCGGTTTGTGGAACGGCCTTGGCGGTTTTCTGGACGACGATAGAGGTCTGGAAGAAAAAGTCCGGGAAGAACTTCAGGAAGAGATAGGCATCGGTTCAGACGATATTGTTTCCATAAAGTCGGGAGAAATTTTCGACGCCGACGACCCGGAATTCGGGAAAACATGGATTATTCACCCGATTCTTGTCGAGGTCAGAACCGACAAGGTAGTTCTCGACTGGGAGGCAGAAGAATACCGCTGGATAAAACCAGAAGAACTCGCCGATTTCAAAATAGCGGACAGTTTCAAAAAAGTGGTCAAAAACTTTTTTGATTTGTAATATAAGGAAATGCCGGAAGAAAAATCGTTCAATCTGCCGCAGGCTGAGGAAAAAACATTGGATTTTTGGAGGAAAAACAAGATTTTCGAGAAAAGTCTCGCGCTTAGGCAGGCCAGAAATAAGAAACCCTTCGTTTTCTACGAGGGACCTCCGTATGCCAACGGCAAGCCTGGCATACACCATGTTTTGGCTAGGATTTACAAGGATATAATCCTTCGCTACAAATCCATGCGCGGGCATTACGTTCCGCGCCGGGCCGGATGGGACACGCACGGGTTGCCGGTTGAAATTGCCGCCGAAAAAGCGCTGGGTCTGAAATCCAAAAAAGACATAGAAAAATTCGGCATCGAGCGTTTCAACGAAGAAGCGAGAAAAGCGGTCTGGGTTTATAAGGAAGAATGGGAAAATCTCACGGAGAGAATAGGGTATTGGCTCGACCTCAAAAACGCTTACATAACGTGCTCGAACGATTATATAGAAACGCTTTGGTGGATTCTTGCAAAGATTTGGAAGAGAAAACTTCTTTATAAGGCGCACAAAGTCGTTCCGTGGTGTCCGCGTTGCGGAACGGCGCTTTCGGCGCACGAACTGGCGCAAGGATACAAGGAAGTCGACGACACGTCGGTATACGCAAAATTCAAATTGAAGAAAGGACAAAAGATAGGAAAATTTACGACCGATGATAAGACATATATTCTTTCATGGACTACGACGCCGTGGACTTTGCCGGGCAACGTGGCACTGGCAGTCGGGGCCGACATAGATTACGCAGAAACCAATATCAACGGAGAAAAGTTAGTAGCTGCAAAAAATCTTTTCGAAAAAATCGGTTTGCCTGCAAACGCCGAGAAACAATACAAAGGGAAAAATCTCGTCGGCTTGAAGTATCAGCAGCTCTTTGATGTGCAGAAACTGCAGAACGAAAAATCGCACAAAATTTATTCAGCAGATTTCGTTACCACAGAAGACGGAACAGGAGTTGTTCATACAGCGGTCATGTACGGAGAAGATGACTACGAGCTCGGAAAAAAAGTCGGCCTGCCACAACATCACACGGTTGACGAAGAAGGGAAATTCACCAAAGAGGTAAAAGGATTCGCCGGTTCGCCCGTTAAGGCGAAGGAGACGGAAGAAAAAATCATAAATTATCTGAAATCAAAAAACTTTTTGCTGAGAACTGAAAATTATACGCACGAATACCCGTTTTGCTGGCGGTGCGGCTCAGCGGTGATTTATTACGCGAGGACGTCATGGTTTATCGCAATGGGGAAACTGAGAAACGAATTGCTCAAATCGAACAAGACGATAAACTGGGTGCCGGCGCACGTAAAAGAAGGCCGTTTCGGAGAATGGCTCAGAGAGAAAAAAGACTGGAATCTGTCGCGTGAACGTTATTGGGGTGCGCCGATGCCAGTATGGGAATGCGCGAGGTGCGGAAAAACCGAGGTAGTAGAAAGTCTCGGCGAGTTGAAGAAAAAGACCGTACGGAGGAACGAGTTTTTATTTTTGAGGCATGGTGAGGCCGACCATAACGTCAAACATATGACCGGGCCGTCGAAAGACGCGAAAAAATACACCTCTCATCTTACTCTTAAAGGGAAAAAAGATATTGCAGACATCGCAAAAAAAATCACCAAAAGAAAAATAGATATAATCGTTTCTTCGCCTCTCACCAGAGCGCGCGAAACTTCAAAAATAGTTCAGAAAGCGACAAGAGCGAAGGTAATCTATCACAAAGGGCTTATAGACATAAATCCCGGCGTATTTATGCTTAAGTCAGCAAAAGAGCACAGTTCTTATTTCAAAAGCGAAATCGACAAATTCGCAATGGCGCCGCCCGAGGGAGAAAACAGGAACGAAACAAAGAAAAGAATGGCAAAGGTTTTCTCAGAGGTAAACTCCAAATTCAAAGGCAAAAGAATTTTGATTGTCAGTCACGGCGAACCGTTGTGGCTGCTCAGGGGGGCGCTGGAGGGACTTTCCAACGAAAAAATTCTCGAAGCCCTTTATCCAAAGACTGGAGAACTCTACGAAATAAATACCGGTTCTTTGCCCATAGACGCTTCCGGAAATCTCGATTTGCACCGTCCTTATGCCGACCGAGTGACACTGAACTGTTCAGGGTGCAAAGGAGAAATGAAAAGGATAAAAGAAGTCGCAGACGTCTGGTTCGATTCCGGCGCGATGCCTTTCGCACAAGTTCACTATCCGTTCGAGAATAAGGCGCTCATCGATAAAAAAACCATGTACCCTGCCGATTACATTTCGGAGGCGATGGACCAAACGCGCGGCTGGTTTTACACGCTCCTTTCTGTTGCTACGGCACTAGGATACGAAGCCCCATACAAAAACGTCATCTCGCTGGGGTTAATAAACGACAAGTTCGGACAAAAAATGTCGAAATCAAAGGGGAACATAGTCGAGCCGTGGGAGGTCATCAACAAATACGGAGCGGACGCGGTTCGTTGGTATTTTTATACCGCTACGCCGCCCGGCGAGCCGAAAAATTTCGATGAGAACGAAGTCAGCAAAGCATACCGCAAATTCCATCTGATTTTCTGGAACTCGGTTATGTTTTATAAGACGTATGCGGGGAAAATCAAAAATCAAAAATCAAAAGTAACAACATACTGGACAAATGGATTTTGGCGCGGCTGGGAGAAACCGTAGCCGAAGTTACCGAAAACCTTGAAAAATATCAAGTAAGAGAATCCGCGATTTCTATCGAAAGACTTTTGGACGATCTGTCCCGTTGGTACATCAGGCGCTCGAGACGGAGATTTTCGGCAGTTTTCAAAGGCGGAGCCGGCGGCGGGAGAGAACACACCGAAGCCTCGCAGACACTGGGCATGGTGCTTTCAGAGATGAATAAACTTATGGCCCCTTTCGTGCCGTTTTTGAGCGAAGCTGTTTACAGGGAACTCGGAGCAAAAAAAGAAGAATCGGTCCATCTGACAAATTGGCCAAGCGTCGGGAAATCGCAAATCATAAATCGCTCATCGCTCATCGATGGCATGGCGGATATCAGAAGAATAGCAAGTTCGGCGCTGGCGAAGCGCGCGGAGATCGGAATAAAAGTGCGGCAGCCGCTCGCGGAGCTTCGTATAAAGGATCAATCATCAATCATCAAGAAAAACAAGGAATTGTTGGAGATTTTGAAAGACGAAGTCAATGTTAAAAAAATAACTTTCGGGGCGAAAATTTCTGGCGACATCGAATTCGACACGGTTATAACTCCGGAACTTAAAAAAGAGGGAACCATCAGAGAACTCATCAGAACCGTTCAGGAACTTCGCCAGGAGGCCGGGCTGAAGCCCGGAGACAGCATAGATTTGATGCTCGATTTGCCTGCGGAAATAAAATCAGCGGTATCGAGTAACGAAAAGTTTTTGAAATCGGAAGTCGGAGCGAAAAGTTTGGCTTACAAAAAATCAGGAAAATTTTTGGCCGAAGCGGAAACGAAAATCGATAATCTGAAGATTCGGATAGGAGTGAAAAAAGCGAAATAAAAAGTATCTCCACTATTTTCTTATTCGCGCGAATAAGAAAATAGGGAATTGGAAATAAAAAAACAGAGCAAACCGCACTTGCGTGCATGCTGCTCTGTTAACTTACATCGTTTCGGCGGCGCTGTTATTTGCGCAGGCCCAGCCGCTTCGCCTCGATGTAGAAACCCGGAACGAGATTCTTGAGCTGGTGAAAACGCTTCAAATCCATGTCTGGGGCCGCTTCTTCGGCGGCAGTCTGTTCCGCGGGGTGTACGTAGTCTGTCTCGCAGCCGATGACCTTCAGGCCGGCGGCGATAGCACGAATAATGGGAACAAAAATGCTGTCCCACCGGTCTCCGTGTTCGCCCCGATAGTCCAGGAAATACTGGATTGCGTTCGGACCGATAAGCCGTGGTCCAATCCATACGTCCAGTTCGTGTCCAGTGACCTTGGCGAAGTACATGTTGCCCAGACGCTCGGCTGCCTGCTGGATTGCGGGATATCCTTCCATGGTTTTTCGCGCAGGGACCACGATGTCGGCGCCGGCGTTTTCCATCGCCGCTTCCATAAGAAAAACCTGCGAGATCAGCGGCCACTTCTCCGGCTCCATCCAGAGGACGGCGCCGTTGGGGCCGGCAACATCCCACGCATCGCTGATTGCCTGCCGGCGGCTGGCGCCCATGGATAGTCCTTCGTTGATGTTGAAGATGGCGCCCTGCTCCGTCACATCGATGGCGAACTCCTTGTATGAACCGCCGTCGACAACAACCATCGGAAGTCCTTTTTTCCCGGCCTCTTCGGCGGTTTTCAGCGCAAGCTGCGCACGGACATTCTGACGTTCATACCACGTTGTTGTTGCGATTACCGTTTTCACAGCAACCTCCTATTTTTTGTTGACAAGGACACTCCTAACTAAAAACCGGCTAACAGTCAGCCAGTTCATATTTATAATGATACGGATTTTTACAATTTTGTCAACGTTAAGTAAGCCCAACTTTCTTTTTTACATCCGCGATTTTTTTCGATGCCGTCATCCCCGCTTTCCGGGAACTGGCGGCCAGAACGGAGTTTAAAGTTTTGGGTTTGGCTGCCAGAGATTTTTTCTTTTTGCGAAAATCGGCAAAATAATCGGAGATAAATCCTGCAAGGAATTTTTTGAATTCGGAATAATTTTTACCCGCGAATTTCTTTTCTATTTTTGCGACGTGTTCGTCCGTAAGCGAGGAATAGATTTCCAAAAGATTGCTGATTCCCGGCTTGTTTTTCCGGTCGTGTTTTATTTCCGAGCCGGAGTCCGTGGTTGCGCGGGAGATTTTTCTTTTTATGTCTTCCGGTTCGTCATCTATGAAAAGGCATCCTTCCGGCTGGGATTTGGACATTTTTTTGTTCGTGTCGGTCAAAGACATCACACGCGGAGTTTTTGTCAAAATTGGTTGCGGCTCGATGAAGGTTTTTCCGAAACGCGAATTGAATTTTCTCGCTATGGTCCGCGCGAGTTCCAGGTGTTGCAGTTGGTCGTGTCCGACGGGCACAAATTGTGCGTCATACATAATGATATCTGCGGCCATTAAAACGGGATAATCAAAAAGCCCAACGTTAACATATTTATCAATTTCTTCATCTACAAATCTTTTAGTTTGAGCCACAACATCTTTTTCGCTTTCTTCTATTTCTTCTGGAGACAATTCTCCGCCAAATGCTTTTCCATACACGTTTTGCAGGGCGGATAAATGCCTTTTATCTTTGAACTGCGTCATTCTTCGTAACTCTCCCATCGGCGCGATCGTATTTAAAATCCACATAAGCTCGTTGTGTGCCGTAATTTGCGACTGCTGGAAAATCACAGATTTTTTCGGCTCAAGGCCCGCAGCAAGGAAATCAGCCGCGAGATTCGTAATATTTTTCTTCAAATCTTTCGGGTCGGGATTTTCGGTAAGCGCGTGCAGGTCAGCTACAAAAAAGTAACACTGATATTTGCCGGAATTTTGCAATTCGACAAAGTTTTTCAGCGCGCCCAAATAATTGCCGATGTGAAGGCGGCCCGTAGGCTGTATTCCGGAAACGAGAACCGGTTTCATTATATTTCTATTATAACAGGAAGAATCATCGGCCGGCGCTTCGTCTGGCCGTATATGAATTGGCCTATCTGATCCCTTATAAGGGTTTTGAGATAATCTGCTTCGATCTGCTGGTAGCTCGGAATCCGTCCGACGAGTCCGCGCAGGCGTTTTCTTATTTCCTCCAAGATCTCCTTGTTTTCCTTGAGATAAATGAATCCGCGCGAGATTATGTCTGGGCTTTTTATCAGCCGTCCGTTCTGCCGCTGAACAGTAAGAATGACGACAATCATTCCTTCCTGCGCGAGATTGAGTCGGTCTCTCAACACGACTTCCTCGACGTCGCCGACTCCGAGCCCGTCAACCATAACGTATGTCGCCGGCACTTTTTCGTCGGTCGGCACAAGCGAATTTTTCGTAATCAGGGCAACTTGTCCGTTATCGAGAAGAACAATTTGCTCGGGTTTCATGCCCAGTTCTTTCCCGATTTTAACGTACGATTTGCGTTTAAAATAATACCCGTGAATCGGCACGACGAATTGAGGATTAACTATCTGCAAAACAAGTTTGACGTCTTCCTTATTCCCGTGTCCGCTGGCATGGATGTCGAGAAGTTTGGAATTATAAACTTCATCAACCTGACGGGCGATATTGTCCTGCAGCATCTGTACGCTGCGTTCGTTTCCCGGAACGACAGAAGAGGAAAAAACCACCGTATCGGTCGGTTTCAAGTGGATAAACTTGTGCTCGCCGTTGACTATGCGCATAAGGCCTGCTTTCTTTTCGCCCTGCGCTCCTGTCGTCAAAATTATTATTTTCTCGTCTTTATGCCGCGCCGTTTCCTCAAGAGGAATTAGTATATCTCTTTTCTCCTTGAGATAGCCGAGATTTTTTGCGATTTCGAGGTTCGTTTTCATTGAACGCCCGTTGACAGCAACTTTTCTCCCTAGTTTTTCGGCAATTTTTATTATCTCGATGAGTCGGTCCACTATCGATGAGAAAGCCGCAATTATCACGCGTCCCTTGGCGCCTTTTATCAGCATTTCGAGATTTTCTTCCACCGTTCTTTCCGACATCGAGAATCCGGAAAATTCGGCGTTCGTGCTGTCCATGAAAAGCGTGTGCACGCCGAGCTTGCCGAGTTTTTCGAAACTTTCCATATTCTGCGGTTTACCGTTCCTGTCTATGTCCAGGCGGAAATCTCCGAAGCTCGCCATGTTTCCCAAAGGAGTTTTCAAAATGAAGCCGAGCGATTCAGGAATGGTGTGTCCAACGCTGAAAAATTCCGCATCGAAATGTTCGGAAATCTTCACTCTGCTCCCGTCGGTTACGGTTTCGAAATTAAGCTTGGGAACATTGGTAAATTCCTCATGGCGTTTTTCAACCATGGCTCGAGTGAATTTCGAAGTATAAATTATCGGATTACCCATCCTCTCGAGAAGATAGTGTATCGCGGCTATGTGGTCGTAATGTCCATGCGTAAGGATTATTCCGCGGATATTTTTCTTTTTTGCTTCAAGATAGCTGACGTTGGGAATGATGTAGTCGATTCCGGGAGTTTCTTCCTCGGGGAATTGAATCCCGACGTCAACGACAATTATTTCGTTTTTGTATTCGAAAAACGAACAGTTCCGTCCGATTTCTTCAAGTCCGCCGAGTGCGGCGAACCGGACGTGCTCCTTTTCGGGCGCCGCAGGGTGTTTTTTGGGATGGCGGACCGCCGCGCTGGCAGGCTCGATTATTTTTATCGTTTTTTTCTGTCTTATCATTTTTTTGCTTTCCGTATTTTGACGGTCCATTTTATCGATAAACTATTCCGTCGTTGCGGTCTTATGCGTTTTATGTTTTGTGTGGGCAGAGAGGGACTTGAACCCTCAAGCCTTGCGGCATACGGCCCTGAACCGTACGTGTTTGCCATTTCACCACCTGCCCGAACTATTACTTCATCAATTGTTTCAGATTGCTGACGATTTTTGGGTTTACAATGTTGAATTCTGCCTGCGACACGCCGTTGAGTTTTCCAAGGAAGTAGCTCGTCCAATCCGCCAAAATCATCATATTCCAGATCTTTTCCAATTCCGTTTTGCCCTCGAGCTTCAGTTCGATCACTTTGACGCCTTTGTTTTTAAGAAGCTTTTCCGTAAATCCGAGTCTTTTTCCCATTCTGGGATGCAAGTCGCTTTTCAAAAAAATCGCCGCGGTTTTAAATTTCTTACTGTCGAACCCCACCAGCTCGTTATGATTCATTTCCGGCAAAACGTTGTTGAACGCCGGATTCTTGGCTGTTTCGTTTATTTTTATTTTCCAAATGTATCCTAAATGTCTATGTTTTTCGTCGGTGTATATACAAACCGTTTTTCCTTTCAAAGTTGAAGCTATTTTTTTACCTGCTTTTTTGAACCGCGCCGGTTTTATGTTCTTCGAACAGTCTTTTACCTTTACTTTCAATCCTGCGGCTTTGAGTAATTTCCCTAATCCGTAAAACATGATACCAACGGATTGCCTTGGCGTCAAGCTGTCGCTGAAAAAAGAGACCATCGGAATTCCTTTTTCCTCGGAAATTTTTTTTAGCTCTCCTCCAGTGGTAAGAGTTGCCGCAAGCACTTTCTTTTTTGTTTTAAGAAGCGTTTTTAATCCCGACAAGGTTTCTTCCGTATTGCCAGAAAAAGAAGCGAAAATATAAAGGGGCCTCCGGATTTTAAATTCCGGACCAGATATGTCAGGCAAGCCGTAATCATTCCAGGTGATCACCGGTATATTCAATCCTATTTCTTTTTTGACGGCTTTTATCAAATTGCCGGCAAGCCCGGAGCCACCCATACCGGCTATCACAAGAGCATCCGGTCTGCCCCCCGAGAGTTCTTGAAGATTATGCGGCCAAAGGGTTCTCTCCGTTAACTGCCTGTTGAAGCCGATTATATTTTTTTCAAGAAAGTCCATTTATCGAATTATACCTTACTTGAATGATCTTGCGGTTTTCAGATACCAATCGTGCACGTTCGCAAACCTGCCGGAAGATTCGTCTATCAGGCCTGTGTCTACGCCCTGAAGATCTTTTCTCGAGAAATAAACGTAATAAGGGGAGTAAAGGAAAACAGCCGGATAATCTTCGGCGATCAGATTTTGCAAATCTTTTATTTTTGATGTGCGCCCGGAATCATCGATGTCCGTATTTATGTCGGTTATCAAATTGTCTGCCTGTTTACTGTTGTACAAAGACAAATTCAAGCCCGGATAAAATCTTTGGGATGAATGCCAAAAAGAAAATAGATCTGCCGGCGGATTAAGCATGTTGCCGAAGAGAACGGCCTGGTAATTTCTGTTTTTTATGGTATCACTCGTTATTTCTTCGGGCGAGATAGAGATTATGTTCATTTTTGCTCCTACGTCTGCCCAGTACGATTGAAGCTTCTCGGCGGTTTTTTGAAGAAAGGGTATTTGCGGGACGGAAAGATTGAATTCCAGGGCGACCTTAACTCCCTTTATTGTTTTTTGTCTTACTGTGGAAGAACCCGTGAAAATCCATCCACCGTCGTTGAAAATTTTCTCTGCGGCATTTTTGCCCTGGATATTGTTTTGGCTTTCCTCGTCTTGCAGGATTGAAGAAGAAAAAGGCCCGAAGCGGACTTCGCCGTTGCCGTTGAGTACTTCACTCACAAAATTGTCGCGATCGACTGCGGCGCTCAATCCCTGTCGCACTTTTTTATCCTGTAGCGCCAGATTTTGTCCCTGATTGAAAAAAACCGCATAGTAGCTCGGAAGGAAAAAAACATGAGCCTCATAAGAACGTTTTATGTCTTCTATGCGTCCCGATTCCACCGCAAACCCGTCTATTTGGCTGGAATTGAAAGCCGATATCATATCGTCCTGGTTCGAATAAAACCTTAAATCGAATTCGGTTATAAGAGGGCGACTGGCGAAATAAAAATTATTCGTTTTAAGGTTGTAAGATTTTATGAAGCCGTCGTCGCGGATTTCGTAGGAATCGAAAACATACGGGCCGCTGCCGACCGGCTGAAGATTGTACTTGGACAACCGCCAATTCGAGACGGGCGTTTCGGCAAACAAGTGCTTGGGGATGATATACAGTTTTTTAAGATTTTGCGGGAAAAAAGCATACGGGCTGCCCAAACTTATCTGAAGTTCCAGCTCGCTTACTCTCTTAATCGCAACTCCTTGCCAGCTCGAATAGAGAGGTGATCCGGAATCGGTGTCCTGTATTTTTTGGACGGTGAAAATAACATCGTCGCTGGTAAGCTTCTCTCCGTCGGACCAGCGTATATTTTCTTTCAGTCGTATGTCCCAATCGCGGTTGTCGTTAATTGAAACTATTTTGTCCGATAAATCGACAAGATTGCTGAAAACAAGCTTCACTATGCTTCTGTCAGCGTCATTTGAGGCAGTAACGGGGTTTATATGCGAGGGTTGTCCCACTATGCCTTCAGTATAGTTTCCTCCCCTCGCCGGGACTACAACCGTTTTCTGATTTACCAGAACCGCGCCGAGACTTACGGAACTTCCCAGGGCAAGAATCAGAGCGATCATAAAAATCACGCGTTCTGTTCTCGAAAGAGCAAAAAAAATTTTTTTGAAAATAAAGCTCATTTCAACAATGCACAATACACAATGCACAATACAAAGAGCCGCGACCTACCCAACCTTGGGGCTTAGATCAAAAGCTGAGCAACGGCAAGCCCAAGGAAAATTATGGCCAGAGCTATGGTGGCGGAAAATATTATCTTTTCCATCCCTCTCCTTGTCTGGTAGAAGGAACTGTCTCCGCCGCCGCCGAAAATACCGGACAAACCGGCAGAGCGCTCCTGAAGAAGTATCAGGATTATTATTACCACCGAAACGATGACCTGGGTTACCGCAAGTATGGTTCTCATTATTTATAAAAAATTAACATTATTTTTTTGTTGTTACAATCGGCAGCGAGGCAGGTGTAAAAACTTGAAGCGCTTTTATTTCTGCAGAGCGAACCGATTGAAGTATTGCGATTATACCGCAATATTTACTCTTTTGTCGCCAGATGAAAAATGAAATTTACCAATCCTATGATTATCGACGAATAGAGAAGGGCAAAGACGCTTTCAATAGTAAGGTCTTGAGAAAGTATGTCAAGGATATATAAGACCAACATGTTGACGAAAATCAATCCGAAGCCGAGCGTGAGGATAATTATCGGTCCCAAAAGAAGCTTCAGCAAAGGCTTAAGAAACATATTCAAAGCCGTCAAAATCAGCGCAAGAATAGCAAGGTTTTTTAGGCTTACATCGAGATTGAATCCACTGATGAAGTAAGCCGCGGCGAAAAGCGCGACTCCGTTTATCACAACAGCCACTATCAATTTGGCTATGAGTTTCACTTTATAATTTTACCACATCGGCGGGCGGAGGCTTCCCTCTTTTCGCCCAAAGGATTCAATTTTCGCGGCCCAAAAAACTGTTTTTTCTGCGGTGTCTATGAAATCTGACAGCAAAATCGTGCGTTTGAGAAACAACCGCAGGAATTATTTTTTTCAGTTCGTCGGAAGCATTCTCTATTTTCACTCCTTTTTTTTCGAGTCCATATATTGTTTTTTCCGGTTTTGCGAAAGAAATCATTTTTATTCCGCCCGTTCCTGTTTTGGAAAGACTGGATTTCGCCGCAGCCAATTGTCCTTTCCCTCCGTCAATTATCATAAGTCCGGGATAGGGCCATTCCGGATGCCTAAGCCGCCTGGAGATAGTTTCTGCCATTGCCGCCGTATCGTCTCCTGGTTTAGCCGTTCTTATGATAAATTTTCTCCAAAAATCCTTTCTTGGAGAAAGAACGCCCTTCCCGTCGGTTCCCGAAAAAAGCCAGGCAGTCATTCCCGCAACGGTTTCTTTGCCCGATAGATGCGAAACATCGTAACCCTCGACCAAATAAGCGGCAGCCGGCATTTCGCGATCCGCGGGCAGCGAGTCGAAATTTTCCAAATATTCGCGGTGCGCGAGTATTTTATCGAGCGCCGATTTTTCTTCCGGCTTCAAATTTTTCCCGAAGTTCTCCGGATTTTTCCCGAGAAGGACGTTTTTTATCACCTCTATATTTTTTTTGTACCGACTCAGCTGTTTTCGTTGCAGGACATTTTTTTTGCAGCAGAAGCCATAGCAGTTTCCGATCTGAGAATTAAGACAGTCACGCAGGTGCTGTTTCGGACATGTGCAATAAGGGAAGTAGCGTCGGAGCATCCTTAATACCAGGCGAAGAGCGCGACCTTCCGTAAACGGACCTACGACGCTCCCGGTTCTCGGTTTGTATGTCGCATTTTGCAATTGATTTTTGTGCGCCACCAGTATTTTCGGGAATTCATCAACGGTGAACACTGCGTAAAAATAACTTTTGTCGTCGCGCCATATTACGTTGTACGGAGGATTGTATTTTTTAATTAGCTTCGCTTCCTCTATTAAAGCTTCTATTTCCGAGCGGAGCGGAACAAGTTTCAATTCCGTTGCATTTTCGCGCAGTCGGCTGTTTTTTAAGTCACTTTCTTTAAGATATGAATGAAGCCTGTTTTTCAGATTCGACGCCTTGCCGACATAAATAGGCGTCCGTTTTTCATAAAAAACGTAAACGCCCGTCGTTTTCGGCGCTTTTTTAATGACGTCTTTTACTTTCTGCCAATTATTCACAAGGAAGTTATATCGCGGGCGAATGAATGGCGCAAATTGCCGGATAAATGTCAGTACTTTATTTCATAGCCCTATGTCAGATTTTGAAGCAGGCTTTCTCCGTTCATGTCCGACGGTTTGTCGATGTTCATCATCTCGAGAACGGTCGGGGCGACGTCCGAAAGCACTCCGGTAATTTCTCCCAAGGGATTTCTCCAGTTCGGAAATTTCCTTCCTTTGAATTCTGGCGCAACAAGATAAAACGGCACGGGGTTCGGATCGTGCTGCGTTTCGAATTCTCCCGTTTGCGGGTCCATCATTTCTTCAAGGTTGCCGTGATCAGCCGTGATGATTATTGCCGTATCGTCGTTAATGCCTACTTTTAATATCTTGCCGATTTCTTCATCGATTACTTTCGCCGCTTTCAGTCCCGCCTGAAAATTTCCCGTGTGGCCTATCGTGTCGGCATTCGCGTAATTCGCAAGTATAAAATCGAAAGAACGGTTCGTTATTGCTTCCACGATTCTGTCTGTCACCGCCGGCGCCATCATCTCCGGGCGCTCGTCGATATGCGGGACGGAAAGGGAGGGAATAAGAACGCGATATTCGTTTTTGAAGGCAGCTTCGCGGTAGCCGTTGAAAAAATATGTCACGTGGGCGTATTTGTAGGTTTCCGCGACGCGCAGCTGCGTTTTGCCGGAGTCCGAGAATATTTTACCCAAAGGATTCTCCACGCTATCGGGAGGGAATGCGGCCGAGACGGGGAACTTGCGCTCGTATTGAGTCATGGTCGTTATGGAAAGGTTTTCGAATTTCCTCACGGGGAATTTGTCGAATCTATCTGCTATGAAGGATTCCGCGAGCTGGCGTATCGAATCTTCCCGGAAATTGAAAAATATGACGGAATCGTTTTCCTGAACGGATTTTTCAGGAGATACCCGTATGGGGGAGAGGAATTCTTCGCTGGGATTTTTCGAATAATTGTTTTTTATTGTTGTCGCCAAATCCGTGGTTGTTTCGCCGTCTGTCCCTGTGATGCAATCGTAAGCGCGCCGGGTTGCCTCCCAGTTCTGGTTTCTGTCCATGCCGTAAAACCTTCCCGTGAGAGTGGCAAGTTTTTCAAGCGGTATTTCTTTGAGAAATTTTTCCAAAGTATGAGGCTCGCTGTCTTTGCCGTCGGCGAACAAATGCAATTTCACGTTGTCGACTTTTTCCTGTCCGGCCATTCTCAGCAAAGCGTCTATATGGTCGAGCGAAGCATGAACGTTCGCTTTTGAAAGAAGGCCGATAAGATTTACTCCCGAATTGTTTTTCCGCGCGTGTTCGAAAGCTTTTTTAAGCGCATGGTTGGCGAAAAAACTGCCGTCGCGTATCGAAAGTTCTATCCGCGGGTAATACTGATAAATCACTTTTCCGGCTCCGATGGTGAGGTGTCCGACCTCGCTGTTTCCCGTTTCGCCCCACGGAAGACCGACGGCTATGCCTGAGGCCTGCAGACTTCCCGCGGGAAAGTTTTCTTCAAGCCAAAGGAAATTTTCCGGTTTCGCCATGTAAATGGGGTTGGAATCGTCTTTTCTGCCTATTCCCCATCCGTCGAGAATCAATAAAACAACAGTCTTTTTCATTGGTTTCAATTGTAAGCCATTTAAAAATCAATGGAAACAAGAAGCGTTTTGCCTTGACCACGCACCTATCGTTGCAAAATATGTGCATCAGAAAATTTATAAGGCGAAGCCGCCTTTCGGCTCCGCTTTTTCGCATATACATAATCCGCGCCGCGATAGGGGGGGGGTTGACGCCGCCATGCCTTAACTTGTAAAATAAATCCAACTTAAAGAGTCATAAAATAACTGTACATTCCTAAAAAATTCAGGATCCGGCGCCAGGGCAAAAAGCGCGACGGCGCGGGAAATAAAATAAAATGAAGAATTTAGGGAGAAAAATTAATGAATATTTCGTTTCCGCTTTTGGCAGGCGGGGTGGTTTTGGGTTTGTTAATAGGGTATTGGGCGAGGCATTTTCTGGCTTCGAAGCAGGCAGGCTCAATTGAGAGAAAAAGCAAGGAAGCCCTCGAAGAGGCCGAATCTAGATCCAAAAAAATAGTTTTGAGCGCGGAGGAAAAAGCCGCGGCGGTTTTGGTTGAAGCGAAGGAAGACGAAAAGAAACGGCAGTCTGAGATACGAGAAATAGAAAAACGCCTCATGCAGCGGGAAGAATCGCTCGATAAAAAAATATATTCCCTCGAAGAAGGAGAAAGTTCCCTAAAGAAAAAGGAGGAGTCTCTGAAGGAGAAAGAAAACGAGATCGGAGAACTGAAAAATAAAATACAAAAAGAACTCGAGAAGGTAAGCGGCATAGGCAGAGAAGAGGCGAAAGCAGCGCTTTTCAAGGAAGTCGAGGACCAAAGCAGAAAAGATCTGGCCGAAACATTGCAGAAACTAGACCGCGAAAGAAAGGAAGAAGTCGAAAAGAAGGCGGTGGATATAATGACAACCGCGCTCCAACGTTACGCCCGTTCGCATATTTCCGAACTTACGACCACGCTCTTCCCTTTATCCGACGAGGAATTTAAAGGAAAAATAATAGGACGGGAGGGGAGGAATATCCGCGCATTGGAACGCGCAACCGGAGTCGAGTTCGTGATAGACGAAACTCCGGATAGCGTTGTCATATCGTCTTTCGACCCGTTCCGCAGGGAGGTGGCAAGGCTTGCTTTGGCGAAGCTTGTTAAAGACGGACGCATACAGCCGGCGAAAATAGAAGAAAAAGTGGAGGAGGCAAAAGAAGAATTGCAAAAGAGGATGATAGAAATAGGAGAAGAAGCCGCCGCAGAAATCGGGATTTACGATCTTCCAAAAGAAATAATCCAGCTTCTCGGCAGACTTAATTTCCGGACCAGTTTCGGACAGAACGTTCTAACTCACTCCATAGAAATGGCCCACTTGGCAGGAATGATGGCGGCGGACCTGGGGCTCGATGTTCAGGTCGCCAAAAAGGGCGCCCTTCTTCACGACATAGGAAAAGCGATAGACCACGAAGTCGAAGGGACGCATGTCGATCTCGGCAGGAAACTTCTGAAAAAATACGGGATAGACGAACGCGTTATCCAGGCGATGCAGTCGCACCATGAAGAATATCCATACGCGATTCCCGAGGCGTTCATAGTCACGGCGGTGGACGCACTGTCGGCTGCGAGACCGGGGGCGAGGCGTGGCACTCTCGAGAATTACGTGAAACGGCTTGCGGACCTCGAAAAAATAGCGGGAGAATTTCCCGGAGTGAAAAACGCGTACGCGATTTCCGCCGGACGCGAGCTGAGAGTTTTCGTCATTCCCGAAAAGATAGACGATTTCGGCGCGCTGGAATTGGCGCGCCAAATTGCCAATCGTATACAATCCGAGTTAAAATACCCCGGCGAGATAAAAGTAAACGTCATTCGCGAAGTCAGAGCGGTGGAGTATGCCAAGTAATATGGATTTAAAAATGGAGATTTATGATTTGTGAATGGGAAAAATCTTGATTCGTAAATCTTAAATCGTAAATCATCGACATCATGCTTCTAAAATTCTCCAAATTTTTCCTATACGTTTCGCTTTTCAGCGTCTTGATAGTGATGATATCGACGTTCTTTCCTTTTATCGGAGGGAAGGATTATTTTTTCAGAACGGCGATACAATTGGCGCTGATTTTCTTCATTTTGTGGTGGGGATTTGAGGCCTCCGACGGAGAAGTTCTGGCGCGGCTGAAAGATATTTTCAGAAAGCCTCTGTTCGCAGCAGTTTCGGCGTTCGCTGCGGCTTTCATGCTGTCCACGATTTTCGCATTCGATTCGCACGCCGCTTTCTGGTCCAATTACGAGCGAGGAGAAGGAGGATTCCAAATGCTTCATTACTATGCCTTATTTTTCCTTTTGGTTTTTCTTTTCAAAGAAAAAAAAGACTGGGAAAGGATTTTCTGGGTTTCCGTGATAGCGGCCGTAGGCATGATACTTTACGGAGTCGGCGCGGCGGTTTTCGTATCGAATCCCGACGGAAGCCTTTCCAATCCTTTCGGTTTTGTCGGGCCTTATTCCGATTCGGGAAAATTAACGGCGCCAACTTTTATAGGAAGACTTTTTTACACGGAGCGATTCCAGGGGTCTCTCGGAAATCCGGCATATGTGGCTCCTTACCTGATGTTCGCGATTTTTTATCTTTTGTGGCTGTGGTTTTCCGAAAAAAATAAGACTTTGCCGAAAAAATTCGTATATGGAGGACTTGGAGCGCTGTTTTTGGTTTTTTTCCTTCTTTCCAAAACGAGAGGTACTTTTGTCGGCCTGGCGGGAGCCGTTTTCGTTTTCCTTCTTGTTTTGGCATTCAGTTATCCGAAATTAAGGAAATGGTTCGCGATTTTGATAGCGGCTTTGGCGATAATTTTTGGTTCGCTTGTTTACTACAGGAATACGGATTTCGTGAAAAATCTTCCGGCAGGGCGGCTCTTCGATATCGAACTTACCGACAGAACCTTCCAGACAAGGCTTTGGACATGGAATTCCGCGTGGCAGGGTTTTTTGGAGAAACCCTTATTGGGATGGGGTCCGGAAAACTTTTCGGGCGTTTTCGACAAATACTTCGATCCGCGCCATTTCATTCCGGGACAGAACTCGGAAACGTGGTTCGATTACGCGCACAGCATATTTTTCGACTATCTGGTTGAGCTGGGCCTGATAGGATTCCTGAGCCACTTCGCGATATTCGCGATATTCTACTGGGAATGGTTTAGAAAATTCCGGCATAAAAACCCCCTTCTTAAGGCGTTGATAGTTTCTCTTCCCACAAGCTATCTGATACAGGGCTTGGCGCTTTTCAATGTTTTGCCGATATACATAAACCTCTTTTTGTTCCTCGCTTTCGCGTGTTACGAACTTTATTATTCCAGGAACGAAACGGTCCATGAAATTTCAAGCGCAACATGAATCCCGAAATTAAAAAAATAATAGCCGTTTCGGTAACCATACTGATTGTGATAATCGCGTATTACGGAACCTATCTTCCGATGAGAAAATCGATGGTTTTTATAGACACAATGCAGCTTTCCGGCAGGGTCAGGACAATAACGGATTTCGAAAACGTTTTCTCTGTGCCGCTCGACTATCCTTCGCCGGTCGGGCAGGAAGAACTTGTTCGGAGCGTTGCAAACACCGTTGCGAACAACGTCAAAAATATTTCCGATCCCAGGGGCGTGGAGGAACTCATTGGCTTCATCGAGAAATACTACAACCCGATCATAGAAAGAGGGAGGGGAATGAGTTTCGGCCAGGATGTTTACATAATGGGAATGATGAACGAATTCGCCTATTTGCAGACACGCGAACCGAAATATCTCCAAAATGCCGAAAGGTATTTCAAGCAGGAACAGGCTTTGGGACCAAAACGCCCGCAATCCCTTTACGGACTTATGGATGTTTACAGGCTTGAGGGAAACGTGGATGAATTCAAAAAAATCGCGGAACAGGTTTTGCGCCAGTGGCCGAACGACGCGAGAACAAAGACGTTTATCGAAGAAATGACGGAAAATTCGTCAGGCACGAAAACTCAATAAGAAAATGTCCGAAGATAAAAAAAGAAAGGTTTCGCTCGTAACCGGAGCCACAGGCCAGGACGGGAGTTATCTGATAGAGCTACTTTTGGACAAAGGATATGAAGTTCACGGAATAATCCGGAGAGCGTCCACTTTCAACACCTACAGGATTGACCACATTTTCCAGGACCCGCACGAGAAAAACTTGCGTCTGATATTGCATTACGGAGATCTTGCCGACGCAAACACCGTGCGTAAGCTTATATACGAAATCGAGCCGGACGAAATTTACAATCTAGGAGCGCAATCACACGTGCGCGTAAGTTTCGATATACCTGAGTATACCGCCAACATAACGGGGCTCGGAACACTGCGCCTTCTTGAAGCGATAAAAGACTACGAAGAGCATACGGGGAAGAAAGTTAAATTTTACCAGGCAAGCTCGAGCGAGATGTTCGGCGCTGCGAAACCCCCGCAGAACGAATCGACTGCGTTCCAGCCGAGAAGTCCGTATGGCGTTTCAAAGGTTTTTTCTTTTTACATCACCAAAAATTACCGCGAAGCCTATGGGATTTTCGCGGTCAACGGAATTCTCTTTAATCACGAAAGCCCGCGCCGCGGAGAAACATTCGTAACGCGCAAAATAACCAGAGGAATCGCCAAGATAGTCGCCGGTCTGGAAAATAAAATTTATCTCGGCAATCTGGAAGCAAAAAGGGACTGGGGCTACGCCCCGGAGTACGTGGAGGCGATGTGGCTCATGATGCAGCAGCCGAAGCCGGACGATTACGTGATAGGCACCGGAGAAAGCCATTCCGTAAAAGAATTTCTTGAAGAAGCTTTCAGGTGCGCAGGCGTAAAAGACTGGGGAAAATACGTAAGTATCGATCCCCGCTATTACCGCCCAACGGAAGTTGAGAATCTCGTTGCGGATTATGCCAAGGCGAGGGAAAAACTCGACTGGAAACCGAAAACGGGCTTCAAGGAGCTTGTGAAGATAATGGTTGACCATGACATGAAACAGTACGGTCCCGAAGCAAACGCCAAAAAGTGAAAAAATTCCGTCCCGTAATAAAACCTATCCCGGAAAAAATTTATCGGATTGTCCATAATTCTTTGCCGATAGTCTGCGCGGACATCGTCGTTTCGGACGGCAGAGGCCGTTTTTTGATGGTTAAGAGGAAAAATGAACCGGAAAAAGGGAAATGGTGGTTTCCCGGAGGGCGCATCCTGAAAAACGAAACATTGAGAGAAGGAGCGATAAGAAAGCTCGCGGAGGAGACGGGTCTGAAGCCAAAAAGAGTGAAAGAACTCGGAGTTTACGAATATTTCAATCCCACAGGATATTTCCGCGGCACAAATACGCACGCGATAGCATTCCCTTTTTACATGGAAATTTCCGCAGCAAAAGTTAAACTCGACGCACAGAGTTCCGATTGGAAGTGGTTTGACAGGGCAAGCAGCGGCTGGCATCCTTACTTAAAATACTCTCTTAAAAGGGCTGGGTTTCCCTTAAAAGGGAAAAAAAGGAAAAAGGTAAAAATAACTTTTCCGAAACAATGATACGGCTCATTAAATACACGTTTTATCACGAGAACGAAACAAAGAAAAAACTGGCGGATTTTGTGGTTAAATCGAAACGTCTGAGTTTCGGTTCGGAATGCGAATCTTTCGAAAGGAATTTCGCCAAGTATCAGGGGAGAAAAGACGCCGTTATGTTCAATAGCGGAAGCTCGGCGAATTTGGCGCTCATACGCGCCTTGCTAAATTTGGGAATTCTCCGCAAAGGAGACGCCGTGGGATTTTCCGCTACAACCTGGTCCACCAATGTCATGCCGCTTATAGAGATGGGCCTTGAGCCGGTTCCCGTCGACGTGGAAATAGAAACGCTGAACGTATCGTCGGAAACTTTAAAAAAGGCCTTCAAACGCCGGCGGCTGAAAGGATTTTTCCTGACAAACGCGCTGGGATTTTGCGATGACATCGATAACATAAAAACTTTTTGCAAGCGGAATAAAATTGTTTTCATAGAAGACAATTGCGAAGCGTTAGGCAGCGTTTTCAAACGGAAAAAGCTCGGCAATTTCGGCCTTGCGGGCACTTTTTCTTTTTACGTCGGGCATCACATGCCGACCATAGAGGGAGGAGCGGTGGCGACTGACGACAAAGAACTCGCGGCGATGCTCCGCATCGTCCGCGCGCACGGATGGGACAGAAACCTCAAAGAAGCGGAAAGCAAAAAACTGCGCCGGTGCTTCAAAATAACGTCTCCTTTGTATGCCAAGTACACGTTTTACGATCTCGGATACAATCTTCGCCCTACGGAGATACAGGGGTTTCTCGGAAAAAATCAGCTCAAATTCCTTCCGGAGATAGTGAAAAAACGTCAGAATAATTTCATCTCGATCGGGCGACAAATATACAGGATGAAGAACAAATATGTTCCTATCGAATACGGCCACATGGACGTCGTTTCCAATTTCACTTTTCCGGTGGTATGCCGTTCTGGCAGGATAATGGAAGAATTGGTCAAAAAGTGTGACAAAAAAATAGAAATAAGGCCTCTGATAGCAGGCGATATAACGCGCCAACCGTTTTTCAAAAAATACGTTAAGCGCTACGCCGATTCCAAAATGACGCCTAATGCGAAAATCATCCATGAACGCGGAATTTATTTCGCGAACCATCCCGACCTGTCGGCGGCGGAAAAGAAAACAATAATCGATGTTTTCTCTAAAGGATAAAAAAATACTTCTTACCGGCGGCTGGGGATTTTTGGGCAGCGTCGTAAAAGACACGCTTCTGGAGCGTGGCGTGGAAGAAAAAAACATTTATGCGCCGCGGAGCACAGAGATGGATCTGAGGAAAGCTGATGATTGCCGCAAGGTTGTTTCCGGATGCGAAGCCGTAATTCACGTAGCCGGCACGGTTGGCGGAGTGGGATTCAACATAGAGCATCCGGCTATGGCGTTTTACGACAATGCGGCGATGTCGCTCAATCTTCTTGAAGCCTCACGCCTGGAAGGCGTTAAAAAATTCGTCGGCGTCGGTTCCGTCTGCGAATACCCCAAACTCACACCCGTTCCTTTCAGGGAAGACGACCTTTGGAGCGGGTATCCCGAGGAGACGAACGCCGCCTATGGTTTGGCAAAGAAAATGATGCTTGTGCAATCGCAGGCATACCGGGCGGAATACGGCTTCAACGCCGTACATTTGCTTTTCACCAATCTGTACGGGCCGGGGGACAATTTCGACCTCAAAAATTCGCATGTTCTCGTGGCTCTTGTCAGAAAGGCCGTTGAAGCGGCCGAACGGGGCGACAAATTCATAGACGTTTGGGGGACCGGAAAGGCGACAAGGGATTTCCTTTATGTGGATGACGCGGCCGAGGCGATAGTTCTTGCGGCGGAAAAATATGACGGAGGAGAGCCGGTGAACGCAGGTAGCGGCCGCGAAATTTCCATAAAAGAATTGGCGGAGCTTATAATGCGCCTGGTAAAATTCAATGGAGAATTAAAATGGGATACTTCCAAGCCCGATGGACAGCCGCGGCGCATGCTCGACATTTCCCGCGCGAAAAATGAATTCGGGTTCGAAGCCAAGATGGCGCTTGAGGAAGGACTAAAAAGAACGATTGACTGGTATCTAAAGACCCGCTAAAATAACGCCCATCAATGAGCGAATCGAGATTCAAAAAAATATTGGTGACGGGTGGCGCAGGATATGTCGGGACAAGCCTTGTTCCAGAACTTCTTAAGAACGGATACAAAGTCCGCGTTTTCGACAATCTCCGTTACGGAGGGGACGGATTGCTGCATTATTTCAGCGACAAGAATTTCGAGTTCGTCAAAGGAGACATCCGCGACAAAAAAGCGGTTGAAAAAGCCGTGGAGGGAACGGATGCGGTCATACATTTAGCCTGCATAGTCGGCTTTCCGGCCTGCAAAAAAGAGCCGGAACTTTCGCGCGAGATAAACGTCGGCGGAACAAAAAATCTCGTGGAAGCGACCAACGGGAGAGCCCCGATATTTTTCGCGTCAACAGGAAGCACGTACGGACAGCTCAAAGAAGACCTTTGCACGGAAAACACACCGGTGAATCCGTTGAGCGATTACGGCAAGCATAAAGTCGAGGCGGAAGAAATAATCAAAAACGGAAACAAAGGAGAATACGTGATTTACAGGTATGCCACCGCTTTCGGAGTTTCCGGAAGAATGCGCCTGGATCTTTTACCGAACGATTTTACCTACCGCGCCGTAAAAGAAAAAAGCCTAATTCTTTACGAAAAAACTTTTCTCCGAACTTTCATACACGTCCGCGATATGGCAAAATCCTTTTTGTTTGCTCTGGAAAATTATGACAAAATGAAGGGCGAAATTTACAACGTCGGGGACAACAGCATGAATTGCAGCAAGGAAGATTTGGCGAAAATGATCCGCGAAAAGGTGGATTATTATCTTCACTTTGCCGACGTGGGACACGACATCGACCAGCGTGATTATATGGTCTCTTACGAGAAAATAAGTAGTCTCGGTTTCCGCACGACGATTACTTTGCAGGAAGGAATAGATGAATTGATCAAAGCGGCCGAAGCGCTCGAAGTCAGGAACTCGTATTCCAACGTTTGATCGCGAAGCTCGTAAAAAATAAAAACACCGCCGAACGGCGGTGTTTTTATTTACATGCATATGTGATTTACGCCTTTTGATAAAACTCCTTTATTTTTCCAACGACTTCATCTTTTTGTTCGCTGGTCAGCTGCGATGACGACGGAAGATAAAGTCCGTTGTCGCCGTAGTGATCCGCCCACGGGAATCTTTCGTCTTTCTGAAGATGCTGATAGACGGGCTGGCGGTGCATCGGGATGAAGAAAGTCCTTGTTTCTATTCCGTTTTCCGCGAGGAAATCCATAAGCTCGTCGCGTTTCGGCGCCAATAGGCCGAACATCCAGAAAACCGAAAAAGTGTCCGGTTTTTCGGGGAACAAAGTCAGTCCGGGAACATCTTTTAGTCCGTTTATATAATATTGGGCATTTGTTCTCCTTTTCCCTACCAGTTCATCAAACCGCTTTAGCTGCGCGGAGCCGAGCGCCGCGTTCAGCGCGGGATAACGGAGATTGAAAGCGACGGTCTTGTGCCAGAAATGCATGTCGTCGTTGAAATCATAGCTCTTCATGTGGTTAAGGGCGTTCGCTAGAGAATCGTCATTTGTAAGAATTACTCCTCCTTCGCCGGAACTGATTATCTTGTTTGCGAAAAGCGAGAAGCAGCCGGCAATGCCGAAAGTTCCCGCCATTTTGCCCTTGTATTTCGCGCCGTGAATTTCGGCGGCGTCTTCGACTACGTGAAGATTGTGCTTTTTCGCGATTTCCATTATTGGGTCCATGTCGCACGGTTCGCCGTAAATATGCACCGGCATTATCGCTTTGGTTCTCGGAGTTATTTTTTCCTCGATTTTTTTCGGGTCCATATTGAAACTCTGCTCGGAAGAATCCACAAAAACAGGAATCGCGCCGCAGTGGCTTGCCGCCGCCGGACTCGCGACCATCGTGAACGAAGGCATAATGACTTCATCTCCTTCTTTTACGCCGAGAGCTTTCAATACGATAAAAAGCGCGGAACCGCCGGAATTAACGGCGATTGCGTGTTTCATTCCAAATTTTTCAGCGAATTCTTTCTCGAAACGTTTGACCGGCGGCGCGAAGCCTGAAACGTAATTGTTTTTAATGGCCTCGGTTACGTATTCTATTTCAAGATTGCTCAAGTCCGGCTCGCATACTCTTATTTTTATCGGCGGATATTCTTTTTTCATTGGTTATTAGTTTTGGGTTTAGGCGCCGGTTTTTCGCATGCGCCGGCGGCCACAACTAAAACTTATTTTTTGTCGACCATCTCGCGCTTCGCTTCTTTCAAATCGTGCTCGAGCATTATCTTTATAAGTTCTTTGAATTTTACTTTGGGGTCGAACCCGAAGGCATTTTTTGCCTTGGAAATATCACCGAAAAGTATCGTATTCGTAGCCGGCCGCAAAAATTTAGGATTTACCTTGACGTATTTCGACGGGTCTAAATTCACCTGTCTGAAAGTTTCATCGACGAACTCCTGGACCGAGTGCGTTTCGCCCGTTGAAATTATGTAATCGTCGGCCTTCGGCTGCTGCAAAATGCTCCAGGCGGCTTCCATGTATTCTTTCGAATAACCCCAGTCGATTTTGGCGGAAAGGTCGCCGAGCTCGAGAGCATTCTGGAGACCGAGCGATATTCTGGCGGCGGCTTTGGTAACTTTTCTCGAAAGGTATTCATCCGGCCGGCGGGGAGATTCATGATTGTAAAAAATCGCCGTGCCCACGAACATGTCGTAGGTTTCGCGGTAAAACCTGCTGATTACCGCCGCCAGAACTTTGGCGCAGGCGTACGGGCTTTGCGGCTGGAAGTCCGTATTTTCCGTCTGCGGGATATCTGTCGTTTTTCCGAACATGTGAGAAGACAGCGGCTGGAACACTTTTATTTTCGGATTGAGCTGGCGGATTATCTCAAGAAGGCGTCCCACAGCCGCTCCCGTCACGTTGTACTGAAAATCAACGGCCTCGAAACTCCAGCCGACGTGGTCCTGGTCGGCTTCGTTATAAATTTCGTCCGGCTGAACAGTCGTTATTATTCTGTAAAGAGAAGTCGAATCCAAAATATCGCCGCGGTGAAGCGTAATCTTATCCGTAAAATGTTCGATGTTCCGCGTATTGCCGGTCGCGGTTTTCCGGTACATGCCGTGGACTTCGTATCCTTTCTCCAAGAGCACTTCCGCGAGATAAGAACCATCCTGTCCTGTAACGCCGAGAATCAGAGCTTTTTTCATTGAAATAAAAAGTGCCTTTATCTTACAAAAAGTTTTATAAAAGTAAAAGGGTTGGCAAACAAAGCAGTTTTTGACTTTGTTAATGGATAAATTTATCTTTAATCAAACAATGAAAATCGCAATTGTATCGATAAATCTCGAGGCGCAAGGCGGGGGCAACCGCCAGATTTTGATTCTTGCAAGAAACCTTCAGAAGATGGGGAACAAGGTCGCGATATACACAGTCGCCGCAAATAAAGGAGCATTCTCGAAAATTCAGGAAAATTTGGATGTCAGGGTTATTCCTGCGCCGGGCGGAGCGATGGACTGGAAAGCGAAACAAACGGGGTTCATCGGCAGAATGCTTTCAAGGATGCACCATTACCGGCAGGAACTGGAGGCGGCGAAGACGATTGCCGAAGCGATGGACGCCGATTTCGATGTCGTGAACGTGCACGATTTCGCCTATCAGGCGGCGTATTTTTACAAAAAGAGAAATCCGTCGTGCCGCGTCGTCTGGACAATGAACGAGCCGCCGTATATTCATCTTAAAAAAGACGACTTCCTTTCCAATATCGGCAGTATCGTTTACAACAAAATGCGCGATTTCACTGAAAAGAAATTCATTCGTGCCGTCGATGCCGGGGCTGTTCTCGCGCCTTTCCAGATGGAGTGGTTGAAAAAAAGGGGAGTAAATGAATCGAGAGTGATAATAAGCGGCGTCGATTTCGATGACTTCTACGCGCCGGCAAAAAGATTGCCTCAGGATTTGAGCAAAGAGCCCTTCGGCAAGGCTCAGAGCGGGCCGCTGAAGTTGATGACGCTCGGAACGCCGAACAAATATCGCCGGTACGAAGACGCGATAATTGCCGCTAAAATTCTCCGCGATAAGGGATTGAATGTTCGCCTAGATGTCGTTGCCAATAACGTCTGGCAGGAAAACGAATATTGCGGAATGCTCGAAAAGCTCGTTAAAGAAAACAATCTCGAAAGTATCGTAAAGCTGAGTTTCGCGGGCGTTTCAGAAGAAGAACTGCGCCGGCTTTACAAGGAAAGCCATATACTTTTGCATCTTATCCACGTGCCGCCTATAAGGAGCGGTTCGACTTTCGGACTCGTTATATGGGAAGCGATGGCGGCGGGAATTCTTGTTATAGCAAACCACGAACCGAAGCTCGGCTCGCGGCTGACCGACGGCGAAAACGCGGTTTTCGTAAAGCCCGAGAACGCCGCCGACCTTGCCGAAAAAATAGAAAAAATCGCCTCGCAGCCGGAACTATATTTCAAAATCGCGCAAAGCAGCCAGCGGTTCGTCAAAGAAAACATATCGTGGGACATTTATGCCCGCGAAATGATGGAGTTGTTTACCCCAGTATAAAATATTTATTGCCGGCGGTTTGTAAAGAAAACCGTCTCGCAGGCCGAACGGGCATGGTGCGTCATCCGTGTTTTTCGGAACCGCGGTTCGTACACTCCTGCGGCGTACGCCCGCTGCCTCTCGCTCCGACGTATTCGCAAAGCGAATAACCAAGCCGTCGGAGCTCCGAGAGCTTCCTTAAAAATACGGATGACGCGAGCGAGGCCGAGAGCGAGCGCAAATTCCTCGCTGGGGAATTTGATAGCGTGTTTTCGTACAAACCGCCGGCGGGAAAACTTATTAAGAAATAACCTTGAACTTCGGGATGGAAACTATGAATTTCCCGCCCCTCTTGAAGAATCCTTTTTCTCTTTCCTTCTTTTTGAAGGATTCGATGAACCCCCACGGGAGAACGAAGAAATAATCGGGCTTTTCTGCCCTTGCATTACCCTCTTTTATTATCGGAACCAATGTTCCGACGGTGAACTTGCCCCATTTTTTGGGGTCTTTGTCGGCAGCGGCGGCGATCAGTTTCGAGTTCAAGCCGTAATACTGGAGAATCGTGTTTCCCTTCGTTGAAGCTCCGTAAGCGTAAACCTTCTTTCCTTTTTTAACTTCCTTTTTGATGAACTCGACGGTTTTTTTCTTGTTTTCGACGAGACGTTTCGCGAATGCCTTGTAGTCGAATTTCAGTTCGCGGTATTTTATGCTTCCTTTCTTCAATTTTCTCGCGAACAGGCGGTAGCTGCCGCCGTTTATGCCGTTTTCCTCGACTTTGAAAATTTCCAATCCGTTTTTCTCAAAAAGATAAACCAGCGAGGGATAAGAATAAAATTCCAAATGTTCGTGGCAGATATTTCCAACGTCGTTTTTGAGAATCATCGGCTTGAGCGTCATCATCTGGGCGATGAAAAGGCCGTCGTCGGCGAGAACGCGCGCCGCGTCCCTGACGAACTGACTCGGGTCTTCCATGTCGTAGAACATCCCGATGGCCGTGATGATTTTCGCTTTCGGCAGACCGAGCTTGTCATATGTTTTCTTGTACCAGAAATCGTGGATGGCATAATCGGCGTTTTTGCGGAGTTTCGCCTGAAGGTTGTCCGCCGGCTCACAGCCAACGCGAATGTATTTCTTCGGAACGAAACCGAGCATTGTGCCGTCGTTGGCGCCGATATCGAGAAAAACATCGCCTTTTTTCGGCTTGGCCATTTTTATGGTCTGCGAAACTATTTGCTTGAGGTCGCTGACGATGACGTTATTTATTCCGGACTCGTACCAGTAGTGGCGCGAGTACATAAGTTCCTGCGGAGCCGTGTGCTTGAGTTGAAGAAGGTCGCATTTCGGATTTTGGCAGAGGACCAGTTCGAGAGGCGAGCGCATTCCTTTTTCTTTTCTGCTTTTTACGAAAGTGGAAACGTAAAGATTTCCGAGATTGAGAATGCTTTTGAGTTTATTCGACCCGCAGAGCCGGCATGTTTTTCTTGTGATTATTTTCATGAGGTATATGTTAAAGGAAATGTTATTAAGGGGCAATATCCGGGGGTTGACAGCTGCCGTCCATAGGCTATAATTACCTGTAATTATGAAATACACCACCGTTTCCATACCGGAGCCGCTCAACAAAAAGCTCCAAAAAATCATCAAAAACAGCGGGTTTGCCTCGACTTCTTCTTTTGTTACCTTCATTCTCCGGGAGGTTCTTTCCCAGCAGAACGAAGACGGCGAAAAAGAAAAAGTGTCTTTTGACAAAGAAAGCGTAAAGGAACACTTGAGAGCGCTCGGCTATCTTAAATAAAATATCAAGCCAATTTTCAATAACATGAATGCGCGTTTAAAAGAACTCGAAGAAAAAAGCATATCGGTCATAAGGGAAGCGAAGGCGCGCTTCAAGAATATCGCCATGCTTTGGAGCATGGGCAAAGATTCCACAGTAACGCTTGGGCTCGCCCGGAAAGCGTTTCTCGGAGAAATTCCGTTTCCCGTAATACATATCGATAACGGCATAGATTTTCCGGAAACTTACGAACTCCGCGAGAAAGTTTCCAAAGATTGGGGATTCGAAATGGTTGTCGAAAAAAGCATAGTCAAACGGGATAAAATTTCCGGAGTGGATTGCTGCGGCGCGAACAAAACGGACGCGCTCAAAAAAGTCATGGATGAAAGAAAAATCGACGCGCTAATAGTTTCCATACGCCGCGACGAACACGGCATCCGCGCCAAGGAACGCTATTTTTCGCCGCGCGACAAGCAGTTCAACTGGGATTACAAAAATCAGGCGCCGGAAATTTGGGACTATCTTTCGGATTTTCCGGGGAGCGACCATGTCCGCGTGCATCCGCTTCTTCACTGGCAGGAAATAGACGTTTGGAAATATCTTAAAGCCGAAAATCTTCCGGTCAATCCGCTTTATTTTTCGAAGAACGGAAAAAGATTCCGTTCGCTCGGATGCACGAAGTGCACGGTGGCAATGGATTCGGAAGCCAAAACCATAGACGAGATAATCGCCGAACTCGAAAAAACAACCGATTCCGAACGCGGCGGCCGAGCGCAGGACAAAGAAAAGGAATATGTGATGCAGCAGTTGCGGGCGTTAGGGTATATGTAATTTTGGGTTTAGGTGTAAGCGCCAGTTAAATATTATGGATGAGAAACAAAACCGGAAAACAATTAAAAACTTCACGGATTTAGAAGTTTATCAAAACAGTTATAGTGCCTGCATTCGCGTTCATAAAGAATTACTGCCCCTACTTCCAAAGAACGAGAAATTTGATTTATGCGATCAACTTTCTCGTTCAACAAAGGCGGTTCCAAGATTAATTGCTGAAGGATATGGCAAAAAGCATCAGAAAGAAAGCGGGATTCCAAAAATATTTAGACGATGCTATGTCTGAATGTAATGAAACTATTGTCGGAATATCACAATGCCGAGATATTTACTTACGGTATCGACAAAAATTTATGCAGCGAATTAATGGAAATATACAGCATAACTGCGCGTCAACTTTTTCGATTAGCCGAAGCATGGGATAAATTTGCTTTGGGTTACAGAAATAAAAAAACCAGCGGCCAAAACTAAACCCATGCCCACTCCAAGCATAGTAGTTCTTGGCCATAAGGACCACGGTAAATCCACATTTCTGGGACGGCTTCTTTTTGAGACAAACTCGGTTCCCGCCGATAAAGTGCAGACAATCAAAGAAATCGACGCCGAAGCCGGGCGTCCTTTCGAATGGGCGCATCTTCTCGACAGTTTCAAAGAAGAACGTGAGCAGGAAATGACGTACGATACCGCTTCGGTCTTCGTAAACGGCCGCGATGGGGCCTTGTACGTTTTCATAGACGTTCCCGGGCATTCCGAGCTTGTCCACCAAATGATCTCCGGCGCTTCCAGGGCGGATATGGCGATTTTGATGGTTTCTGCCAAAGAAGGAATAGACGAAATGAGCGTCGGGCACCTTATGCTCGCGGAGTTCCTCGGCTTGGAAAAACTAATCGTCGCCGTAAACAAGATGGACGAGTTCGGGTATGAAGAAGCGGCGTTCAGCGGCATAAAAGAAAAGGTGGAAAAAATACTGGTCGGCAAATTTTCCGCGGAAGACGTTCATTACATCCCTCTTTCCGCGCGCGAGGGCGAAAACATAACGAAAGCTTCTTCGAAAATGCAGTGGTACGAAGGTTCAAGCGTTTTTGAAAAAACGGAAGAAATTATCGGTGGAATGAAGCCAGTTTCTTTGCCGTTGCGCGCGGTTGTCCAGGATGTTTACATCCGCGCCGGAAATCGGATAGCGGCAGTCAGCGTCAAAAGCGGCGAAATGAAAAGAGGAGAAAAAATCGTTGCGCTGCCGTCCGGAAAAGTTTTTGCGGCCGATAAATTACTTTCCGTTTCCGGGGACGAAACGCAATCGGTCAAAGCAGGGGAAAACGCCGGAATTTTCGCCGAAAAGGAATGGGAAATTTCCCGCGGAACAATCATCGCTCCAGAAAATAACAGGCCGAATTTCGCGAAAGACGCCGACAGCGAGATTTTTCTTTTCGAAAATTTCAAACCGAACGAAGCGGCAACCGTGGAATGCGGTTCGCTGAACGCTTCCCAGGGATTGATCCCGTCAGCCGCGCCGAATAAAATCCAGAAGCTGAAACTTAACCTTTCTTCCCCGGTTCTTTTCGACAAAGAAGAAACTTTTTTGAACAAGTTCGTGATAAAGCAAGGCGGTGATATAATCGGGGTCGGCAGGATAAAAGACTTTTAATCATGTCCAAAAAACCCAACGTAATACTTATAACCCTCGACGCGTTGCGCCCGGACCATCTGGGCGTTTACGGCCACAAGAAAAATACAAGCCCGTTTCTCGACTCGCTTGCGGAAAGAGGGGTTGTTTTCAAAAACTCTTTTTCGACCGGTTCGGCTACGCCGCAATCTTTCCCGGGAATACTGTCTTCGACTTACCCGCTGGATTTCGGCGGATATTCTCGGGAAGCGTTAAATAAAAGGACCTTGATTTCGGAGGTTTTTCAAAAAGCCGGTTATAAAACGATGGGATTCCACTCCAACGCCTATCTTTCGGAATATTTCGGATATGGCAAAGGATGGGATGTTTTCAGGTATCTTAACTACTTCAAGAACAGCGGCGTTTCGCGGGCGATGCGTAGCAGCACCTGGCAGGCGAAGTTCGCCAAAAAACTTTTCGACTGGGAAACGAAAGGAGCCGAGAAGAAAACGATTTTTGGCCGCATAGCGAAACTGCTCGAGCCGGTTATTTCCACGCTGAGAAAAATCTATCTGAACATAGTCCGGCCGATTCCTCCCTATTACACTGCCTTCGAGATGAACGAAGCGGTAAAAGAAGAAATAAAAGAGAAACAGAACAAGCCGGTTTTTCTTTGGGTTCACTACATGGACGCGCACGACCCTTACGGGCTTTTTCTGCGCAAAGGAAAAAATTTTTTCCCGAAAATGAAGTCGTATTTTCTCGATTATCTTATGACTTTTTTCGGGGAATATCCGAAAGTGAACCGGCTTTTCAGGAGGTTTTATCTGGAGATGTACGACGAAGGCATACGGAATATAGACAACGCGCTTAAAGAGCTTTTTGCTCGTCTTTCCGAAAGGGGAATCCTAAACGACGAAACCGCTGTTTTCATAACCGCTGACCACGGCGAAGAATTCGGCGAACACGGTGGGTTTATACATCCGCAAAAAGCTTTCGGCGAGAACATAAAAGTTCCTCTGATTGTTGTCGCTCCGGAGAAATTTGCCGGAGAGCCGGGGAAAACGGAAACGCCGCGTTCGCTTATCGACCTTGCGCCGACGATGCTCGCGTATTCCGGAATCTCTCAGCCGGCGAATTTCAGGGGTAAAAATATTTTCGACGGCGAAGAAAGAGACGTCATAATAGAACTTTCAACGCACGAAGCCGACCTTTCCGGAATCAGCCTTAAGGCGTCGGCGATAATTTCGGAAGGCCACAAACTTATAAAAATGAAATCATGCAGTTTGCTTTTTTCGCTCGACGACCCGAGGGACGAAAAAAATCTTTTCGGGAAAAACGAAAAAATTGATTCGTTGCTCGGGAAGAAGCTTGAAAAATTCTTGAATTCAAACCGCAACAAATGAGAAGTCTTTATATTTTATTGGCAGGCGCGGACCAGTTCCCGAAAAGCTTTTTCGAAGGCAAAGGAATTTTTTTCCGGCCGTACGACGGTGGGAGCCCCAACGCACTTTTTTGGAACGATTTTTACGAAACGTGCGCCAAAAAAGGAGTATCTGTTAAATCCTATACGGAATGGAACAGAGAAAAGTCCAAGCCCGACGACATACTGCTCGTTTTAAACCACCCCGGCGAAACGTTGCTCTGGCGTCTTTATTATTATCTCCGCTATCCCAAGGCGGGAGGGGGATTTTTACTTAAACGCAGAACATTTTTCCGCGAAAATTATAAATTTTTCAAAAGGAGGATTTTGATGCAGCTCGAACCGCTTGTCGCGATGCCATACGTGTATTCGCAGCTCGACGACGTTGTAAGGGCTGGTTTTTACGACAAAATTTTCATTACGAGCCGCGTTTCGAACGAAAAGTGGGAATACTTCAACTATTTCGAACATCGCGCCAGAAATATAATAAGCCCGCATTTTGACGCCTCCAAAACAAAGTACATAACGATGGTGAATTCGAATGTCAGGCCGCATTCGCTAAAAGGCGACCTCTACGGCGAGCGGCTGAAAGCTATAAAATTTTTCAGCAATTCCCTCGATTTCGACCTGTACGGCTTCTATTGGGATTTGCCGGTAAGGCATCCGTTGTATTTCGGCTACGACAAATACGTAAAGAAATCCTGGCGCGGAAGAATCCCGGACAAATTGAAAACCGTCAGCGAATACAAATTCTCAATTTGCTTCGAAAACGGCGCGTATCCGGGATGGGTCAGCGAGAAAATTTTCGATTGCCTGGCCGCCGGTTCCATCCCCGTTTATCTCGGAGCTCCGGACATAGAAAAAATCGTTCCGCAGGATTGTTTCGTAGATTTCAGAAAATTCGGAAGTTATGCGGAGTTAAATAAATTTTTGCACAATCTTTCCGAGAAGGAACTGGAAGAATACCGAAATAGGATAAAAAAATTTCTTAGCGCACCTGCGGATTACGGCAAAGTGAAAAAATTCGCCGATAAGGTTATTGGGGTAATCAAGTAAAAGGAAATTTACTGCGTTGTGCTCGAGGCGGTAGATGTCGGATTCGGGTTGTATGCGCCGATGTAATACGGCAATGCGTATTTTTGCGCTTCGGTGAGGGATTGGTAGCTGTTGCGGGTGTCGCCACGGGCAACATCTGAACTTAAAAGAATCTCTTGCGGATAAGCGGCTTGTAGTTGCTTGACTCTCGAATCGTTCTCAGCCAATTCTCGCAATTGAGCGTTTGATAAGTTAGGATTGACACTGATTAGCTTGGTCACGCGCGGAAAAGAATTGACGTGATACCTGTTTTCTTTTTCGCTGTATCTTGTCGGCAAAAGGTAGGTCACTCCTGGCTGGAGCATATAACCAGCTTCAGGATGGTCAGCCGGAACCAAAAGATCGCCGTAGTTTATTCCGCCTACTACATATAAAACACCGTCTATGTATCCCCCTGTCTGACTAACAATAATAATGCCTCGTGCGCTTCCCTTGATATTGTAGGCAACCTCCGCTTCAAAATATGTTTGTGGGCGAAGCGCACCTGAGGGTGTGTCGATTTGTTTTATAATCTTCGCTACGAATACGTTATGCGATCCTCCGACTAATATTCTGTCGTTTGAAAAATCCGCCGCCCATTCATTGTGAATTTCTCTTATAACCAACGGCCCGCTTTTTTCAGCTCCATTCGTGGTTGTTGCACCTTGCGTAACACCAGATATTTCATCGGACGATTGTGTTACTTTTTCAGTAACAGCAGGAATACTCACGATAATGTCTGGTTCCGAAATTCTGTAGAAGTAAAAATAGACACTGGTGCCAATAACCACAAGCACGACAATACTTCCTACCAATAAACTTAATTTAGTCATGTTTACGTTGTATTAACATTTTGCGTTATTATTTTCGACTTTTGAAATCTATGGCCAGAAATAGTTAAAATCTTCTATATCACGATTACCAAGCCAAGTTTGCGTAGTTTGTATGTAATACATAACGTTACTTATTATACTATGCGCCAAACCCAATGCATGTCCAAGCTCATGAGCAAAAGTATTCTGCGTTGATGAGCCGCCTGATTGGTTAATCGTGTAAAGTACCCATACTGCGCGGCCCATTTGCTGCGAAAAAGTAATTGATTTTAAATAGAACTGATGCGATAATTGGCTTTATCCAAGCATGAGAAAATTACTCATAAAACCATATGTTTTTCTGAGAAACCTTTTCAGAGGAAGAGGTTTATCGAGAATAAAGTTTTTGAAGAATATCAATCTCGCGGCGGACAAGTTTCTTAGGGGCAAGACCGAAGAATTCATGATGAAAAGAGGCGGGAAAATGTACATGGACCCGTTCGGTTATCTGAGCGAGAGATTTCAGGAATACGAGCCGTACGAAAGCGACCTTATCGAGTCGCTTCTTAAGGAGGGCGACACATTCGTGGACATTGGCGCGTCAATCGGCTGGTACACGCTCATCGGCGCGAATAAAGTCGGTCCTTCGGGGAAAGTTTACGCTTTTGAGCCCGACCCGAGGAGTTCCGCCCTTCTTCGAAAAAACGTTGACGCGAACGATTACAAAAACGTCACAGTAGTTGAAAAAGCCGTTTCCGAAAAAGTCGGCGAGCATGAAATATTTTTAAGGGAAGAAAAATGGGGGAATAATTCTTTTTTCAATCCGATGCAGGACCCGGAAACTTTGGTGCTTCCTTTCGTAAGGGGCAATTCACCCGAAGGATACGCGAAAGAGACCAGCGTTAAGACGGTTTCGCTCGACGATTATTTCAAGGATACGCGCATAGATTTGATGAAAATCGACACCGAAGGAGCGGAAAATCTCGCCTTGAAGGGAGGAAAGGGAGTTTTTACGAAAAACAGGAACATAACCGTAATCTGCGAATATATCCCGTTCATAATGGAAGCCACCGGTGGCAAAGGCGAACACGAAAGATTTCTGCGCGGTTTCGAGGAACTTGGTTTTTCCATTCAGGACCTTGATGAGCACGAAAAACGCCTGGTGCCTGTTTCCGTAGAAGAAGTTCTTGAGAAATATACAGCTGGGAAACGCAACGGCACGAATCTGCTTTTCAAGCGCGCCTAGTGCGTTGTGTACCGGCGACAAAGACGTGGAGAAAAAACCCCTTAAAATTGGAATAGTTCACCTCGACCTTTCCCATCCAATGGGTGATACGTATTCGGTTGCCTGCATAGCGCAAGGTTTAAGACGGCTTGGGCACGAGGTCTCGGTGTGGACACCGGTGTTCGATGCCGGGCCGTTCGCCGACAAGTGGAAAGGACTTGAGCTGAAAATAATCCCTTCGGACAAGCCTTTAAGCAAAGTTCTCGAATACATAAATTCGCCGAACCCGCTAAAGAAAATCATCGGGAGATTGAAAGTGCGCCGCTGGTCCGACGCTTCGGCGCGCGCGATTGCCGCAACACTGCCGGCGAACCTCGACGTTCTCGACTGCCACAACTGGTACGCGTACCGCGCCGCAAAATATTACCGGTCGCGCAATCCGTCGTGCAGGATAGTCTGGATAATGCATGATATGCCCTCCAATTACAGGGCGAAAAAAAATCCGGTAACGAATATTTTAAGCTGGCTTGCGTTCAAACTGGAACCGTTGGCGGAAAAAGATTACTACCGTTACGTCGACGAAGTTATAGTAATGGACAAACACAGCATTCCGATCGCCGCGCAGTGCGGCAAGCCGGTGGCACTCTTATATCTCGGACTCGATTATCCGCATTTCGAACAGCCTGTAAAAATACGCGACGAATTTAAAAAGGGGCAGGTCACGCTTCTCGGTGTCGGCGCTTTGAGCCCGTATCGGAGATACGAAGACATCGTTTCTGCGGTTTCCATCCTTCGGAAAAATGGAATAAAGGCGAGCGCGATGATTGTGTGCCGCGACGCCTGGGGGAATCCCGGCTACCGAAAATCATTCGACGAATTTGTTGAATCATCGAACGCGGCGCCGTACATTACCATCAATTACGAAGGCGTGAGCGCGGAGGGGCTGCTCGAAACTTTTCGCGCCACGGATATTTTCGTTTTTCCGAACGACATAGAAATATGGGGGATGGCGGCGTTCGAGGCGATGGCGGCGGGAATGCCTTTGATAGTTTCGAACGTGACGAGCGCGGCGATGTACCTGAAAGAAAGGAACGGGGCGGCGCTTTTCGTCGACCCGCGCAGGCCGGAGCAAATAGCGGCAGCGGCGGAAAAACTGATAAATGACCGCGAACTTTATCTCAAAATGGCGAAGGACGGCCAGAAATTCGTAAAAGAAAACTTGAGTTGGGGCGCTTACGCAAAAGGTTTTCTCGATGCTGCTTTCAAAAAATAACCCACATTCATGCGCATAATTTACACCGGCATCCAATATTCGTTCTACAAAAAAGAAGCGGGGTTGAGCTTCGAACACAACAATTTTTATTTGAGCCTCAAAGACTTTCCGGGGGTAGAGATAAAGTATTTTCCGTTCGACAGGATTCTCGAAGTGGGCAAGAAAAAATTCAACGAGGAACTTTTTGAAGCCGCAAAATCATGGCAGCCGGATTTGCTTTTCGTGTTCATGCTTACGGATGAGGTAAGCAAGGAAACTCTTTCCAAGATTAGGCGCGAAACGCAAACGAAAACGCTGGCTTGGTTTTCGGACGACACTTGGAGATTTTGGAGTTATTCAAAGCATTGGGCGCCGTTTTTCGACTGGGTTGTGACCGTTTACGACGAGCCGTTCGAGTGGTATCAAAAACTCGGATTCAAAAACGTAATAAAGTCCTGCTGGGCGGCGAATACGAAGCTTTATAAACCGTCAGCAGACGAATTGCCGACGACAGACGTGAGCCTCGTCGGTTCCTGGAACAAGGGTCGGAAGAGAGTTATCGATGCGTTGAGAAAGGCGGGAGTGAAAGTTTCCGTATATGGCGCGGGTTGGGGCGAAGGAAGAATTTCCGAAGAAGGCATGATAAAACTTTTCGGGAGCAGCAAAATAAATCTTGGCCTTAACCAGCCGAACATGGATTATTCGGCAAAGTCGCTCGGCAAACTTTTTTTCAGAAGGAGCGTTCACAGAATAGTGCCGGATTTTTGGCATTTCCCGCGAAACCTCCATTCTTTTTTGGTCGGCAGGAAAATTTCGCAAATAAAGGCAAGGGTTTTCGAGATACCGGCTTGCGGAGGATTTCTTCTAACGGGACACGCAAAAGGCCTGGAGCGTTATTACGAAACGGGGAAAGAAATAGCGGTTTACAAAAACGAAGAAGAAATTCCGGAAATCGTCAAATACTATCTGGTTCATGAGGAAGAAAGAAAAAAAATCGCCCGCGCCGGATATGAACGGACAATCCGCGACCATGTTTACGAGAAAAGGTTCGACGAGATATTTAGTAAAATTGGTTTAAAGTTTTAGGTGTGGCCACCAGTACTCAAGACCGGCGCCTAAAACTAAACCCAAACCCATGACCAAACCCCTTGTTTCAATATTAATACCGGCATACAACGCGGAAAAATATGTTAAAGCCGCCGTAGACTCCGCGCTCGGTCAAACCTATCCCAATATAGAAGTAATAATCGTCAACGACGGCTCGACGGACGGCACCGCGGGCGTCGTAAGGCCTTATCTTGAAGACAAAAGAATTGTTTACTTCGAACAGCCCAACGGCGGAATTTCGAAGGCAAGAAACAAGGCATTCGAACTTTCTCGCGGAGATTACATAACGTTTCTCGATGCCGATGACATTGACGCTCCGGCGAAAGTCAAAGAGGAAATGAATTTTTTCGAAGCCAATCCGGAATGTGGAGTCGTCTATTGCCGCGTCTTGAGTTTTTACGACGACGCTCCCGGGAAAATGTACGAATACGGTAGACATATGCCAAGCGGCGATATTTTTAGACAGCTTTTACGCCATCAGTTCATCAATCCCGGTTCGGTAATGCTCCGGCGGGAAATTTTTGCATCCGAAAAAGGCTTCAATCCGGAGTTCCGCGATGCCGAAGACTGGGATTTGTGGAGGCGCTTGGCTTACCGTGGCGTAAAATTCGGCTTCATAGACAAACCGCTTCACTATAATCGCATAACCAAAAAAAGCCTGTCCGGTTTTCACAATCAGGCGAAAATGAAAAGCATGAATCTAAGAAGTTTTCGGGAGCTTTTCGGAAAAATGACGAAAGCCGAAAGAAAAAAATACGGCGCCCGGAAAATCATTCGCTTGCTGAAAATAAAGCTTGCTATTGCTCATCTTCTGCTTGAAGAAAAAAAAGAAGCACTCGCCATTTTTAAAGACGCCCTTAAGAACAATTGGTGGGTGGTTTTTTATCCGTTAATAGTTTTCTTGATTCTTCTAATTCCCAGAAAATTGATTTCTGCGGTAATAAAGTTCTTTTGGCAACTGAAACACAGGATGTTATTCTATCAGCAATGAAAAAGGAAAAGATTTTGATAACCGGAGGAGCTGGATTTATAGGAAGCCATACGGCGGACGCCTTAACTAAAAGAGGATATTCGATAGTCATTTTGGACAACCTCCAGCCGCCGGTTCACAACGGACGCTGGCCCAACTATCTTCTTAATAAAGGGTACAAACTGATACGCGGGGATGTCAGAAAGAGAGAAGATTGGTTGAAGGCGTTTAAAGGCGTTTCGTACGTTTACCATCTCGCCGCCTATCAGGACCAGCGTCCGGATTTTAGCAAATTTTTCCATACGAACACGGTTAGTTCGGCGCTGCTTTACGAGTTGATTCTAGAAAAAAAATTGGAGGTAAAAAAAGTAATTCTTGCCAGCACGCAGTTCGCATACGGCGACGGAATATATCAGTGCAAACATGACAAAAAATTGTTTTTCCCCGAACCGCGGACCGAAAAGCAGTTTAAATCGAAAAAGTTCGACATTCTCTGCAAGCACGGGAAACCGGCAAAGTTTTTCCCATTTAAAGAAGACCAGCAGCTAACCCCGACAAATTCCTATGGCCTTTCGAAAGAGGCAATAGAACGTCTGGCATTGAGATTCGGAAAGACATACGGGATTCCCACTACTCTTTTGAGATATTCCATAGTTCAGGGGCCGCGACAGTCTCCTCGGAATCTTTATTCCGGAGCGCTTCGCATATTCGTGACACAGGCATTGGCAAAAAAACCTATTACGGTTTATGAAGACGGGAACGAGACGCGCGATTTTGTAAACATTGAGGATGTCGTTTCGGCGAACATCCTTTGCCTGAAGAATAAAAAAACCGACTTCGAGATTTTCAATGTCGGCGGCGGAAAAGCACACAAAGTCATCGACTTCGCAAAAGCGGTTAAAAAAATAACCGGCTCCCCATCGCCCATTGTGGTCGGAGGATTCAGGCGGACTGACACGCGCCACGCGGTATCAGGCGTATCAAAACTCAAAAAGCTCGGCTGGCGGCCTAAATTCGGGATAGAAAAATCTGTGCGCGATTACGCCGCGTGGTACAAAGAAAATTTTTGATACGGCATTAAAATGTTAACGAAGTTGAGCCTTCTTGTAAGGGGCATTCTTACTTTCAAAGACTGGCATCTTTGGGTTTTGGACAGATTCAAATTGCTCGATAAAAGCGTGCCGAGATTGTTCCGCCTACGGAACGGCATTTCTTTTCTTTTGGTTCAGGAGGGGGAAATCGAACAGGGATTCGGTTCGTTTCAAGAAATTTTTATAGAGGACAGATACAACAAATACTATAAATTAAAACCTGGTGATACCGTTTTAGACATCGGTTCCGGGATAGGAGAGTTCCTGGTTTATTCCGCAAAGCGTGGAGCAAAAGCGACCGGTTACGAGACAATCGAGAAAAGGCTTCTTCTAAGCAAAGTAAATCTTTCGATAAACAAGTGCAATGCGGAAGTTTCCCTCAAAAAGGTAACTTCGCTGGACGATATAGCCGGGGCGGACTTTCTCAAGATGGACATAGAAGGAGGAGAATTCGAAGTTTTCAAGAACACAAAAGATTTGAGGAAGTTCAGGAATATTGCTATGGAATTCCATGCTTCGCCGGAACATATTGAAGAAAAACTGAAGGCGCATGGGTTTGGTGTGAAAACGGAGTATGTCGGCGAGAAATGCGGGTATTTATATGCGATCCGTAAGTGATTTTAAAAACTGACAGCAAACTGGATAAAATCCATTATTATGCAACTTCAGTCGAAAATCAGCATTTTTCTCGAAAACAAAAGAACGCGTTTGATTGCGCTTGTTACACTAACCACACTTTACGGAATTTTACTTGCGCAAAACATCGCCGCACCATTCTGGGGGATTCTTGATGATGAACCGGCTTTATTCGGAATTGCGGCTAAAAGCTGGATAGTACATTCTCCGATGGCATTCGGCTTCGGGCTATGGCTTCCTGAATGGATATGGGGTGGAAACGGATATTTTTTCCATCATCCCCAATTCATCGGTATTCCTCTCTATTTGTCGTATTTGTTTTTCGGCGTCGGTGAATGGCAGACGCGGCTTCCAGCGATACTATTTTCCCTTCTTTCGCTTGTCGTGTTCTGGTTTTTGATCGAACGCGCATTCCGCAATCATTTTTTGACGCTCACCGCGTCTTTCTTTTTAGCGCTTTTCCCCACTTCTGTTTTTTTCGGCAGAATGATGTCGTTTCACACAGTAGTCGGGTTCTTCACTCTTCTTTCTTTTCTTCTTTTGCTTCTTATTGAAACAGAAAAGAAACAAAAATACGTTTGGTTTTTTCTCCTTAGCGTTATTATCGGCGGTCTTACGGACTGGACTTATTTCTTGGCCTCGTTAGCGGCCTGGATGTATATAGTTCTCAGAAAAGATATGGCTTATCGCCGCGTTTTGTTATGGACGTTGCCGCTGGCAGCGCTATTTTCCGTTGCAATAACCGCACTTCAAGTGGTTCTCTTGGGGGGCGTTGCCGCAATTTTAGAGGTGCCGAGTACTTTTATTGACCATACCACGCAATATCATGCTTCATTTATAAAACTGATTCTATTCAGGGGAGAGAATGAGGTCAGGATGTTCACTGGTATAGGCCTTGCGCTTGCCTTGGTGGGCGCCGTGTTCTTGTTTAGGAAAAAGGAACATCGGCTTTTCGCCGGAATGCTTGCTTTTCAAGGCGCGGTATATCTGGCGTTAATCGGCGGCTGGTCTTTGGCTCAAAACCACCCTTTTTGGAGTTTTCATCTGATACCTTTCATTGCCCTGGCGGCCGCCTACGCGCTTCAAAAAGTCAAACATATTGCATTTATTGCGTTGGTTGCGATTTTCATTTTTGAAAGCGGCTGGCTCGTTTACGGATTGTTCAATACAAAGTCTTTTGAAAAAGACGATTACGCGCTTTTCAAAAAGGCCAACCGCGGAGTTCCGGCGCAAGAACCAATTTGTTCGGGCAGAGTAAATCCTTCATACGCCCAGTCATTTGTTTTTGGTCACGATATGGAATACGGTTTGTGCGCCAATTCCCGTTATGCCGTAATGAGAAGATGGGAGCCGGCAATCGAATACGCCAAACAAATATCCTACGGCTTTGACAAACCCTTTTCTTCGAACATAAGAAAAAGCTCGCCGGAAGTCGCTCTTGTCATGGAAATAGTAAAATTATTTCCGGAATTGAAGGCGCGCGTCGCGCATCTTATAAGCGGCGGCGACGCCGACTATCGTGAGAAGATTGCAATCGCTGCAGAAGAAGCGTCTCTTAGACAGCAGCGCGGATTCACGGAAACAGAATGCTCAACCAATTTTTGTTTTTATATAATTTATATAAAATGAGTGGTATGAAAAGAATTTTTAATTCTGATATAAAGAACTCGATTCAAGTAAATAGAGCCATTCCAAGAATCAGCCACAACAGGCGGAAAACAGACATATTGTCGAACATAGCCGCCACCATAAGCCCGGTCAGGGAAGAGAGAATATAAACCAGCCATAACCTGTTTTCAACGACAGAATTTTTTATTATGGAACCGATAAAACCTTCGCCGGAAAAGTGTCCGATATGTTTTTCGCCGCCCGATCCCGGAGAAGAAATTAAATTTGTTGAAAATTATCAAAACCCGAAAGGGAAGTGGTCGCTGTATCAATGTCCCAAGTGTAGAGTTCAATTCTGGACACCTTTTGAATACTACGAAGCCGATTACCGCTCCCAGCATATAGACGGCGGAAGCCATTTCTTTTTGCCTTGGAACTATCGTCAATTTTTCAGGTTTCCTCATCCGAAAGGAGCCAGAATTCTTGATATAGGATGCGGCTCGGGAGAATTTTTGGCGCTTTGCAGAGACGAGGGATATTCGGTATACGGTCTCGAGATCAATCAAGGATTGGTGAATAAAGTGAAAGAAAACGATATCGAATGCTTTTTTGGGTACCTTAGCGATTTTGTAAGTGAGTTCAAACGAAAGAATATCGAGAGTTTCGATGTTGTTACTTTTTTTGAAGTCATGGAGCATCTTATCGATCCAATCGGATTTCTAAAAGACGCAAATTCAATATTAAAGCCGAGTGGCGCGGTGGTTTTTTCGGTGCCATTCAGGGAGCGAAGTGAAATTTTTAAAATGATAGACTATCCTCCGGGACATCTCACGCGCTGGAACGCCGCAGCGCTATCGTACGCCGTAAGGAGAGCGGGATTCGAGCCGGAAATTATCATAGCGAGGCCCATAAGTCTCCAAGGCGTTGCGGGACAGTTTTTCCAATCGGGCAAATTGCGGCGATTCAGTCCGATTGCGAAATTTGCAACGGCGTGTTTTTTGGGATTGCTGTTCTGGCTGCCGCTGAAGTTAAGTGGCGGCAACGGAAATAGAATATTCGTGATTGCGAGAAAAAAGAGTTAGACGAACGCAGCCAAACCCAAAATAAGCCACATCAGCCGAAAAGCAGACATGTTATCGAATATCGAGGCGACGAATAATCCGACAAGTGAAGCGAAAAGATATGCGACCCACAACCGTTCTTGAATAACGAACCTCTTCATTTTCAGGAAAACATTTTTTAAGGCGGCAAAGAGAAGCCAAACGAAACCCGCAAAACCGATAGGCCCGGCAAGAACCATAAATTCAAGAACGGTATTGTGCGGGCCCTGTTTTCCGAAGCCGACGTTAACAGGTTGATAATTAACGCCGAAACCGAGCGGCGAATTAAGAAGCTTTTCGGTATATATTCCCCAAAGTTCCAGGCGGTACGGTTCGGAAAGTATGCCCGAAACCGGTTTCAATCCCGGAACTTCGACGTTTTCTGTCGGTGGGGTGCTTACGTTTTGCGGAAAAATTTTGACGGAAACCATTGTTTTTATCAACGGGTTAAGAACTGAAAAAGCGAGAAGCAAAATCAGAAATGCAAAAAAACCTCCGGATATGATTTTTTTCAAGTTGCCGCCAGACCAGATAAGAATCAAAAGAAAAAGAGATATAACCAATCCGAGCCAGGCAGCTCTTGATTGTGTCCAGAGAAGTACGGCTGAAAGTCCGACGGCTATTGCGAGGTAAGCGAAAAAAGTTTTTCTAAGTGGCTTGATTTTTTCGAGCGTGAGAACGGCAATACAAGTCAGGCTGACAATGAGATAATAGCCGACATTCGACGGCCAATTTTCAAAAAGTTTAAAACGATACATCGCAATCACAAAATCGGCGTTCGGTAAAATAAGGGTCGGCAGGTAAACGAGTGTCGAAAGCTGCGCAAACGCAGCTTTTTTATAAAAATTTCCGTCGAAGGTTTGGAAAAACGAAACAAGGAAGAGAATCGCGAAAACTTCGGCAAATCTGCCGATTGTCAGAATTCCCTCTTTCGTGAAACCAAGTCCTTCGGAGAAATACCCGCCTAGCGACGCAAGGACAAGCCCTAGACAAATCAACGAGAGTCCGGTCAAAACGTTTTTGTTGCCGAGAAAGTTTTTATAACCTTCTTTGAACCGGAGAATGACGTATAAAGCGATCAGGGCAGAAAGAAAAAAAAGAATGTCGCTCGAGCGTTTTATCCAAAAAGGATAGGAATTATTCCTGACTATAAGCAGCGCCACGCCTGCGAGAAAAAAATATTTTCCCGCAACAATTATTTTTTCTTTAATCGCCATTTACCTAACTATAGTATCAAACTTGCCGCCAAAAAGTTACTTTGACACATCGTTTTCTTTGTTTTATTATTTTGAAACTATGATAGTTGTATGCGCTCCTCTTCGCATAAGTTTTGTCGGCGGCGGAACAGACCTACCGGATTTTTACCGCAGGCATCCTGGCCGCGTGATTTCCACGGCAATAGATAAATTTGTCTACGTTGCCATAAACAGGACGCCGCTAATTCCAAAAATATCGGCGCGGTATTCCATTTCCGAAACCGTCGATAAACCGGACGATCTCCAGCACACGCGCATAAAGGCGGCGCTTTTGGATCTCGGAATAGACAAAGGAATAGAAATAGGCTCTTTTGCGAGCTTGCCGGCCAAGACCGGGCTGGGCTCTTCCTCCACCTTTTCTGTGGCCTTGATGAAGGGACTGCATGCCTTCAAGGGAAATAAGCTCGACAAAAAGGAAACCGCGGAAGAAGCTTCGCGGCTCGAAATAGAACTTCTCGGCGAGCCGATAGGCAAGCAGGACCAGTACGCCGCGTCTTTCGGCGGGTTAAACGTGGTCCAGTTCAACCCCGACGAGAGCGTAAACGTCGACCCTGTTCTTTTGGACTATAAAAAACGTCTCGGACTGGAAGGCAGTATGCTCTTATTCTTCACGGGGATTACCCGCATGGCATCGAGCGTTTTGACGGAACAAAAATCTAACATCGACAAAAAATTCGAGACATTGAAAGAAATGGCCGAGTCGGTTCACGATTTTAAAGGACGGCTTTTGGCCGGCGACTACAAAGGGCTCGGCGAAATGCTTCATCAGGGATGGTTGAGAAAAAAGAGTTTGGCCTCGAATGTTTCCAACTCCGTCATTGACGACATTTACGGCGCCGGAATAAATGCCGGGGCGTGGGGCGGAAAAGTGCTCGGTGCCGGCGGAGGAGGATGCGTCATGTTCCTTGTTCCTGAAGGTAAAAAACCGGCGGTTCGCGAAGCGGTTGCCAGAATCGCCAAAGAAAAGGAACTCAAAGATTTCCAGGAAATTCCCGTAAAATTCGTCCAGTCCGGCGTCGAAATACTTTTTAACGGCGACGAAATGAAAAAATGAAAGATTTTATCACCGAATTTTCAAAAAAATCAATTGAGGCGATAGAAAATCTTCCGCACGAAGAAATTGCCAAAGCATTGAACATTCTGCAGGGAGTTTACGAGCGCGACGGCAGAGTCTATATCTTCGGCAACGGCGGTTCGTGGGCGATAGCCGGACACTGGGTTACCGATTTCAACAAAACCGTTTTCAGTCATCACCTCGGCGAGCACAGCAAGCGTTTCAGAGTCAGCAGAATTCCGGCGACCGAAGAGGAACTTACGGCATGGGCGAACGACATCGGTTACGACATGGTTTTTGCCGGCCCGCTCGACAATGTTTTGGAAGATTGCGATGTCGTAATAGCAATTTCAAGTTCTGGAAATTCAACAAACATAATTAAGGCAGTCGAAGTGGCAAAAAAACACAAAGTTCCCGTGATCGGTCTTTCGGGATTCGACCCGTCGAATAAGCTGAACCAGATTGCCGACGTAAAAATTCACGTGCCGACGCCGAAGGGGGAATATGAGGTTGTTGAAAGCACGCACGACACGATAATGCATCTGATGACCAAGTATTTCAAAAACTACTTCGACCATTTGGTGGAAGGGAAGCAAGGTAATGGTTGATTTATCAAACTACAAGGTTTTTATTTTGGCTGCCGGTCTGGGAACAAGATTGGGGGATTTAGGAAAAAATTTGCCTAAAGTAATGTTTCCCGTCGGCGGTAAACCGCTTTTGGAAAACACAATAAACCTTTTAAAATTCCAGGGTTTCGGAAACTTCATTTTAAATACCCATTATTTCCCGGAGAAAATTGCGGGTTATTTCAGCAAAGGAGAAAAAATGGGCGTTTCAATAGAATATAGCGACGAATCAAAAAAACTGCTTGAAACTGCCGGCGCAATAAAAAAAGCGGAGAATTTGCTGACGGAAGATTTCGTTCTTATATATGGCGACCAGGTTTTTTCTTTGGATATTAGGCCTTTAATCGAATTGCACAAAGACAGAAAAGCTCTTGCTACCATTGTTTTGAAACGTTCCGATGAACCGCAAAACGGAGATTTGGTAGAGATTGATCCAAAAACTTCAAAAATAACCGGATGGCATCAACGGCCTCATAACTTTAAAAATTTTAGCGAAAATATGTTTTTAAACGCCGGCATTTATGTGCTTTCAAAAAAAATAACAGAATTCATCCCCGAAGGAAAATCAAGGCTGGATATAGATATTTTTCCGGCGCTTGTAAAAAACGGGGCGGCGATATACGGATTTCCGACTGGCGAAAAAATTCTGGACATAGGAACTCCGGAAAAATATGAATATGCCAAGAAATGGTATGAAGAACAAAAGAGCGTTATTTCTCGATAGGGACGGCGTAATTTGCGAGGCCATGCCGCGCGGTCAGTATTTGACGCGCCTGGAAGAGTTCAAACTTTTGCCGGGCATAATAGGATTGATAGACGAAGCCAAGAACAAGGGATATTTTGTAATAGTTATCACAAACCAGCCGCAGATTTCCAGAGGAATGGTAAGCGAGGCGGAAGTAATTTCAATTAACGATAAGATGAACGAATTGCTCGGCATGAAATTGGACGCGATTTATTATTGTCCGCACCGAAATGAGGACAACTGCGATTGCCGCAAGCCGAAGCCCGGCATGTTTTTGAAAGCAGCAAAAGATTTCGATATAGACTTTTCAGGATCGTTTTTCTTGGGGGATAGCGATAAAGACGTTAAACCCGGAAAAGCGATCGGTTGCAAAACAATATTTTTAAAAAACGAACATAACGGTGAAGAACTTAAAAATTGCAGTCCCGATTTCGTAATAGAGTCTTTAAAAGAAGCGGAAAAAATTATTTGACTAAAAAAAATCGGCTGCACACGCGGTGCAGCCTTTTTGCAGTATTCGAGAACTTGGTGTTTATTTCACGGCGCGAGCAGGAAATCCCTGGTGGCTTCGTGCGGCCACGGCAGGACGAACGGCGTGCCGAGATCGAGTGCCGCGAACTCGCTGCCACCCCAATTGTTGAGAATCGGAGTGTAACGGGCCCACCATTCCGTTTCGCTGTGTAAGGCGATGAAGAGGCAGTAGTCTGGCTGGTTGAACTTGTTGTTGAACATTTCTACCAGTTTCCAGCTCTCGGTGGCGAACTTGGACAGGTCAGATTGTGGTATGTAAGAAACCTTGGGAAAGATAAAGGCCTGTCCGGCCCTTGTTCCACCCAGGTGCACACTGAACGCGTCGCTCGACCAAAGAGGCGTAAGTAACCCTTCGCAGTCAAGATTCTTCGGCTTGGTTGGCGGTTCGCATATGTGCCAGTGCAGATGTGGCAAATTCTGCCCGGCGCCGTAGCCGATATGCGTGTAAATCCATATCGGAAACAAGTGTCCTCGCGTACGGACCACGTCGTCGATTGCGAGCCGAAGCATCGTTTCCAGAGTTTCCTTACCACCGAGCGACCATAACTTGTCGATCGGCCAACAGTAGGCAGGGATGAGAAGCCGGTGATAGGGCCACGGCGTATTGGAATTCTCGAAAGTTTTCCACCAGCCGGGTTCCGGGATATATTCGTCTATTTGTTCCCGAGAGCACAACGGGCAATCGGACTGGTTTGCCGGCAGAGTCATGCGAACTTGCCAGGGACGAGTCGTTTTCACCGTTGTTCTTGTCCCGCCGCTCAATGTGGAAAATCCACCGGGTGCCATGTTTATGATTCCAGCCATACAGAATTCCTTTCCGCGGCGATGCCGCAAAATAAATCGGTGTATTAGTATTTCAATCCGCAGTTTTAAGGCCTGCGGAACTGCCGTGCATTTAATCATAAAAATGGTAATTTGTCAAAGAAATTTGTATGGACGAAATTGTTATTAAAAAATGCGGCGGGCGGTTTTGGTAAACCGCGTCGCCGCGTGCAGGACCGAACTACGGGAAACTCAATCCCATTACCTGGTAAACGCGCTGGGATTTCCGAAAACCGTTGAGCGCGAGAATCTGCTCGTGCAGGTGTCCGTTCGAGAGCACCAAGCTGTTGCAGTTTTCGAGAGACCACGGATTACCGAAGTGGTCGGTCACTTCGCCGCCTGCTTCTTCCACCAAAAGCGCAATCGGCAAGTTGTCCGTCGGTTTGTTGCCCGTGGAAATCAGCACATCTGCGCTTGTCGGCAGGGACGAACCCGATGCAATTCGCGTTCCTGACCAGCAACTGGAAAGGCAGAGACGCGTGCGTTTCGTGTTACGAATTGCCCGTAGCGCGAACTCATTGCCTGTGCCGAAGTTATTTTGCGTTTGCCCTTCCAAAAGCAAGAATGCTTCCTTCAGGGTCTTTTTTTCGGACACGCTGATTCGTTTCGGAGTCTCGTTCATCTGGAATTGCCAAGCTCCCGCGCCGCGCAGGGCTAGGTAAAGCCCGGCCGGGTGAAAAGGCAGGTAGATAACGGACATCGCGACCTCGCCGTCGTCAATGAGTGCCAGCATTGAGCCGAAGATCGGCGCCTCGATGGCGGCGTTGTGTGTGCCGTCGCAGGGGTCGAGAACGAAAAACTTCGTTTCTTTCGGTGGCCACTCGCTGTCTTTTTCTTCGCTGATTACAGGAATACCGGCGAAATTTTCGGAAAGGAAATCCGAGATCCGCTTATCGAGATCGTCGTCCATTTCTCCCACGAGCTCGCCTTCGGCTTTGGAACGCAGGAGTTGCCCCTTAGCCAGATATTTTTCGTAAACAGGCTTGAGCCCTGTGAATACCCCATAAAACATGGTCATCAGTGCTAGTTCCATATCTACCCCCTCCTTGAGGTGTGGAGTTACAGGAAGTTAAGAAACTTCGAGAATAATAATTATTTTCGGCATAGTTTGTCAAAAGATTTTTAAACTGCTAATTTTATGGAACGAATATGGCAAAGGTGTCAATTTTGCTCGCCACATATAACCGCGCAGGACTCATAAAAGCCGCAGTTGAAAGCGTCAAAAAACAATCTTTCCAGGATTGGGAAATCATCGTTGCCGATGACGGTTCGACAGACAGTACTCCGGAAGTCGTAGCAGGGTTGGCAAAAGACGAGTCCCGCATAATTTATACGAGGAGCGATATCAATCAGGGAATTTCCAAAAACTACAATCGCGGCTTGAAAATTGCAAAAGGCGAATACATAGCGATGCTCGACGACGATGATATTTGGAGCGACCACGACAAATTGGAAAAGCAAGTGGAATTTTTGGATAAAAACCCCGAATATGTCGGTTGCGGCGGAGGTGTAATCGTTATCGATGAAAACGGCGGCGAAATTTACAAGTATCTCAAGCCGGAGACCGACGAAGAGATAAGAAAAAAAATGCTTTTCGGGAACCCGATGGCCAACAGCACAACCGTTTTCAGAAAAAGCGCCGGCGAGAAAGTCGGCTGGTACGACGAAACAACAAGATATTCCGGCGACCGCGATTTCTGGCTTAAAATGGGGCTTATCGGCAAACTTTATAACTTCCCGGAATATTTTTCTTACTATCTCTTGTCCAATGACAACACTTCGGTAAAAAGAGCACGGCCTCATCTCAAGGCGTCGCTCATGATAATGGAACGATACAAGGACAAGTATCCGGGATATCTGCCGGCACTTGTTTTTAACAGGCTTCAGTATTTTTACGCGTTTTTGCCGGAAATAGTAAGAAGAAAAATACATCCGGCACTAGCAAGAATTAAGAGGAAACTTGCCGGGTAATAGAAACTCGGCTGATTTTATTTTGCTCGGCAAAAAAAGACGAGCAAATCGAATTTTCACTACCCGGCTTGCAGGATGGACCTAGCTTCTTTCAGAATAGATTCTTTCAGCAGATATAGCATGGTTAGATAAAGAAGTCCCGCAAGCGGAATCGCAAGGAGTATATGCGCGCCCATTCTCAAAATCGCGTAAAGAAAAAGGGCCGAAACCGCGGACGATAAAAGGATTTTCCCTACTTTTAGGTTCAGGTCGAATCCTACTATCCGCCAGGCAATGTACCAGAGATAAAAATCGGCAATTATCGATGACAAGAGGGTTGCGACTGCCGAACCGTTTATGCCGTACCTCGGTATAAGAAGAAGATCGAACGCAACGTTCAAAAAGCCTCCGATAGCCGCGTAGACTATCAGAACCCTTTGTCTGTTGTATACAAAAATCACGTTGTTCAATATGACGGCCATGGAACCGAAAGTGAAAGTCATAAGAAGAAGCTGGAAAGACAAAGCCGCCGGCGCGTATTCTGCGCCGAAAAGAAGATTGATAATCTCGTTGCCTGCCGCTATTCCGCAAAAAGCTACGGGAAGCGAAAATGAAAAAGCGAATCTTAAAATATTTCTCAAAGCAATTCTGATTCTTTCCTGCTCCTCTTTTATAAATCTTGAAAATATCGGCAGGGAACTCGATGCGAGTACGCCGCCGAAGATATAGAGAAGTTGTATGACTCTAACCGAGGCCGAATAAAATCCGACGTCCGTCGCCGAGCGGAACCAGCCGATGATCAGAATGTCGGTGTTGAGAAGCAAAAGTCCGAGAACTCCGGAAATGGCAAACGGCCAGGCGGATGAGAGAATTTCTTTTACAAGCGATTTCGAAAAATTCGACAGTGTTCCAGCAATATCTTTCCTGAGCACGTAAGAAGTTGCCAAAAGACCGATGGCTGTGCCAACCGCATAAGCCAATGTGAACGACATCACAGTCGGGCGCAGATAAAGCGCTCCGAATCCGAAAGCGACTATTGCAACGTTCGTAAGAAGATAAAGCGCCGCTTCCACCTCCATTTTTTCTCGCGCCCTTATGAGAGAAAATCCCAAATTTCTAAAGGTGTCGAATACAAGAATAGCCGCCATAATGGGCAAAAGGCGGTCAACTCCCGGGAGAGTGGCAAATTCGGGAGCCACGAATATGACCACCAAAACTCCCATTGCCAAAAGGAGAATTTTGATGAAAAACGAAGTCGATATTATCTGAACCTGCCTGAGCAGGTCTTCCTTTGCCTTTGCGCTTTCGCGCGTGAGAATGGAATCTATCCCGATGTCGACGAAAATCGTCAGAAAAGCGACCAATGTTATGCCGTAAGAAAAAACACCCCACCCGGCGGCGCCGAGAACGCGGGCGGCATAAATTATTACCGCGGCGCGTATAAAGCGTCCGCCGAGATTGCCTACCGCGAGCCAAAAAGCGTTCTTCGCGAGAGTCTGCCTGTTGGTCAGATTTTTAAAAAGAAAATTCTTGACCTCCACACCAAACGAGGATTCTTTTTCGTTTTGCGAATTCATGACTTCATATCCAAGTTTATACTTTTATCCTTGTTATGGTGTGCGGGTTGATATGTTCCGCCATTCTGGTTTATACTTTGGCTTATTATGAAAGCAGTGATTTTGGCCGGCGGCGCAGGCACCCGTCTTCGTCCGATAACATATGAGATCCCGAAACCGCTTTTGCCCGTCAAGAAAAAACCGATAATCAGCCACCTGATAGAACTTTTTTTGAAGCACGGCGTTTCGGAAATAGCCGTGCTCGCGAGCCGCTCGCACGACAAGGATTTTTTAAGCTGGAGAAAAAATTTGGAAGGAGAATTAGCTGAGGCAAACATTAACATATTTTTCGAGGACGAACAAAGAGGAACTTTCGGCGGCCTTGAACTTTTAAAAAATTGGCTGAACGGCGAGCCGTTCATTCTCTCCAACGGCGACGAGCTGAAGGATTTCGATTTGTCCGCGATGAAAAATTTCCACGAAGAAAAAGGCGGAATTGGAACGATTGCATTAGTGTCAGTTCAAAATCCCTCCGAGTACGGCGTGCCGGTCATGAGCGGCCACCACATAAATGAATTTTTGGAAAAGCCGAATCCGTCCCCTTCGAACTATATTTCCTCGGGATTATACATACTTGAGCCGAAAATCTTCGATTACGCCGACTTTTCGAACAGATTTATAATGATCGAAAAAGATATTTTCCCGGAAGTGGCGAGCAACGGCGAACTTGTGGGGTTTATGGTTGAAAAAGGAAGGTGGTACGATTGCGGAAATCTCGAGAGGTGGGAAAAGGCAATCAAAGAGTGGTGATAATCCGAAGTTATTACAGCGTTTCAAGAGTTCTTCCTATTCCTTCTTCGAATTTTATTTTCGGCTTCCAGCCGAGAATTTTTGTCGCGCGGCCGCTGTCGAGAGCAATTTGATAAATTTCCCCTTTGCGGTAAGACGCATAACGAGGCGTGTCAACGGGTCCTTTCTCTTTTATTTTTTCGACAAACGAAATTTCTTTTTTAATAGTATCGAATACTTTCTTGTCCGTTATTTTTTTACCCCATCCGAGATTCAATATTTCGTTTACGCCTTTTTTCAGTCCAAGAATGTTTGCTTGGGCTATGTCTTCAATATAGGTATAATCGCGCGCCTTGCTACCGTCGCCGAAGATTGTCGGTTTAATGCCTTTTTTCATCAATCTTGCGAAAATCGGGATAACGTGGCTGATATCCCTTGGGCCATACACGTTTGGATAGCGGAAAATTAAGTACTCAAATCCAAAAGATTTGCCGTAAAATTTCACTGTTTCCTCTCCGAGAAATTTGGAAAGCCCGTATGGAGATATAGGCGCAAGTGCGATACTTTCGTGGACTGGAATTTTTTTCGGCTGGCCATAAATTGTTCCGCCGCTTGAAGCGAATATGAACTTTTTCCTGTAGCCCGCCGATCCACTGCCATATTCCCCGAACGTAAGAAGAAGATTGACGGTGCCGATAAGGTTGGTTTCGTACGTCAGAATTTGATTGTCGATGGACGACATGACCAAGGAAACAGCCGCATGATGATTTACCATCGTTGGTTTCTCGTGTTTGAAAATTTTTTCCATCTCCGGAAAGTTTCTGATATCAGATTTGTAAAATTTCGCTTTCGGATTTAGATTTTTTCTGAAGCCGGTCGAGAGATTGTCCACAACGATCACTTTGTGCCCCGCTTTAACGTAGTCGTCGACAATGTGAGAAGCTATAAATCCCGCTCCGCCAGTAACAAGTATTTTCATAATGATATTTCTTGCATTATACTATAAGCATGCCAACGTCGAAATTCAATGTGATTATTCAACCATAGGCGGAAAATCAAAACATTCATAGTTCTTTTTTGAGCTACCATCTATGGTAACGATTTCGAATTCTGATTGTAGCTTCTTAAGTCTTTCTATTTGATCTTGGGCATGCTTTTTAACAATTGCCAAAGTCCGTTCGCTGTTCCACCAGCGCTTTTTCTGTTGCCGCTCATAAGTTTCTCTGGAGGCCGTGTTTATGAAAATAGTTCTATGTTTGCAACGGGGCAGGGCCGTTTTTACCGCCCTTAGTCTGTCTTCATCCAAATCGATGTTTTGCCCTTTTATTAAAATGACCGAGTTCGGTTTATCCGCCAGTTTTACAATAACCGCAGGCAAATCCCCCCGCCTCTCTTCATTTCCATCGCCCTCTGCCTGAACGACCCAATTGATGCTCTCCATGCAGGGAATTATTTCTTTTCCGGTCCATCCGAGTCCACGCAAAACATCGGCCGGTTTTTTCTCGGAGATAGTTTTTATAAAAGTTTCTTTTCCTGCACTGCTGTTGCCGTATACCCAAACAATTTCAGTTCCATCCATTTGACTAACTTATTTCTGTGGGTCTTTTCTGGAGAGCAGGGCGTCTGCCGGAGAGAAACGGTAATCAAAACCAGTTGATTTTATTTTTGAACCGTCCACGTTTATCGGATAGACAAGCCCGGCCGAGGAATCCGGATGAGTCGGTATCCTTCCTAAGGTCAGATTCCACGCGAGCCAAAAAAGCGGGCGCACGAACGATTTAGGAATTTTTATAACGATTTTTCCGAGAAGTTCCGCCATTTCGCGGGCTGTAAGAAAAGAAGGCGGAGCGAAGTTATATATTTCTTCCGATCCTTTTTTGCCGGGGGAGTTGATTAATTTGATTATTGCTCCGGCAACATCTTCTTCATGAACGAATTGCCTCGCCCACGCGGGGTCGGTTTCTATCACGAACGGAAGAATTTTTCTGACGAAAGATATCAAGCTTATCGATTTGCTTTTGAGACTTTGTCCGATTGGACCGGTAACGCTGCCCAGCCGCAGAATCACCGTTTCTGTTTCGGGATTCTTTTCGGAAGTAATCTTTAAAAGCATTTCTTCAACTTCTTTTTTCTGAAGCCCGTAGGGTGATTTGTTTTCTCTAAGCGGAAAATTTTCTTTCAGCAAGACCCCGACATTTTCTTCCAATGCGCCGTAAGCGGCGACGCTGCTCGAATATATCAGCCTTGGGATTTTGTTTTCAAACGCGAAATCGAATAGATTCCGGCAGTTTGCGAAATTTTCTTCGGCGGTTTCCCGGACTTTCCCGTAAGGGCTTCTTATCTTGAAAGCGAGATGGATAATGACGTCGAACGGGCCGTGCTCTAGGGCTTCTTCTTCCCATCCTGGTTCCGCAAGGTTATGTTTTATCCAGAAAAGCTTTCTGTTTTCCATACCTTGCGGTTGAGACAGAAGGTCTATTCCGACTATTTTTTCTACGTTTTCTTCCTCAAAAAGTTTTCCAAGAAGGACGCGCGCTATATACCCCGCGCTTCCCGTCAATAGTATTTTCATTTTTGTTTCAGCGGCCCTGTGCCGTAAAAAGCACTTTAACCGTTTTGGCGATGATTGCAATGTCCAGTGCTATAGACCTGTTTTTTATGTAATAGAGATCATAGGCAAGGCGTTCTTTCGTTTGCTCAAGAGACGCGGTAATAGGATATTTCGTTTGCGCCCAACCCGTAACCCCGGGACGCACGAGCGTTCTTACGGAGTAATAAGGAATAGTTTTTTCGAGTCCATGGTAGAAATCCAAGAAATCAGGCCTGGGGCCAACAAAGGAAATGTCTCCTTTGATTATATTTATAAGCTGGGGAAGCTCGTCCAAGTGTGTTTTTCTAAGCAATTTCCCGATGACGGTTATTCTTTTGTCATTTTCTTCGGGCCAGGCGTGCGCTTCGCTTACTTTCATTGTTCTGAATTTGTATATTATGAATTCTTTTTTGTTTCTTCCAACCCGCGCCTGTTTGTATATAGCGGGCCCAGGCGAAGAAATTTTTACAAGAAGCGCTATGAGTATTTCAAGCGGAAGAAGAATTACGCCTAAAGCCGCCGCCAAAATAAACTCAATTGCCCTTTTCAGGTTGTCGTAGAATTTGTCCTTTTCCACAATCTCGTCCAGAAACCATTCTTCGCTTACTTCGTCCAGCGGAACTTTTTGGAAAATTATTTCATAAAAAGCGGGCAAATCTATGACATCAATGCCCAGCGTAAGAAGACTGTAAAATACTTTTGCCGCCCCTGGTTCGCTTTTGAAATATCTCGGGATTACGATCAGGTTTATTTTGTTATTGTGGACAAGCCTTTTCCAATCGTCGATTTCTTTTAGGGAAGAGTTCTCCTTGCCATCAAGCCAGATCGTAAGTTCATAGCCGAGCTGGGAATTTTCTCTTATAAGTTCGGAAATTTCCCGCGCCGCCCGGCTTGAGCCGACTACGGCAATTTTCGTTTTGGCCTGGAATTCAGCCGTGAACTTGTTGAAAGAGCGGCGCCAAACGGTTTCAAGCGCCGTAAAAATAATTATGAATATCAATAAATTCGTTTTCGGAGTAATTCCGAAATAGGGGATCAAATAGAAGAAGGTCATTGATAGAAAAGCATTTACCGCTATGGCAAGCCAAAGCGTTTTCAAAAAATCGATATTGTTGCGCAATCGTTTTGGGTCATAAAGTCCGGAAACGTAAAAAACGATCAGCCAAAGCACAAAAACTGCGCTGAACGGCATCAGGTGACTGTCTATAAATCTGTCGAAATCCGAGCCATACCGAAAAATAAGAGTCAAAAACAAACTCAAGTAGAGCGCCAGAACATCCCCGATCAAGATAAAAAAAATTTTTACTTTATTGTCTGTTTTCATGTGGTTTGATTTTACTCACAATAAAATGGTGTTCCAGCCGGTAATGCGGTTTCCACCAAAGAACGTAAAAATTGGCCAGCACGAAAGCAACAGCCCATATCACCGATGTCCAATAATCGTATCCCCACAGAACTCCTATAACAGCCGCAAAGCAGAACAATGTGCCGAGTCCGTCAATCCGTATTTTCATGTAAAGAAGTTTCGAGTATCCCGCCAGCCGCGTCAAGAACACGTATTTAAGCGTAGCTATAATAAAAAGCAAAGTCGAAATAATCGTAAAATTGAGAACAGAGTTCAAATTGAACGTTAAAAGAAGCATGCACGCTCCGAGCGCAGCGTCGACCAACTGCTGGCCGGGATGTTCTTTCGGAGTTATGCTCGCGAACGAACGCACGGAAAAGTAGGTATTTGTAAGCAGGGTTGCATAAAAAATAACCAGCGGCCACGATTTTTCCCAGTCTGCGACGTAATTCAGCGACACGAGAAAAATTATCGCGAATGCAGCCGTAACTGCGGCTGCGCGGCGGCGCGCATAAGGAGTGAATCCCGCGCCGATATTAGATAAAGGATTTATTTCCATAAAAACATCCTCGAAATACTTTTCGTACTATAAGTACATATGTAAATTCAATATTACGTCGGCGCAGGACAAGTTTACCTGACATCTTGATAATGCTCGGTGAACGGCTTTTTAAAAATAACCCCCCAAACAAAGTTGATTGCGTACACCAAATATGTTTTTAAAACACCTTCTTTCATTAGGCGTCGGCCGGAGCCATAGACGAAAAAATTCATCCGGAAAACAACCTTGCCCACCCTATGCAGTCTTCTGGCGATATCGGTGTCTTCCCCATAAAATTTTATGTTTGTGTTAAAACCTCCTATTTTTTCGATGGCGTCCCGACGGGCCACAAAATTGCCTCCGAGTATCATATAGCCCACCAGCCGGTAAGTAATAGGCGCGAACCACCAGCCGCCATCAGCCAGAAATTTTTTGAATCTTGGTATGCCGTAGTAATACCGGGGGCCGCTGAGGGCGACAACAGACGGATTTTCAAATTCGGAAAGAGCTATTTTTAGCCAGCCATCTTTCAGGACACAATCGGCATCGATATACGCCAGTAAATCGCCCGCCGCTTCTTTAAGTCCTCTTTGCCTGGCGTATGTCAGGCCTTTGTTAGGCTCATTGACGACGTGGATACCCTTGTACTTTCGAGCGATTTCGTCAGTACGGTCTGTGGAAGCGTTGTTGACAACGATTATCTCCGCTTCACGGGGATTTTCCCCCAGTTCTTTCTGGATGGAAGCGATGCAATTGCCGACGTAGTTTTCTTCGTTATAAGCAGGGATTACGAAGCTGATGCGCATTATTTTCTACGGTGATTATTATACTCCCTTATCGCTTTTTCGTAAATTTTTTCCCACTCTTTCGCGATGCTTTCAGAACCGAAATTCAACGCGAATTTTCTTGCGCCTGCGCCGAGTTTTTTTCTCGCTTCGGGATTTTTGAAAAGGAAAATTATTTTTTGAGCAAGGGCTTCGGGATTATCCGATTCTACCAATATTCCATTGTTCTTTCTTATGTATTCAGGCAGCGCCCTGGCCTTTACTCCTATCACCGGCAAACCGGATGCCATTGCCTGCATCATAACCATGCTTTGCGTATCGGAAGTGCTTGTTATCGCAAAAATTTCCGACGCGTTATAGACTTCCGCAAGAACCGGTTTCCCCAAAAACCCCATGAATTTGACGGAAGCGCTGATTCCAAGTTTGGCGGCAAGCGATTTCAGATCGTTTTCCGCGCTGCCGTGGCCGGCAACGGCCAGTTCCGCTTTGGAAAATTCTTTTTTTACGAGGGGCATGGCTTTTATTATCACCTCGATTTTTCTTTCCGGTGAAAAGCGGCCCGCATGCACAACAGTGCAGCCGGAGAAGCCGAATTTTTTTCTGAGCCAGTTTTTATTCGGAAGCGGAGAAAATGTTTGTATATCAAGCGGATTGGAAATAACGTGTGATTCTTTTTCCAATCCGTAAAATTTCATTTCGTCTATGACTGAACGGGAAGGTGCAGTTATCAAGTCGCATTTGCCGTAATACCAATTGACGTAGCGGAGTATTTTGTTTTCCGCCCATTCGCCCTTGAGCGGGCTGTACTTCATAAATTCTTTTATTGCTGTGTGATTTGTTCCTATAAGCGGTTTTTTCAGGACTCTCGCGCACCATAGAGCTTCAAGTCCGGCCCCAAAAAAAAGCTGCGTATGAATGATGTCCGGATTGAATTTTTTGGCGTTGGAATATACGAAGGGGTGGGGAATTATCGCGCGTCCCTGCCCGGTGCCGGTTGGATAAGGAACGGAGAATAATCTGACAATGCTTATGTCTCTGCCTAGGTCGATCTCCTGCGGCGGCAGACCTGTCTTGGCATAGTTTTTCCGAACGTAGCGCGGAACGTAAAAACGTATTTGATGCCCGCGGCCCGCCAGCTCCTTTGCGAGCGATATTATCGAGTCGGATATACCCGATATTTCGGGGTAAAAATTGTCCGAAAAAATGGCGATTTTCATAAGCGGCTGTATAATTAATGCTAATGGAAAAGTTTGGGTTTGAAAACGAAGAAAATCGGCGGTCTTTTGAAGAACAATTTCGAGAAAGGGAAGCGATAAAAACCGACGGTGGCAAAGTCGATACGATTGATGTAGATCTTGGCTCTCCGGACAAAGTGCCGGTTCTGATGGCTCCGGCATGGGGATGTACAATGAACGTTTATGAAGCGGCTATTAAGCAACTTGCGGAAGAAAGTTCCGAGCCGGATGACAAAGGCAATAAAAAAGAAAAACGGAGAGTGATATCACTCGATTACGCGCGTTTCGGCGGCTCGGGAACTTCTCCTGCGGAAGCGGTTGAAGAGTATCCCGAGGAAGAAATAAGAAAAGCGAAAGCGATACTCGGCGTGCTAAAGGAAAAAGGCATCGAAAAAACCGACGCCATCACACACTCGGAGTCGGCAATAAACGTGATTATGGCTGCGTTGGTCGAGCCGGAAAAATTCCGCAACATAGTTTTGTTCGCTCCGGCAGGGTTGATCGGCAAAGACACTTTTACTCGTCTGGTTAAAGGATTTTCCGGCCAGTTCAAAGGGCGGGCCGGCGTGGAAAGCATGTCGACAATTCCAGTCACCGAAACCGAGAAAAAAGTCGGCGCGGTGGCCGGCAAGGAAGGCGCTAAATATTTCGCCAAAAATCCGCTGCGGGCGCTGAAAGAAGGTGTTGCGATATCCAACAGTCAGATACACGAGGCCCTAAGATACCTCCACGGGAAGGACATCGGCGTCTGCGTCATATCTGGAGTCGATGATCCGGTTTTTCCGATGAAACGGCTACAGAAGATTGTCAAAGCCGACATGCTTGACGGGTTTCTTTCCGTTCGCGGAGGACACGGCGCCGTAGGAGAACACCCGGAACATTACATTGAGGCTGCAAAAGGAATGCTTGCTGCCATGGAAAACAAGCAGGTGAAAAATTCTCTTGTCGGTTAATCTCCTTCGAGTTCTTCGGCGACTTTTTCCGTAAGCTTTTTGTAAGCGTAATAAACCCCTGTGCCGACGACTATTGCAGCGAGTATCACATATCCCAGATTGTCCACATAAATCGATATCGAATCATAGGCTTCGCCGAAATAATATCCGATGGCGATGAAAATCACCGCCCTTACGAAAGCTATCAGAAAATTTATCAGGGAAAATTTTTTTACAGACATGCGCGTTGAGCCGACAAGCATCAGCCCTGGTACCGGAAGTATTGGCGCGAGTTTTATCGCGGTGAGTGTTTTCCCGGGATGGGAATGGATCAATCTTTCCAGCTTCTCCATTTTTTTCGTCGATATTCCGAAGCGGTGCCCGTATTTTTCAATCACGGCGATTCTGCTGAAATATCCTACGGCGTATAAAATCAAATCAATGGCAAGTTCTCCGAAAACCGCTATTGAGAAAACCAGCCATATATTCAGATAACCGAGCGCCGAAGCGAAAGCGGCTGCAGATATTATTACCGGACCGAACATAAACATCCCGAGAAATGTCAGGAAATATCCTCCGGCAATTACCCATTGAAGCGCTCCCGAGAAAGAAATTGCTTCCGAGAGCGCGGCTCTGTTGGTTTTATAGAAATCAGAGTGGAAAACCGCCGCGGCGAACAATGTTATTGTCGCGGCAAGAATAAGAAAATATGCAATTTTCTTCATATTCTGCCTAATCATACCAGTTTTACTGGGCCCAGTCCGTCCTGCGCGAATGGCTGTGGGATTTTGCCAAAACCAGCAGGTTTGATATTATTTTACTGATGAAGCGATGATTAAAATGTTCAGCGAGCATGAAGGTTTTTGGACTAGTGAAAGGAAAAAATCTCTCTACGCGGGAGTTTTATTTTTAGCGGTTGCCCTTGTTGCTCAGCGCGCAGCAGGCAATTATTCGGCAAAAAGTGCCACAAATTTTGTCGGCGACATGTTTTTGGACAATATTCCGACGATAGACTTGGACTACATAATAGTCGACGGAGCTTTTTTGGTCACGGTTATCGGTGCGATAATCCTCGTATTGAGACCGAGATATCTTCTTTTTTCCCTGAAGGTTGTGTCCTTTTTCATAATTGTCAGATCTTTCTTTGTCAGCCTGACGCATCTCGGAATTTATCCGCACCAAATAACTCTCGGCACGGGAATACTTGACCAGATTTACACACTTCTCAATCTCCAGGACGGATTCTTTTTTTCCGGCCACACGGGTTTGACATTCCTTGCGGCGCTGATTTTTTGGGACATAAAATTCTGGAGGTATTTTTTTCTCACGGTTTCATTTCTTTTTGGGGCGGCGGTTCTTTTGGCTCACGTTCATTACTCGATAGATGTTTTCGCGGCGCCTTTCATGACATACGCGATTTTCAAGTTTTGCGAACAGGAGCTTTTCCGGAAAGACTACGCTTTGATAAAAGAACGAACTTGACATGTTCCTATTCCCTTATAGAATTAACTTAAAGTGATGGAAACAGGAGAAACGGTCAAGAAGGAAAAAGATTATCTGCTGCCGGCTAGCATAATCGTGGCAGCAGTTTTAATTTCCGGAGCGATAATATACCTTGTAGGGTCCTCGAAAGGCGGAAATAATCAAGGCGGAGATTCCGGAACGATAAGCGATTCTCTGAAAAAAGAAACTCCACGCGATGTAATTCTCGGCGAACCAAATGCGCCGGTGACGATAATAGAATACGGTGACTACCAGTGTCCTTTCTGCTCGAGGTTTTTCGATACAACGGAAAGATCTATCCGTGAAAATTACGTAAAGCCTGGAAAAGCAAAAATGGTTTTCAGAAATTTCCAGTTTATTGGAGCAGAATCGGAACTCGCGGCACAGGCGGCGGAGTGCGCAAAAGATCAAGGAAGTTTCTGGGCTTACCATGACGCCATATACGCCGCGGAACTCAGGGATGGAAAAGAAAACAACGGAAATCTGAATAAAACTTTATTTGTGCAGATAGCTAACGACCTCAAACTGAATGTAAACGACTTTACCTCGTGCTACGACAGCGGAAAGTACGTGAACCAAGTTAAGGACGACACGTCCAGCGGAAGTTCTTTGGGAATAAATTCTACACCGACTCTTTTTGTAAACGGCCAGGTGGTGAAAGGAGCTCTCCCTTACGAACAATTCCAGCCGATAATCGAAAACGCGCTAAAAGCGGCTACCCAATCTCAATAACATTATTTCTTTAGTTATGGATTTCAGGTGCGGCGTTACCCCGCAAGGGGACGATTTCGCCCGGGATTAAAATAAAAGGGCGAAAAACAAAGCAGAAAACAAACGATGGCTTTTGATAACCAGGGAGGATTCAATCGTACGATGCACAAGGCGGGAGACGCAGATGGATGCACCGGAGGATGGGCTTGCTCGAAATGTCAGACGTCAATAGAAGAACTTCCCTTCGCGCCGGATCCGAGCCGATTGGGGCAGCTTCTTTGCCGCGACTGTCACAGAGCGAGAAAGCAGTCTTTCGGACGATAACTTTAATATAGTTATTGCGGTATGAATTTTAAAACCCTGCTAATAGCGGGGTTTTAAAATGCCGGTTCGGGTTGGGGATTTTTGACTTTGAAAGCTTCTCCAAATAAAATTACTACCGTGACTCGCAATTATGTCCAACTTGCCATAGGAATATGGATTTTGATATCCCCGTGGCTTCTGGGGTTCTACAACATTTCTATCATGATGTGGAGCAATCTGATTGCAGGAATAATCCTGATTTTGGTCAACGTCTGGGCAATTTTCGGCGAGCCAAAGAACAATCCACAGGGAGGCGGAATACCGGAATAAAAAGGTCGTTCCGGTGTTTAAATAAAAAATAAAATGAGCGTTAAAATTTATACAACTCCAAGTTGCGTTTATTGCAGAATGGCAAAGGAGTTTTTCAAAAAGAACAACGTCGAATTCCAGGAACTCAATGTGGTCCAGGATGACAAAGCAAGAGACGAAATGGTCAAGAAGTCGCGACAGCTGGCCGTGCCGGTTATCGATGTCAACGGAGAAATATTCGTCGGATTCGACCAGCGCGGGCTCAAAAAGGCTCTCGGAATCGCCTAAAAAGCAGAGATGTACGAGTTGATAATAATAGGCGGCGGGCCGGCGGGTGTCGCCGCAGGAATTTACACTGCCCGGAAAAAAATAAAATCACTTATTATAACGGAATCTTTCGGCGGACAGTCTTTTCTTTCCGCCGGAATAGAGAATTGGATAGGAACCAAGTCGGTTTCCGGATTTGATTTCGCAAAAATGCTCGAAGACCATCTTCGTGCGCAGGAAGGCATAGACATAATAGACGACGACAGAGTGGCTTCCATGGAAAAATCGGGGGAAAAGTTTTTGCTGACAACCAAATCCGGCAAAAATTTCGAAACAAAATATATTTTGATGGCTACCGGAAGCGAAAGAAAAAAACTCAACGTTCCTGGCGAAAAAGAACTTGAAGGCAGGGGCGTTTCGTATTGCTCTATTTGCGACGCGCCGCTTTTTAAAGACAAGGAAGTCGCGGTAGTGGGCAGCGGCAATGCCGGACTGGAGGCGGTAATCGATCTTTTCCCTTACGCAACGAAAATATATCTTTTGGAAAGGTCGGAAATGCTGAAAGGAGACCCTGTCACTCAGGGAAAAATAATTTCCAATAAAAAAGTTGAAATTTTGAAAATGGCCGAGGTGGTTTCCATCGAAGGGAAAGATTTTGTGTCAGGGATAAGATATAAAGACCTGAAAGGCGGCAACGAAAAAGTAGTTCCAATCGGAGGCATTTTCGTGGAGATAGGGGCGGTGCCCAGTTCCGAACTCGTAAAGGGCCTCGTTGAAATGACGCCCTATGGAGAAGTTATCGTGGACCACAAAACACAGCAGACTTCCGACGCGGGAATCTGGGCGGCCGGCGACATAACCGATGTTTTATACAAGCAAAACAATATTTCCGCGGGCGACGCTGTGAAGGCGATTTTGAATATAGATGACAAACTGCGCAAGAAGTAGCGGAAATCTTGACAGAGCGACGTTCTCTCGCATAAAATGACTCGGCCTTGGGTCGAAAAATAGCAAAGTGCGAGTAGCTAGTAGCAAATTGTTAAACACTATTTGCAATTTGCAATAAGCCATTTGCCATAAGCAACATTTATGAATTTCAAACCTTTATCAAACAGGGTTTTTATCGAACCAGTCGAGGAAGAAAAAACGACAAAATCGGGAATTGTTCTTCCCGAAACCGCCGACAAAGAAAAGCCAATGATGGGGAAAGTTCTGGCAATCGGGCCGGGCAAGCTGAACGAAAAAGGCGAACGCGTTCCCATGTCGGTCAAAGTGGGCGACTCGGTCCTTTTCAAGAAGTACGGTCCGGACGAGATAGAAATCGAAGGGAAAAAATATCTGGTCGGCGATGAGGAAGACATCTTAGCAATAATTGAATGACTTGCTAATTTGCACGAATTTGGTCACGAATTTCACTAATCATTTGTGAAATTAGTGCTCAAATTAGAGAGTATTAGCGAAACAACAAAAATGGCAAAACAAATTTTATTCGATGAGAACGCGCGGACAGCGCTCAAAAAAGGAATAGACAAACTCGCGCAGGCGGTCAGAATGACGCTCGGCCCGAGAGGCAGGGCGGTAGTAATAGAAAAAGGATACGGAGCACCTCAAGTTACTTTCGACGGCGTGACCGTTGCCAAGGAAGTCGAGCTCGAAGACAAGTACGAAAATCTCGGTGCCGATTTCATAAAGCAAGCAGCGGACAAAACGAACGACAACGTGGGAGACGGAACAACGACATCCGTTGTCTTGGCGCACGCAATGATTGAAGAAGGCGAAAAAGCTATCCGCGACAAAGGTTTTAACGTTATCCAGCTCGCCGAAGAGCTAAAAAAAGTTTCGAAAGAAATCGTGAAGTTGCTGGAGGAGCAAAGGGAATCGATAAACGACAACAAAAAAGTTCAGGAGGTCGCCACACTTTCGGCGAAGGACGGCGAAATCGGAAAACTTATCGCCGAAGTAATGGATAAAATTGGGAAAGAAGGAGTTGTAACAATCGAGGATTCGAACACCATAGGCAACACTTATGAGATTGTGGAAGGAATGCAGTTCGACCGCGGCTATGTTTCTCAATACATGATAACCAACGCGGAAAGAATGGAGGCCGTTCTCGAAGACCCGCACATTCTTGTAACGGACAAAAAGATATCTTCCATACAGGAACTTCTGCCCTTGCTCGAGAAGCTTTTACAGGAAGGCAAAAAGGAGCTCGTTATAATCGCCGATGAAGTGGAAGGAGAAGCGATGGCTACCCTGGTTTTAAACAAGCTCCGCGGGATTTTCACGGCTCTGGCGGTGAAAGCTCCCGGCTTCGGAGACAGAAGAAAGGAAATGCTTCAGGATATAGCCATTGTTACCGGCGCAACGTTCGTTTCCGAAGACGTAGGCAAAAAGCTCGACAGCGTGCAAGTTTCCGATCTGGGACACGCTCACAAGGTCGTTTCGAATAAAGACAATACGACGATAGTCGGAGGCAAAGGCGACAAGAAGACTATCGATGAAAGAGTAAATCAACTCAAAGCGCAGATAAAAAAGACCGATTCGGAATTCGACAAAGAGAAGCTCCAGGAACGCCTTGGCAAACTTTCCGGCGGAGTCGCGGTCATCAAAGTCGGTGCGCCCGCAGAATCGGCGCAGAAAGAACTCAAGCAAAGAGTTGAAGACGCCGTCGCCGCAACCCGTGCCGCCATGGAAGAAGGAATAGTCCCCGGAGGAGGAATAGCGCTTTACAATGTCGCAACAAAAATACACGGAAATATTTCCGGCGAGAAAAACGATGCAATAAAAGCGGCGCTCGGAATAGTAGACCGTGCGTTGACCGCTCCGGTACAGTCGATTGTCGCAAACAGCGGAGAACATTGGAGCAGGGTCGAAGGAGAACTTTCCAAACGCGCAGTCTCCGATTCATGGAAAGGGTTCAACGCACTGAACAATCAGGTGGGCGACCTTAAAGCCGCCGGCATAGTCGACCCTCTCAAAGTCGTAAAAACTGCTTTTTTGAACGCCGTTTCGGTGGCGGCGAATTATCTGACCGTCGGCGCCGCGATGACGAATATTCCCGAGAAAAAAGAAAGAGCCGATGGAATGCCTCCGATGGGCGGAGATTACTAAACAATCCGCTAAAACGCGTATTTCAACAAAAACTCCGCCTGTTATGCGGAGGTTTTGATTCTTGAGAAAACAGTCCGGCGCATTTATACTCCATATCGAAGGAAAAACAAATGAAACAATACCTCGACCTTTTAAGGGACATCAAGGAGAACGGACACCGCAAGAACGACCGCACCGGTACGGGAACGATAGACGTATTCGGCAGGCAAATCCGGTTCAATCTCTCGGACGGTTTTCCCGCAATGACGACCAAAAAACTTTTCATGAAAGCGGTGATAGTGGAACTTCTCTGGTTTCTGCGTGGCGATTCGAACATAAAATTTTTGGTGGATAGTGGCGTTCATATCTGGGACGAGTGGCCTTACAAAGCGTATCTTTTGAAACAAGGGAAACCGGTTCCGAAAGTAGGAAGTGAAGAGTGGAGTGCCGGCATAAAAGAATTTGCCGCCAAAGTATCCGCCGACGCCGAGTTCGCAAAACAATACGGCGAGCTTGGTCCCGTTTATGGCTATCAATGGCGGAGTTGGCCGGCGCCGGGCGGAAAAAAAATCGACCAGATTTCGCAGGTTATAGAACAAATAAAGAAAAGCCCGAACTCGCGGCGGCACATCGTTTGCGCGTGGAATGTTGCGGACATCGAAGAAATGGCGAAAGCAGGGCTTCCTCCGTGCCATTGCCTTTTTCAATTTGACGTTACCGACGGCAAACTTTCCTGCCAGCTTTACCAGCGGAGTTCCGACATGTTTCTCGGCGTGCCGTTCAACATCGCGTCATACGCTCTTCTTATGTGCATGGTGGCTCACGTAACGGGACTTAAGCCGGGAGAATTCGTGCACACTTTCGGCAGTGCGCACATTTACTTGAATCATCTTGAGCAGGTGGATTCACAGCTTTCGCGCGAGCCGAAGCCGTTGCCCAAGTTATGGCTGAACAAGGAGGTTAAGTCAATCTTCGATTTCAAATACGAGGACATTCGCCTGGAAAACTACGACCCCCACCCCGCGATTTCCGCGCCGATAGCCGTTTAGATTTTTCGATGAAAACGATTTCCATTATTGCCGCAATGGGAAAAAACCGCGCCATAGGCAACGCGGGGAAAATCCCGTGGCATTTGCCTGCCGATCTCGCCCATTTCAAATCGCTTACCATGGGACATCCCGTAATTATGGGCCGAAAAACTTACGAGTCGATAGGAAAACCGCTTTTGGGAAGGCAGAATATTGTGGTTACACGCCAGGTCGGGTATCTTGCCGAAGGATGCATTATGGTTACCTCGCTCGAAGATGCCGTTGAAATTGCGCAAGGAGACGAAGTTTTTATTATCGGCGGAGCGGAGATTTACAGGCAAGCGCTCCCGTTAGCCGACAGGGTTTATCTTACGGTCGTCGATGAGGAATTTACGGCGGACGCTTATTTCCCTGAACTCAACGAGAAAGATTGGCGAAGGACGGAAATAATTCAGGGAACGAAAGACGAGAAAAATCCCTACAACCACACCTTTCTTACATTTGAGAGAATTTCTTAACTTGAAAACGTTTGACTTTCTTTTTCCCTGGAACAATACTGTTGATAGCGTTCGGAGAACTTAACTTGCTCCGAATACATTAATAACCAAACTGCCGGAGACGCACTATGATTGTGGTACACGTACTACAAAACGGTCTGGCCATTTGCCTGTTTTCGGACGATATCCCCGTGAACTGGCCCGCAGGTCACGGATGGATAAACCCGCATGATGTCGAAAAGATGGGAATCGAAAGTATAACCTGTCCGGAATGCAGGCGGCTGGTAGAGCGGCTGTTGGAAGGGAAATGGAAAATACGAGTAGAGACCATTTAGAACAGGAGGACTTATGAAAAGCAAGAGAGACGCAAATTGTTCCGGCGGCAATAAGGCCGCCGAGCGGCCGCCCAAAAGGAAGAGACAAGGCACGCAGAAAGCCATGACGGAAAGTCAGGCACGCGCGTTGAAAAATCTTATTGAAAGGCGCGCCGGCTAGCGCAGGTGACGGCGGTTTACTGTCCGGGGCAGTGTGCGAACACCGCCCTTTTTGTTCTGCATTTATCCTCAAATTTGTGTGAAGGATTGCATTTCATTTTTGCGGTGGTAAAATAAGCCTATGCCGGAAGCGGTTTGGATAATACTCGGAGTACTTTTTATCCTTATGGTGTTGTTTTTCATATGAGCATTACGAACATAATTTTAATTTTAATCGCAGCGGTCATCATCTGGCTGGTTTTCGTTTACAACCGGCTGATTACGATGCGCAACCGCGCCAAAGAAGCGATGTCGGACATCGACGTTCAGACGAAACGCCGGTATGACCTGATACCAAACCTCGTTGAAAGCGTAAAAGGATATATGGCGCACGAGCGCGGAGTTTTCGAAAAAGTTACGGAAGCGAGAACCAGGGCGATGGGCGCGACCGGAGGGAAAGAAAAACTTGCGGCCGAGAACATGCTTTCTGGAGCGCTGAAAACGCTTTTTGCCGTGGCGGAAAATTATCCGGAGCTCAAGGCGAACCAGAACTTTTTGGATTTGCAAAACGAGCTGACCGACACGGAAGACAAAATCCAGGCGGCTCGAAGATTTTACAATACGAACGTGCGCGATATGAACACCGCCATTCAGGTTTTCCCGACGAATCTGATCGCCGGAGTGTTCGGTTTCAAGGAAATGGAATTTTTCGAATCGGAGAACGAAGCGGAACGCCAGCCGGTCAAGGTACAATTCTGATTTATGCCTTTCGAATATCCTTCGGGTTCTTTTGCTGAAGTAAAAAGCAAAGGAGAAGGTGCTGACGCGATAAAAGTTTACGAAACAGAAAACGGGTTGGTTGAGGTGGAATTGAAAAAAATTGAACCTTCGCCGGAAGCCGAGAAACATAAAACAAAAGAAAAAGAATCTCTAACGGAGGCGGTTTTGTTTATGCCGGGATGGTCAATGACGCCGGAGTCTAAATCCGCCCGGGAGCTGAGCCAGTCATTCGCCGATTATGCCAACGTGCCTGCTTATGAAATTTTCGCGCGAGCCGAAAAAATTTCCGGAAGCGGACAGCTTGGACACGAAGCCGAGGCCATCCGCAGATTCATTGAAGAAAGCGGCTTGAACAATGTTGTCATCAGCGGCCATTCGCAGGGAGGCGATAGGGCTATCGACCTGACTGTACTCCTTCAGGAAAGAAATCCGGAAATAAAAATCAGAGGTTTGGTGCTAATGAATACTGTTGGTTTGCATGAACAGGGCAAAGCGGCACTTGTCGGAAATTTCGCCAAAGATGCGGCCATCGGAACGCCCAAATCCGTGATGAAAACCGTTCTGGGAATAAGCAGGCATTTCAAAGGGGAAGGCTCTTTTCCAAAAAGGTCTGTGAGGCCGCTTGTCGACGGCCTTTTTGGAATAATAAGGGAGGCAGGCAAATCCGGCGCGGGATACCCAAAACGTTTCTTGAACGAAATTTCCAACATGGCGAAGGCCAATGAGCATATCACGGAAGTCAATGTGCCGGTTATCCTTGTGCAAGGAGAAAGAGACCCGATTTCCGCTCACGAAAAAATCGCTCCAGTCGACAAGCCATCGGAGCGCGAGAAACTTTTGAAGGTGAATCTTTTCAAGAACAGTCCTTATGTCCGGATGGTTGTTGCAGAGAAGGCCGGTCACCACAACATGCCGCTGTTCCGCCCGGAATCGGTTGCGCGAGCATCACTTTACATGTTAGAACGTTTTTATAGGAGCAAGGAAAAATAATTTTTTATGGCTTCCTTATACACACAACAGGAATCGAACATACGCCGCACGTGGCTTCTTTTCAGTGTTTTTCTCGTCGTAATTATAAGCATCGGTTGGGCTTTCTCTTATGTTTATAACAATCAGGGGATTCTTTGGTTCGCCGTCATTTTCAGCACGATATCGAGCATAATCAGTTATTGGTACTCGGATAAAATCGCGCTTTCGATGGCCCGCGCCATCCGGATAGAAAAGAAAGACAACCCTCAGCTCTACAATATCGTCGAGAATCTTTCGATAACTGCCGGTTTGCCGATGCCGCGTGTATATATAGCACCCGGCCAGCAGATAAACGCTTTTGCCACAGGTCGCGACCCGGAGCACGCGGCGGTTGCCGTGACTGAAGGCGCGTTGAAACGCCTTGATAAAACTGAGCTTGAAGGCGTACTCGCACACGAGCTTTCTCACGTCGGCAACAAGGACATACTGGTTTCAACTGTAGCAGTTATCCTCGCCGGAATAATTTCTCTTTTGAGCGACATGTTTCTCCGGTCGATTTTTTGGGGAGGATTCGGCAGGAATCGCGACAACGGCCGGGGCAACGCTTTGATTGTCCTTATAGGCGTAACCCTTTCGATTCTTGCGCCTATCGGCGTCATGCTCATACAACTCGCTATTTCTCGCCGCCGGGAATCTTTAGCCGACACTTCGGGAGTTCTTCTAACGCGTTATCCCGACGGGTTGATTTCGGCGCTGCGTAAAATCGGCGCCGACCAAATGCCTCTTGCAACTGCGCGCGCATCAACCGCCCATTTGTGGCTAGACAGCCCGTTCAAGGGCAAATCGGTTTCCTGGTGGCAGCGTTTGTTTATGACACACCCACCAATACAAGAAAGAATTAATGCATTAGAACAAATGTCGATGTGATATTTACTTGCCCCGTCACCAAACAAGCACTTTTCGTTTCGACTCGCACGGAAGTGCGTAAGTCGCAGTATTTGTTTTGGTGCGGGGACGCATCCGCCAATCGAGGATAGAATAAAGGCGTTGCAGGAAATGAGCATTTAACATCCAAGGGCGCGATATTTATGAAGCACAAATTTGGTAAAACAATCGTTATTGCTCTCGGCGGCTCCATTATGTATCCGGAGGCAATCGACATCTCGTTTCTCAAAAAATTCAGAAAGTTTATTTTGAAACGACTCCGAAACGGGATCCGTTTTATTATTGTCGCTGGCGGGGGACGCATAGCGCGCATTTATCAGGAAGCTGCACACAGAGTTTCCAAAATAAGCGACGAAGACAAGGATTGGCTCGGTATTCACTCCACTCGTGCCAACGCGCATTTGCTGAGAACAATATTCAAAGACATTGCCGATCCGGTTGTTATCGATAGCCACGGCAAAATGAAAGCCCTTAAATATCCGGTAACAATCGCATCCGGATGGCGTCCGGGCTGGTCAACCGATTATATTTCCATCGCCATAGCAGACCGTTTCAAAGCCGGGGAAACGGTGATTGCAGGAAAGCCGGCGCATGTTTACGACAAGGACCCGCACAAATACAAAAATGCAAAAGCGATACGCGAGATTTCCTGGAGCAAATACAGAAGGCTCATTCCGAAAAAATGGAAACCGGGACTTCATTCGCCCGTCGACCCTGTCGGCGCGGCGCTCGCGGAAAAGAAAAGAATAACGGCAATAATAATCGACGGGAAAGACCTGAAAAATCTCGAGAAAATGCTTTTAGGAAAAGAATTCAAAGGCAGCATTATCAGGAATTGAAGCATGGCAAAGCTTACTTTAACCGATAAGATTCTCGCCCGGACCGTTTTGCCCTTCATCCCTAATTTTATTTCGCCTAACGCGGTTACTTGGTTCCGTTTTGTGACAATCCCTTTCATCGCTTATCTTTTTGTGGCGGAACAGTACAATACCGGTTTGATTTTATTCCTGGTATCGGCTTTTTCGGATGCCGTGGATGGCTCAATGGCGAGGACAAGAAACCAAGTTACGGAGTGGGGGAAAACATTCGACCCGCTGGCCGACAAATTTCTCATAGGCGTGGCGGCTCTTATCCTGATTCCAAAATTCTTAAATCCGTATCTCGCGGTGACGATTATTCTAATCGAGCTTTTCACGATTGCCAGTGCATATTACCGGAAAAAAACTTACGGAGTTCCGATTGAAGCCGAGTTGTCCGGCAAGGTAAAAATGGTTTTGCAGTCGCTGGGAATCGCTTCGATTCTTATCGGCATCGCTTCCGGCGCCGATCAATTTTTCATAATTGCTTATTATCTGATGTATCTTGCGATAGTTTTTGCCATAATCAGTCTGGTGGTGTATAAAAGTATCTAAAGTATCTGATTGATTTGGGAAGGGTCGCATAGTGGTCTAGTGCACACGCTTGGAAAGCGTGCAACCCGCAAGGGTTCGCGAGTTCGAATCTCGCCCCTTCCGCCAAAATTGAAAATTGGAATTGGAACCCGAAATGGGGTCGCGCCACAGGCGCGACACAAACGCATTCCCGCCAAAAATTCCTGAATCCAAAAGGTTTTTCCACGCTCCGCGTGGCTCAAAAAAGACGGTTCGATACTGGTGGCTGGGTGTATGTTGCGGTGCCAAAAAAATATACTAAGGAACTTAAGCAGCGAAGACGCGCATGGGGTATGTATCCAATTACCGCACTCGTCGGCACAACATCTTGGAAAACCAAGCTTATGATGAAAAAAGGTGGCGACTTTTTTGTGGCCCTCAAAGCGACTATACGGAGCAGGGAAAAGATAGCTATCGGCGATAGGATAACTGTTGCTTTCAGGTTGGAATAACATTATCCTTTTATAATTTATGACTACAGCAAAAAAAATTAAAAAGCGTTGTGCTTGGCTGAATGATAATCCCCTCATGATTGAGTATCACGACACGGAATGGGGTATGCCGGTACATGACGATAGAAAGCTTTTTGAGTTTCTTATCCTAGAGGGCGCGCAAGCAGGACTCTCGTGGCAAACGATCCTCAACAAGCGTGAAAATTATCGTAAGGCATTTGACGGTTTTAATATTGCTAAAGTCGCTCGCTATGGTGATAAAGACACAAAACGTCTCCTCGGTAATTCTGGTATCGTTCGCAATCGCCTGAAAATAGCAGCGACAATTCAGAATGCAAAAGCAATTTTGGAAGTTCAAAAAGAATTCGGCTCTTTTGATGCCTATATCTGGCAATTCGTCGGCAATAAGCCAGTTCAAAATAAATTCAAATCACTTGCGGAAATATCACCAACAACAAAAGAATCTGATGCCATGAGTAAAGATTTACTAAAACGGGGGTTCAAATTTGTCGGCTCAACAATTTGCTATGCTTTTATGGAGGCAGTTGGCATGACCAATGATCACACGACGGATTGTTTTAGATATAATATAGCTAGGTCGAAAACATTAACTAACAACTAACTAAAACATTATGAAAACTCTAAAATGCGACTTATGCGAAGTAACAGCGGAAGGCGAGACGTTTAAAGCATGGATGAAGGCGCTTATGCCTCATTATATGCAAGCACACGCTGACGTAATGCAGGGTAAGGCTGGTCTTTCCGATGAGGAGAAGAAGGCAGAACAGCAGAAGTGGATGGAGGAAAACAAAGCTCGTTTTGACGCGGCATAAAATTAGAAACAATTTCAATATGAATAAAAACGCTATTGTAGAAATCGCACAATTCAAACTTGTCGCGGGCGTAAGCGAGAAAGATTTTTTGCAAGAAGCCGAAGTAGTGCAAAATAATTTTCTTGAAAAGCAAAGAGGCTACGGCTACATAGACCGCGAGCTTCTAAAAGACAAAGACGGTCAATGGGTGGATATTCTCCACTGGAACTCAATGGAAGAAGCGCATAAAGCCGCCGAAGTGATGATGAGCGATCCCGCAACACAGGACTTCATGCAAAAAATCGACCCTTCAAGCGTCAAGATGTTGCATTTGGAAGTTGTAAAGAAGTATTAATTTATAAAATTACAAGGGAACAACCCCAGCCGTTTTATAATATTTCCTAAAAACGGCGGGATTTGTGCGCGAACGGGAGGGTGGGTCAAGCACAATCCAATTTGGAACTCGCCATTCTTTTTATTAAGATTGTATGGCGAGACACTATTTGAATTTTTAACCCCACCCGAATCC